>NZ_CP085234.1:2400000-2700000 GCF_044807075.1 Brevundimonas vesicularis
CTGCGGACTGCCCTTGGGCGGCTCGCCGAGGATGGCGGCGGGGCCGAGAACATCGACCACCTTCTGACGCACGGCGCTGGAGCCCAGGATGGCGGCTTCCGAGTTGGCGACCTCGTCGCCCTGCGGCGCCTGGCCGCGTTCTGCCGTGCCGACGCGCGGCTGATAGACGTATTCCTGACCCACGCCTGCGAACACCGAGCCGGTGGCGGTGTAGCTCTTCTTCAGCGTCATGGCGGCGGCGAAACCCAGCCCCAGGATCACCACGAAGACGACGATCATCAGCAGCAGTTCGCGGAACAACAGGCCGATCACGTCCAGAACGCCGTAGCGCGGCCTTGTGGTGACGTGTGCGGTGGAGCGCATCGGGCGGGCCGAATCCCTTGAAAGGCGTGTGTTCCTCACCCTTCGCCCACCGGCGTTAACCGATGATTACCCATAACCGGCGAGGTTGCCCGATATCCCTCGTCGAGGCCGACCGATTCCCATGCTGACCGATCGCCGCCTGTTTCTGCTGACCCTGGGTTCAGCCTCCATCGCCGCGTCGCTGGCGGCCTGCGGCGGGGGCGGCGGCGTTCGCGATCTGCGGCGCGTCGACCGATCGCCCTACGACGCGCTCTCCGGGGTGCCCTTCGCGCCCTGGACGGACCAGGAGCCGGAATATCTGCTGTATCCCGGCGACGAGATCGAGGTGGCGACGCCGACGGCTTCGGAATTGACACGCACGCTCAGGGTCGGTCCCGACGGCCGTATCGCCCTGCCCCTGATCGGATCGGTCATGGCGGCGGATCGCACCCTGCCCCAGCTTCAGCAGGTCGTCTCGACGGCCTATGCATCCCAGCTGGTGCGCCCTATTGTCGAGGTCACCCTGCGCCAGGCCGGCCCGATCCGCGTCTGGGTCGACGGCGAGGTGCGCAACCCGGGCGTCTTCGAGATGATCGGCGATCTGGACGCCTATCAGGCGGTGATCCAGGCCGGCGGGTTTGCCCCGACGTCGCGTCAGGACAGCGTGGCCCTGATCCGTCGCGGTCCCGGCGGATCACGCATGATGCGGGTGGTGGACCTGCGTCCGCGTGGCGGCGAGGTCGTGCCCTTGCGGCGTGGCGACATCGTCTTCGTGCCGCGTTCGACGCTGGGCGAACTGGCGGCCTTCTTCACCCAGGTGCGCGCCGCACTGCCTATCGGCTTCAGCTATTCGATCAACGGATCGAACGGCAACGGCTACGCCCAGTTCTGAGCCAGCCGCTTAGGCGACCAGCTGAACCACGCCCTGGTCGATGTAGCGACGCGCGGCCTTCTGGGCTTCGGCGATCTCCTCGCGTTCCATCTCCAGGCTCATCTCGCGGCGATAGACGCGCGCCTCGATCGAACCCTTCATTGCCGCCAGGTTGAAGATCATGTGGGCCGACACCCGGTCCATCGGGCAACCGCCCGATCCGGCCGAATACATCATGCCTAACTTGAACAGGTCATCGCCGGACATGTCCGGCGTCGGCAGCGGCAGACCGTCGTCGTGGGCCTGCAGGTCGTGCGCCATTTCTTGCGCGTTCATCACCGTATCTCCTGATCGGGCGCCATTCTGGGCCCGCCTCTGAGACGCCATCAAATACCGGTGGTTTGAAGTTAAAGTTAACGGCGCAAGGCCTCACACGGACTTTTCAGTAAAGCCGAAATGAATACCTCTGACGCGATTCAGACCTCGGAAATCTTTGCTAAATCTTTCGTTCACGCCTCGCTGGCGCGGCCCACGCGCGCTCTGCAAATCTAACGCGATCGTTCAGCGAGCATTCAGGCGCCAAATCCGACCTTGCTCATCATTAACGGGTCGGATCGGCAAATCCGTCGGCGACCCAGAATGGAGCACGAAGATGAACCGCCTCACCAAGGCCGCCGTCGTCGCCCTCGCCCTGTCGACCACGGCCGTGCCGATGCTCGTCCAGGCCCAGGACCGCGACCGCCGCGAGTATCGTCAGGATCGCCGTGACGACCGCCGCGACTACCGTCAGGAACGCCGGGAAGATCGCCGCGACTGGCGCGAGGGTCGCTATGACAGCCGCGAGGACTATCGTCGCGACCGCCGCGACGACCGTCGCGACTATTGGGCGGAACGCCG
The DNA here is from genome assembly GCF_044807075.1 of Brevundimonas vesicularis. GTDB lineage: Bacteria > Pseudomonadota > Alphaproteobacteria > Caulobacterales > Caulobacteraceae > Brevundimonas > Brevundimonas vesicularis_G. The sequence goes on from NZ_CP085234.1 coordinate 2,402,111, forward strand.
GGACGACCGCCGCGACTGGCGCAACGACCGCTGGGACCGCAACAACAGCAACTGGTGGCGCGGCCGCTCCGACTTCCGTGGCTATAACGGCCCACGCTCAGGCTACTGGTATGCCCCCAGTTATGGCTACTATCGGGTCGAGCCGCGCTACAGCAACTATCGCTGGCGCACGGGCGGATACCTGCCCTACCAATACCGCAACTACTATGTCCGCGACCCCTATGTTTACGGCCTTCGCGAGGCGCCCCGCGGCTATCGCTACGTCCACGCCGGCAACGATATCCTGATGATCGCCGTGGCCAGCGGCCTGATCGCCAGCGTCCTCTCGGGCGTCTATTAAGCCCCGTCACAACCGGACGATCGAACCCCGCAGGCCTTGCCTGCGGGGTTCTGCTTTTTCGGACAGCCCCTTGATTGCGAACAGCGTTCAGCCTCGGTTCATCGCCACAGATCGATGATCGCGTCAAGCCGCCGGAGACCCGGCGTGCAGGAACCAAAGACCATGAAACGCCTCCTGATGGCTTTCACCGCCATCGCCGCTGTCGCCGGCCCGCTTGCAGCTCCGATGCAGGCCCTCGCCCAGGAACAGGACCAGGCTCAGCAAGAACGGCCCCAGCGCGAAGGCCGCGCCCGCGGCATGAACCGGCCCGAGCGCCCGCAGATGGGTCGTGAGGACGGGCCTCGCGAGCCTCGCCCCGAACGTCCCAGTCGCCCCGCAAACGATACGCCCCGTTTCGAGCGCCCGTCGGGTGGCGAACGTCCGAATGCGGGCGGCCAGCGTCCCGACCGGCCCGAAGGCGGCTGGAACCGTCCCGATCGCCCCAATGCCGGCGGCCAGCGTCCCGACCGGCCCGAAGGCGGCTGGAACCGTCCCGATCGCCCAAACACCGGCGGCCAGCGTCCCGACCGGCCCGAGGGCGGCTGGAACCGACCCGATCGGCCTGACCGCCCAAATGCGGGCGGTCAACGCCCCGACCGTCCCGGAAACGGCTGGAACCGTCCCGACCGTCCGGGCTCGGGCTGGCACAACGGTCGTGACCGCGACCGTCAGCACCGCGAGTTCCGCCAGCGCTTCAACGGCGATCAGTGGCGGCGCGACTTCTATCGCAACCACCGCTCGGACTGGTGGCGCAACGATCGGCGCTTCAGGGGTTACAACGGCGTGCGCGTCGGCTTCTACTTTGCGCCGGGCTGGGGCTACTACAGCGTGCCGCGCTCCTATTGGGGCCGGTCGTGGTTGGTCGGCCAGTATCTGCCGGACGTCTTTTGGCGCTATCAGCTGAACGACTGGCGCACCTACGGCCTGGGCTATCCGCCCGAGGGCACGCGCTGGGTTTCCGTCGACAACACCCTGTATCTGGTCGACGAATTCGACGGCTACATCATCGACGTCATTCGCGACGCCTGGCGCTGGTAATCGCAACACAGATCAAGGCCCGGAGATCGCTCTCCGGGCCTTTTTTCTAGTCGAACCCCGTCGCTCAAGCAGCGAGCGACCGCGTCGCGAGCGTTAGCGACCAGCCGGCGGTCTGGGGGCTGCAGCCCCAGATATCAGATCCCCAGCTTGGCCTTCAGGATGTCGTTGACCGCCGCCGGATTGGCCTTGCCGCCCGTGGCCTTCATGACCTGACCGACGAACCAGCCTATGGCCTGGGGCTTTTCAGCCACGGCCGCCGCCTTGTCCGGATTGGCGGCGATGATTTCGTCCACGGCCTTTTCGATGGCGCCGGTGTCCGTGACCTGTTTCAGGCCATGCTTCTCGACCACCTCGGCCGGCGAGCCTTCGCCGTTCCAGACGTGATCGAAGACCTCCTTGGCGATCTTGGACGAGATGACGCTCGTCTCGATCAACTCCACCAGCTGCGCGACGTGCGCCGCCGGCAGCGGGTTCTGGCTGAAGTCCTTGCCCTCGGCCGCCAGGCGCGCCGAAACCTCGTTGGTGACCCAGTTCGACACCAGCTTGGCGTCGCGGCCCTTGGCGGCGGCTTCGAAATAGTCGGCCTTGGCCTGTTCCGAGATCAGCACGATAGCGTCGTATTGCGACAGGCCATAGTCGGCCATCAGGCGCTTGCGCTTGTCGTCCGGCAGCTCGGGCAGCGACGCCTTGATCTCGGCGATCCAGGCCTCTTCCAGATCCAGCGGCAGCAGGTCGGGATCGGGGAAGTAGCGATAGTCCTGCGCCTCTTCCTTGGACCGCATCGAGCGCGTCTCGCCGGCTGTCGGGTCGTACAGGCGCGTCTCCTGGGTGATCGAACCGCCGTCCTCCAGGATCTCGATCTGGCGGCGCGCTTCATACTGGATCGCCTGAGAAATGAAGCGGAAGCTGTTGACGTTCTTGATCTCGCAGCGCGTCCCCAGATAGCCAAAGTCGCCCGTCTCCTTGAACTTGTCGTAGTTGCCGGCCCGGCAGACCGACACGTTCACGTCGGCCCGCAGATTGCCCTTCTCCATGTCGCCGTCGCAGGTGCCCAGATAGATCAGGATGGTCCGGATCTTCTTCACATAGGCCACCGCCTCGTCCGGCGTGCGCAGGTCGGGACGAGAGACGATCTCCATCAGCGCCGTGCCGGCCCGGTTCAGGTCGACGTAGCTTTCGGTCGGCGACAGGTCGTGGATCAGCTTGCCCGCATCCTGCTCCAGGTGCAGCCGCTCGATGCCGACGTTGAAGAAGCTGCCGTCCTCGGCCTCCACCTCGACCACGCCTTCACCCACGATGGGGTAATAGAGCTGGCTGATTTGATAGCCGGTCGGCAGGTCGGGATAGAAGTAGTTCTTGCGGTCGAACTGGCTGCGGCGGTTGATCTGCGCGCGCAGGCCCAGGCCCGTCTTCACCGCTTGTTCGACGCAGTGCTTGTTCAGCGTCGGCAACATGCCGGGGAAGCCCGCATCGACCAGCGACACCTGCTCGTTCGGCCCCGCGCCGAAGCCGACGGCGGCGCCGGAGAACAGCTTGGCCTTTGACGCCACCTGGGCGTGGATTTCCAGGCCCATGACGATTTCCCAATCGCCGGTGCGGCCTTTGATGGTTTTGGTATTGTCGCTCATGCTCACCACCACTTGCCCGGCTTGGCCGTGAAGCCCGCCGCCCGTTCCAGCGCAGCGCCGACCTGGAAGACCGTCGCCTCGTCCAGCGCCTTGCCGATGACCTGCAGACCCAGCGGCAGGCCGCCGGCGTCCACGCCCGCCGGCACCGAAATGCCCGGCAGGCCGGCCAGATTGGTCGTCACCGTGAAGACGTCGTTCAAATACATGGTCAGCGGGTCGATCTGCTTGTCGCCCAGCGCGAACGCAGCCGACGGCGTCGACGGCGTCAGGATGGCGTCCACCTGGCCCCAGACGTTGTCGAAGTCCTCAGCGATGCGGCGACGCACCTTCAGCGCCTTGACGTAGTAGGCGTCGTAGAAGCCGGCCGACAGCACGTAGGCGCCGATGGTCAGGCGACGCTGGACCTCCTTGCCGAAGCCCTCGGCGCGCGAGGTCGCGTACAGGTCGTCCAGCGACTTGAAGTCCTCCGCCCGATGCCCGAACCGCATCCCGTCGTAGCGAGCCAGGTTCGACGACGCCTCGGCCGGCGCCACGATATAGTAGGTCGGCAGGGCGTATTTGGTGTGCGGCAGGCTGATCTCGACGATCTCGCAGCCGGCGTCCTTCAGCCAGGCCACGCCTTGATCCCACAGGGCCTGGATCTCGGCCGGCATTCCGTCCACGACATATTCGCGCGGCACGCCGATGCGCAGACCCTTGACCGACTTGCCGACCGACTGGGTCCAGTCGGGCGTGGCGATGTCCAGACTGGTCGAATCCTTGGCGTCGAACGAGCACATGGATTGCAGCAGCAGGGCCGCGTCCTCCACCGTCTTGGTGATCGGCCCGGCCTGGTCCAGCGACGACGCGAAGGCCACCATGCCGAAGCGGCTGGCGCGGCCATAGGTGGGCTTGATCCCGACCGTGCCGGTGAAGGCGGCGGGCTGGCGGATCGAACCGCCGGTGTCCGATGCGGTGGCGGCCAGGCACAGGTCGGCCGCCACGGCCGAGGCGGAACCGCCTGACGATCCGCCTGGCGTCAGATCTGCGTTGGAGCCGGTCGACTTCCACGGGTTCTTCACCGGGCCAAAGGCCGAGGTCTCGTTGGACGAGCCCATGGCGAACTCGTCCATGTTCAGCTTGCCCAGCATGACCGCCCCATCGCGCCACAGATTGGCGGTGACGGTCGATTCATAGGGGGGCGTGAAGCCGCGCAGCATGTTGGAGCCGGCCGTCGTCTGCACGCCCTCGGTGCAGAACAGGTCCTTGATCCCTAGCGGCGCGCCTTCCAGCGCCCCGGCCTGGCCGGCGGCGATGCGGGCGTCGGACGCGCGCGCCATGTCCATGGCCTTGTCCGCCGTCACCGCGACATAGGCGTTCAGCGTCGGGTTCGAGGCCTCGATACTGGTCAGGAAGGCCTGGGTAATTTCGGCCGAGGTGAAGTCCTTGGCCTTCAGCCCGTCGACGGCGCCCTTCAGGGTCAGTTTGGTCAGGTCGCTCATGACTATTCGACCACCTTGGGCACGACGAAGAAGCCGTCCGCCGACTTGGGCGCATTCGACAGGACCGCATCGACCTTGGCGCCGTCGGTGACGACGTCCTCGCGCAGGCGCAGCGGCTGGGCGACGTTCGAGGTCATCGGCTCCACGCCTTCGACATCCACCTGATCCAACTGCTCGATCCAGGCCAGGATGCCGTTCAGCTCCTGCGCCAGCGGCTCCAGCCGGTCCTCGGGGGTCTTGATGCGGGCGAGATGCGCAACCTTGCGCACCGTCGCAGCGTCGATGGCCATGCGGCCCTCCAACACACAAATGAAAACGAAGCGGTCGGATTAGCCGCCCGCTTTGGGATTCACAAGGATCAGCCGCCCGTCGTCAGGCGTGATCTCACTGCGACGTGCTGACGGACACCGCGTCGGGCGGCGTCTCGCCGCTTGAGGGGAAGTCGATCTGCACCGTGCGCTCCACCTTCAGGATGTCGCCGTTCGCCCCCTCCGTATCCTGACGCACCGCCAGGACCACGCGCCCGGCCCTCGCCTCGACGACCTTCCATTCGGCATAGTCGCCCAGAGCATAGGCGCGCCAGCCCTCGGCCGGACCGCCGAACAGGGCGAAATAGGTCACCAGACCGTTCACCGCCGGATCGCCGCCCGACAGACTGAAGACCTTGGCGTTCTGGTCCGGCAGAGCCTGCAACTGCGACACGTCGGCGGCCGTGCCGATCTCCTCACGTGCAGCGGCCGTGCGCCGTTCAGCAGGCCCAACCGGCTTGGCGGTCTGTGGCGTGGCCGCACGCGTGATCGCGCTCGGCGTCGGCGCGGCTGCCGCAATCTGAGTATCCTGTGCGGTCGGGGTCTTGGCCGGCGTGTCCGACTGTCCGCACCCACTCAGCACAAGCCCAAAAGCCGTCATCGCCGCTGTCGCCATGCGCATGTCATCGTCCTTCCTGTCGATCGTCGTCACCATCGCCTTTGACTTCGGCCCGCGCCAGTCCTAACCGCAGGCCGTGCCCGTCCTAGACCTCCTCGATTTGCCCGCCGCCTGCCCGCCCGACACGCCGTGGATGGGGTTGGATCTGGGCGAGAAGACCATCGGCGTCGCCGTGTCGGATTCCACCCGCCTGATCGCCTCGCCGCTGGAGCTGATCCGCAAGTCCAAGTTCACGCAGGAAGCCGAACACCTGTTCAAGCTGATGGCGCATCGCAAGGTTTCGGCCCTGGTCATCGGCCTGCCCGCCAACATGGACGGCACGGAAGGCCCGCGCGCCCAGTCGTGCCGCGCCTTCGCCCGCAACCTGGAGCGGCTGCGGCCCGTCAACATCGCCTTCTGGGACGAGCGGCTGTCCACCAGCGCTGTCGAGCGTTTCCTGATCGAGGATCTGGACCTGAACCGCAAACGCCGCGCCCAGGTCGTGGACCGCACCGCCGCCGCCTGGATCCTGCAAGGGGCGCTGGATCGGGTTCGGGACCAGGCGACCTGGGTTTGACGGCCCTGATCGCCGGCGTCCTGCCGGTCTTTCTAATGATCGCCGTGGGCTACGGCCTCAGAAAGTCTGGCTTCCTGCCCGACGAGGCCTGGCGGCCGATCGAGAAGCTGTCGATCAACATCTTCTACCCCAGCTTCCTGATCCCCGCGATCTGGCACGCCGACCTCGCCGGCGGCGGCGCGACCGTGGCGGGCGCAGCGGCGGTGGGCGCGACGCTGATCGTGGCGGCCGCGACCCTGGCGGCCAAGCCCCTGATCACACTGGACGGCCCGGCCTACACCAGCGTCTTTCAGGGCGTGATCCGCTGGAACAGCTTCGTCTTCGTGCCGGTGATCCAGTCGGTCTACGGCTCCGAAGGCACCGCGCTGGCCGCCGTCGCTATCGCCTTCATCATTCCCGTCACCAACATCGCCTGCGTCGCCGTGCTGGCGAAATGGGGTTCGCTGCGCCGCGAGCCGTCGGTCGCCGGCCTGATCAAGTCGATGCTGGCCAATCCGATCCTGCTGGCCTGCCTGATCGGCCTGGCGCTGAATCTGCTGCATGTCCCGCTGATCCCGGGCCTGTCGGATGCGATGGACCTGCTGGGCGCCGCCGCCCTGCCGCTGGGGCTGATCGTCGCCGGCGCGGGTCTGTCCTTCGCCGAGGTCAAACGCCGCCGCACCACCATCGCCGCCGTCAGCCTGGTCAAGCTGGGCGTCATGCCGCCGCTGATGTGGTTCATCGCCTGGGTCCTGGGCGGCGACAGCTTGGCGCAGGGCATCGCCCTGATCTGCGGCGCCGCGCCCGGCTCGGCCGCCTCCTACATCCTGGCGCGTCAGATGGGCGGCGATGCGCCCCTGATCGCCGGCGTCATCGCCCTGACCACCGTGGGCAGCGCCGTGGTCATTCCCATCCTGCTTGCCCTGTTCCACTTCACCTGACTGGCGTTCAGGGCGACTCCCGCCTATAGCCGCGTCTCGATGACCCAGCCCGCTCAAGTCACCGATCAGACCATCCGCGACCGGCTGGTTCCGTTCCCCAAACCGCACTTCCTGGCCGCATCGGACCTCGATCCGTATGTGACGCCGCAGTTGCTGGACCTGGGCGACGCCTTCGTCGACTTCAATCGCCAGTCATCCAAGGCGCTGGACCTGCTGCACGGCCGCACGGTCGTGAACCTGTTCTTCGAGAACTCGACCCGCACCAGCTCCTCTTTCGAGATCGCCGCCAAGCGGCTGGGCGCCGACGTCGTCACCATGCCGGTCGCCTCTTCCTCGGTGAAGAAGGGCGAAACCCTGATCGACACGGCGGTCACCCTGAACGCCATGAAGCCCGACATCCTGGTCATCCGTCACTCGGCTTCGGGCGCGGCCGAACTGCTGAGCCAGAAGGTCGGCTGCGCCGTCGTCAACGCCGGTGACGGCCGCCACGAACACCCGACACAGGCTCTGCTGGATCTGCTGTCCATGCGCCGCGCTTTCGGCGATGTGACCAGCCTGACCGTCGCCATCTGCGGGGACATCACCCACAGCCGCGTGGCGCGGTCCAATGTCGCCCTGTTGCAGATGATGGGGGCGCGCGTCCGCCTGATCGGGCCTCCAACCCTTGTGCCCGGCGACGCCGACCGCTGGGGCTGCGAGGTCTTCCATGACATGCGCGAGGGTCTGAAAGGCTGCGACGTGGTCATGATGCTTCGGCTTCAGTTGGAGCGGATGGCCGGCGCCCTGGTCCCCTCGACCCGTGAATATTTCCGCTTCTGGGGCCTGGATCGTGAGAAGCTGGCCTGGGCCAATTCCGGCGCCCGGGTGATGCACCCCGGGCCCATGAACCGCGGCGTTGAGATCGATTCAGACGTGGCCGACGACCTGGACGTCTCCCTGATCCAGGATCAGGTCGAGATGGGCGTCGCCGCCCGCATGGCCGTGCTGGCGTCCCTCTCCGGCCGTTGGGGAGACGCCCGATGACCACCGTCGCCATCATCAACGCCCGTCTGCTGGACCCCGCGTCCGACTACGACGGCCCCGGCGGTCTGCTGATCCAGGACGGTCGCATCAGCCGCGTGATCCACGGCCCGACGCCGGACCTAACGGCGGATCAGATCATCGACGCTGACGGCCTGTGCCTCGCGCCCGGCTTGATCGACATCCGGGTCAAGACCGGCGAACCCGGCGCCGAGCCCAAGGAGACGCTGAAGTCCGCCAGCCTGGCCGCCGCCGCCGGGGGTGTGACGACCATCGTGGTCCAACCCGACACCGATCCCGCCGTCGACGACCCGGCGATGATCGACTTCATCCAGCGGCGCGGCGCGGCCCTGAACCTCGTCAACGTCCGCGCCGCCGGCGCCGCGACCAAGGCTCTGGACGGCCAGCGCATGGCCGAGATCGGCCTGATGGACGAGGCCGGCGCCCTCTATTTTACCGACGGCGACAAGGTCATCGTCAACAGCCGCACCCTGCAACGGGTGATGAGCTACGCCGCAGCCTTCAACGGCCTGATCGCCTGCCGACCGGCCGACCCCTGGCTGACGGAAGGCGCGGTCGCCGCCTCCGGCGAACTGGCCACGCGCCTGGGCCTTTCCGGCAGCCCCGCCATCGCCGAGCGGATCGGGCTGGAGCGCGACCTGGCCCTGGTCGAACAGACCGGCGCGCGGTTCCTCGTGGATCAGATTTCGACCGAAGGCGCGCTGGAGACCTTGGCCCGCGCCCGCGCCAAGGGGCTGGAGGTCGCCGTCAGCGTCTCGATCAACCACCTGTGCTTCAACGAGGTGGATATCGGCGATTACCGCACCTTCTACCGGCTGGATCCGCCGCTGCGCTCCGAAGCCGACCGCCAGGCCCTGATCGAAGCCGTGCGGGAGGGCCTGATCGACGTCATCACCTCCGCTCACGCCCCGGCCCCCGCCGAGGACAAGCGCCGCCCGTTCGCCGAGGCCGCGCCCGGCGCGATCGGCCTAGAGACCCTGCTCCCCGCCGCCCTGACCCTGCACCACGAAGACGGTCTAGATTTGCTCGACGTGTTGCGCCCGCTGACCCAGGGCCCCGCCGCCCTGCTCGGCCTCGACGCGGGCGTCCTGGCCGAGGGCGCCCCTGCCGACGTCATCCTGTTCGACGTCGGCGCCCCCGTCATCATCGACGCCGACGCCCTTCACTCCAAATCCAAGAACTCCCCGTTCGACGGCCGCCGACTTCAGGGCAAGGTCGTCGGAACCTGGGTGGGCGGTCGCAAGGTCTTCTAAGGCTCAGATCAGCGCGGCCGCGCGCACGTCGCCGTCTTGGCCACCTCGGCGCCCAGCACCGACTTGACGGCCAGCGGCGTGTCGGTGGCGATAACGGTGACGCCCTGGCGCACCAGATCGCGGTATTCCGAAACGTCCCCGTCGGCGGCATAGCGGTCGTCACGGCGCACGCCCTCGGCGCCCAGGGTGCCGAACTGAACCTCGACGCCGGCCTCGCGCAGAGCGCGCCACAGCACCGGACGCTCTTCGCGCGTACCGGTCCAGGCCAGAATCTGCGCCGGGTTCAGCCCGCTCAGATCATCGACCCCGCCTAGTCCGGCCGAGATCATCATCTCCGGCGCCATGGCCGCCACCGCCCGCGCATCGGCGCCGTTATAGGTGATCAGGATCACCCGGTTACCGGCCCGCGACTGGCGCACCTGATCGATCACCGCCCGCGCCAGATCGACCGTGGTCTCGCCGTCGGCGGGTTTCAGGTCGATGCTGGCGATGGCGCCCACGCGTCCGGCGGCGTCCAGCGCCTCGCCCAGTGTCGGCGGGGCGGCGCGCGTCAGGGTGCCGTTCGACGCCTTCAGCCGCGCCTGTTTCACCTGGGCCAGCGTCAGGTCCGCGACCCGCCCGCGTCCCGTCGTTGTCCGGTCCAGGCTGTCGTCATGCATCAGAACCAGCTGCCGGTCTTTGGTCAGGACCGCGTCCAGCTCCAGGATCGCATTGGGGATCGCCCGGCCTGTCGCCTCGATGGCGGCGATGGAGTTCTCGGGCTGGTCCAGCGCCGAAACCGCCCGGTGCGCCGAGATCGCCACGCCGCCGTCCCGCACGCAGTCGAAATAGGCCGCCATCGCCGGCTGCGACGACGGCGCAGACGCCATCGGCGGCGCGCCCACGCAACCTGTCGTCGAAAGCAGCAGCAGGGTCGCGGCGGCGGCGGAAATACGGGTCATGGATCGGCTCCGGAAAGACGCGCGGACCAAACGCTGCGCCGATCATCGGGTCAAGAGGTCGGATCGCCCTTGCTCCCGGCCGCCCCGCGACGCATTTTGCCGCAACGACACGCGGGGAGCGAATCAACGTGCAGGATCTAGTGGCCCCGGCTCTCGGGACCTTGGCGCTGGTGGCGCTGGGCGGCTATCTGCTCGGCTCGATTCCGTTCGGCGTGGTGATCACGCGTGCAGCCGGCGCCGGCGACGTGCGCAACATCGGCTCGGGCAATATCGGCGCGACCAATGTCCTTCGCACCGGCCGCAAGGATTTGGCCCTGGCCACCTTGCTGCTGGACGCCGGCAAGGGCGCGGTCGCCCTGCTGATCGCCCGTCATCTGTTCGGCAGCGAACTGGCCGGCGCCATCGCCGGCGGCGCGGCCTTCCTGGGCCACCTCTTTCCCGTCTGGCTGGGCTTCAAGGGCGGCAAGGGCGTCGCCACCTTTTATGGCCTGTTGCTGGCCGCCGCCTGGCCGCTTGGCCTGATGGCGGGGGCGGTCTGGCTGCTCTGCGCCTTCCTGTTCCGCTATTCGTCGCTGGCGGCGCTCATTTCATCGGCGACCGCGCCGCTGCTGGCGCTTCTGCCGCTCGCCGTCGTCGGCCTGCCGGTCAGCCTTCCCATCCTCGCCCTGACCGTCTTCGCCGCCGTTCTGATCTGGGTTCGACATCACCAGAACATCGCCCGGCTGCTGAAGGGCGAGGAACCGCGCATCGGGGCCAAGAAGGCGTGAGCCTGGACCCGGCCGAACGCTTCGCCCGGCTGCGGCTCGCCCGCACCGACCGCATCGGCCCCGTCGCCTTCACCCAACTGATCGGCCGCTACGGCTCGGCCCTCGGTGCGCTGGACGCCCTGCCCGATCTGGTGCGCAAATCCGGCGCCACCTCTGTTCGGCCCCCCGTCGAGACAGTCGAACGCGAGATCGCCGCCGGCGACGCCATCGGCGCCCGCCTGCTGGTGCTGGGCGATCCCGACTATCCCGAAATGCTCGCCGCGCTCGATCCGCCGCCGCCGATCCTGTGGACGCGCGGCCGCGTCGACCTGCTGAACCAGCCCTCTGTCGCCATCGTCGGCGCCCGCATCGCCTCGGCGGGCGGTCAGCGGATCGCACGCGGTCTGGCGCAGCAACTCGGTCAGGCCGGTCATGCCGTCGTCTCGGGCATGGCGCGCGGCATCGACGCGGCCGCCCACGACGGCGCCTTGGCGACCGGGACCGTTGCGGTCCTGGGCGGCGGGGTGAACGACATCTATCCGTCCGAACACGCCGACCTCTACGCCCGCCTGACGGAACAAGGCTGCGTCGTCTCCGAAAGCCCGGTCGGCGCCCGCGCCCAGGCGCGCGACTTTCCGCGCCGCAACCGCATCATCTCAGGCCTGTCGCGCGGCGTCGTGGTGGTCGAGGCTGAGGTCCGGTCCGGTTCCCTGATCACCGCCCGTCTCGCCGCCGAACAGGGCCGCGATGTCTTCGCCGTGCCCGGATCGCCGCTGGATCCCCGCGCGCTAGGGCCCAACGAACTGCTGCGCCAGGGCGCCATCCTGTGCGAGGGGATCGAGGATATCGACCGCGCCTTCAACACCCTGCGCACCCTGCGCGAGCCGCCTGCCGATCCGATGCGATTCGACGGCGACATCGACGACGCCTTCCTTGACCGCGTCGCCGCCCTGTTGTCGCCGACCCCGACGCCGCGCGACGAGATCGCCCGCGCCCTGAACGCCCCGGTGTCCCAGGTCGCCGCCGCCCTGCTGGAGCTCAGCCTGACCGGCCGCGCGGACCTGCTGCCCGGCGGCCTGGCTTCTCTTTAGCCCGGCGGATGACCCGCCACGCCAGCCGCCTGTTCAAGCAAGCCGGCCAGCCGCACATCGCCTTCGTCCCGCGCCAGCCGCGCCATTTCCAGCGCCATGGCGCCGATGTATTCCCGTGTCGGAAAGGCGGCCGCTTCGATATGCGCCTGGCGATCCGTTTCGCAGGCCGATTGAGGTTGCGCCGTCGCCATGATCGTCTCCGTTGCCAGCAACACAATCTAACCGGGCTTCATTAAAACACAACTACCTTGGGGTGTAAGACGACAGGTGCGATTGACTCACGGCTCTGCTCCAACCACGTTCGCGCCCCTTCCCGAGACCGGACCGTTATGAACCTCGTCATCGTCGAGAGCCCCGCAAAGGCCAAGACCATCAATAAGTATCTGGGCTCGGACTATGAGGTCCTGGCCTCGTACGGCCACGTCCGCGATCTGCCGTCCAAGGATGGCTCGGTCCTGCCCGACGACGACTTCTCCATGCATTGGGAAGCCGACGCCAAGGGCGCCAAACGCCTGTCCGAAATCGCCGAGGCCGCCAAGCGCGCCGACCGCGTCATCCTGGCGACCGACCCCGACCGCGAAGGGGAAGCCATCAGCTGGCACGTGCTGGAAGTGCTGAACAAGAAGAAGGCGCTGAAGGACACCCACGTCGAACGCGTCACCTTCAACGCCATCACCAAGTCGGCCGTGCTCGAGGCCATGGCCAATCCGCGCCAGATCGACATGGAGCTGGTCGAGGCCTATCTGGCCCGCCGCGCGCTGGACTACCTCGTCGGTTTCACCCTCTCGCCGGTCCTGTGGCGCAAGCTGCCGGGCGCGCGCTCGGCGGGACGCGTCCAATCCGTGGCGCTGCGCATCGTCGTCGATCGCGAGATGGAGATCGAGAAGTTCAAGGCTCAGGAATATTGGTCCATCGAGGCCGACCTGAACGCCGACAGCCCGCCCTTCACCGCTCGCCTGGTCAAGCACGCCGGCAAGCGCATCCAGCGTCTGGACATCAAGGACGAGGCGACGGCTTCCGGCGCCCGCGCGGCCATTGCCGCCGGCGACTTCACCATCAATGCGGTCGAGAAGAAGCCCGTCCGCCGCAATCCGGCCCCGCCCTTCACCACCTCGACCCTGCAACAGGAAGCGGCGCGCAAGCTCGGCTTCTCGGCCCAGCGCACAATGCAGGCGGCGCAGAAGCTGTATGAAGGCGTCGACGAGACCGGCGGCCTGATCACCTATATGCGGACCGACGGCGTCCAGACCACGCCCGAGGGCATCGCCCAGGCGCGCGAGGTCATCAGCCAGGCGTTCGGCCCGGCCTTCGTCCCGCAGGAACCACGCTATTACAAGACCAAGGCCAAGAATGCTCAGGAAGCGCACGAAGCGATCCGGCCGACCAACATCGCGCGCCATCCCGACAGCCTTCGCCTCGAATCCGATCTTCAGCGCCTGTATGAACTGATCTGGAAGCGGATGGTCGCCTCGCAGATGGAGGCGGCCCGGATGGACCGCACCACCGTCGACATCGAGACCGCCGACGGCCAGACGGGCCTGCGCGCCACCGGCCAGGTCGTCACCTTCGACGGCTTCCTCGCCGTCTATGAGGAAGGCCGCGACGAAAAGCAGAAGGGCGCCGAAGACGACGAGAGCGACGACACCAGCCGCCTGCCGGCTCTGAAGGAGGGCGCCAAGGCCAAGGTCGACGCCATCCGCACCGACCAGCATTTCACCGAACCGCCTCCGCGCTATTCGGAAGCCACCTTGGTCAAGAAGCTGGAAGAGCTGGGCATCGGCCGCCCTTCGACCTACGCCTCGACTCTGTCGACCCTGCGCGACCGCGAATACGTCCGCGTCGACAAGAACCGCTTCTATCCCGAGGACAAGGGACGGCTGGTGACGGCCTTCCTGGAGCAGTTCTTCAGGAAGTGGGTCGAATACGATTTCACCGCCGCGCTGGAGACCCAGCTCGACGAGGTCTCGGCCGGTCAGCTGGACTGGAAGGTGCTGCTGCGCAACTTCTGGCAGGACTTCCACGCCGCGACGCAAGCCGCCGGCGAACTGCGCACCACGGCCATTCTGGACGCGCTGAACGAAAGCCTGGGCGCCCACATCTTCCCGGACAAGGGCGACGGTACCGACCCGCGCGAGTGCCCCCTGTGCCACCAGGGCCAGCTCAGCCTGAAGACCAGCCGCTTCGGCGCCTTTATCGGCTGCGATCGCTATCCCGAGTGCAAATACACACGCCCCGTCGCCAGCCCGTCGGCTGAGGACGGTTCGGCCGAGAGCGGCGACCGCGAACTGGGAGTCGATCCGGAAACGGGCCGGCCGGTCCAGCTCAAGATCGGCCGCTTCGGCCCCTACGTCGAAATCACCCCGCCCGAGGGCGACAAGCCCAAACGGTCGTCCCTGCCCAAGGGCTGGTCGCCGGCCTCTCTGACGCTAGATCAGGCCCTGCGTCTGCTGGCCCTGCCGCGCGAGGTCGGGGCTCACCCCGAGGACGGCAAGATGATCACGGCGGGCTTGGGTCGTTACGGCCCCTTCGTCCTGCACGCCGGGACCTATGCCAATGTCACGGACATCGACGAGGTGTTTGAGGTCGGCCTGAACCGCGCCGTCGCCCTGCTGGCCGAGAAGCGCGCCGGTCGTCCCGGTCGCGGCGCGGCTGCGGCTCCGCTCAAGGACCTGGGCGCCCACCCGGAAACGGGTGAGCCGATCCACGTCATGGCCGGCCGCTTCGGGCCCTACGTCAAGTCCGGCAAGATCAACGCCACCCTGCCTAAGGGCACGGCGCCCGGAGACCTGACCCTGGAAGACGCCCTGCCTCTCCTCGCCGCCAAGGCCGGCGCCGCGCCCAAGAAGAAGGCGCCCGCCAAGAAAGCCGCCGCCCCGAAAAAGGCCGCCGCCAAGAAACCGGCCGCCAAGAAGGCTCCGGCGAAGAAGGCCGCCAAGTCCAAGACCGAAGACTGACGCTCAACGTCTCCTCCCCACGGCGTGGGGAGGAGACGAAGCCTCATGGCGCGAATCCCCCCCGCGCCCTATCTTCGCCTGCTCATGCCCATCCGCCGCCTTTCCCCCGAAACCGTCAACCGCATCGCCGCCGGCGAGGTGGTCGAGCGGCCGGCCAGCGCCATCAAGGAACTGGTCGAGAACGCCCTGGACGCCGGCGGCCGCAATATCGAGATCCAGGCCGACGGCGGCGGCCTGTCGCGCATCCTGATCGCCGACGACGGCAAGGGCATTCCGCGCGAGGAACTGCCGCTGGCCATCGAACGCCACGCCACGTCCAAGCTTGAGCCTGACGACGCCGGCGACGTGGACCTGCTGCGCATCCACACCCTGGGCTTCCGGGGCGAGGCCCTGCCCTCCATCGGCTCGGTCGCCCGCCTGTCGATCACCACCCGGTCGCGTGACGCAACCGACGCCTGGGCCATCACGGTCGAGGGCGGCGAGACCCGTCCCCTGGCCCCCGCCCCCTTCCCCGGCCCGCACGGCGCGCGGGTCGAGGTGCGCGATCTCTTCTACGCCACCCCCGCCCGGCTCAAGTTCATGAAGTCCGAGCGGTCCGAGGCCATGGCCATCTCTGAGGAGATCAAGCGCCAGGCCATGGCACATGAGGCCGTCGCCTTCACCCTGTCGCTGGACGGCAAGGTCACGCTGCGCCTGCCCGCCGAACATCCGGGCGACGAAGGCCGTCTGCGGCGGCTGTCGGCTCTGCTGGGCCGCGACTTCGAGGCCAACGCGCTCTTGATCGATCAGGAGCGGGACGGCGTGCGCCTGTCCGGCTATGCGGGCCTGCCCACCTATTCGCGCGGCAATGCGGCGCATCAGTATCTGTTCGTCAACGGCCGCCCGGTGAAGGACCGGCTGCTGCAAGGGGCCCTGCGCGGGGCCTACGCCGACTTCCTGGCGCGCGACCGGCATCCGGCCGCCGTCCTCTTCCTCGACATCGATCCGCTCTCTGTCGACGTCAACGTCCACCCGGCCAAGGCCGAGGTCCGGTTCCGCGATCCGGCCCTGGTGCGCGGCCTGATCGTCGGTGCCCTGCGGCACGCGCTGCACGCCGCCGGCCACCGCGCCTCAACAACAGTCGCCGCCGACGCCCTTTCCGGCTTCCAGCCCCACACCGGCGTGACGCACAGTGGCGAGTGGCGAGGGACGAGTGCCGAGGGCTGGTCCGGATGGGCCGGTTGGAACGCGCCGGCTTCACAGACCGCCCAGGTCCTGCCCGGCCTCAACGAGCGCAGCGCCCGCGTCGAGCCGTCATGGGACGGTCCCTCATGGCCGTCGCAGCCCGCCCAAAACCTCGATCTCGCCACTGGCCACTCGCCACTCGCCACTCCGCCTCAAGACCCCCTCGACTACCCCCTGGGCGCCGCACGGGGTCAGCTCCACGCCAACTATATCGTCGCCCAGACCCGCGACGGTTTGGTCATCGTCGATCAGCACGCCGCCCACGAGCGGCTGGTCTATGAGCGGATGAAGGCCCAGATGGCCGAGGGGTCCGTGACCCGCCAGGCCCTGCTGACGCCCGAGGTGGTCGATCTGGACCCCGCCGAGGCCGAGCGCGTCGCCGGGCGGGCCGAGGAACTGGCCGAGATGGGCCTGATCGTCGAGGCCTTCGGCGCCGGCGCCGTCCTGGTGCGCGAGACCCCGGCCATGCTGGGCGACACCGACGTGCAAGGGTTGATCCGCGACATCGCCGACGACCTGTCCGAACACGGCCAGGCCCTGTCGCTCAAGGAACGCCTCGCCGCCATCTGCGGCACCATGGCCTGCCACGGCAGCGTCCGCTCAGGCCGCGTCCTCTCGGCGCCGGAGATGAACGCCCTTCTGCGCCAGATGGAAGCCACCCCCCACTCCGGCCAATGCAACCACGGCCGCCCCACCTATGTGGAGCTGAAGCTGCACGATCTGGAGAAGCTGTTCGGGAGAAGGTGAGAAGCCGATCTTATCTCAAAGAACAGATCAGCTCATCGAGCTGCTCCAGTCCTTCGATGAGATTGCTTACGACTTGCCACTCATTTCTCGGGTCAATTTGTTGATGGACTTTTACCGCCCGGTGAGCGACGTCACCTCGACTCTTTCCAAACTCATTGAGATTGGTAATCCACAGAGGGTCAAGATCATCCTTCCGGATGCCGATAGGCAACACCAATCTATATATATTCTCTTCTCTAACTCCATGATTTTGATCGTGTATCGCCCGATACTGCTTTAAGGCGACAGCCACCACCTCTTCAATCGCCTCTTTGACTCTAGGCCGACTTGCGCTGGAGAAAGCCGGCTGCTCGTCTAAGTCTATGCCAAACCCACTGTGATAGTGGGCTATCAGGCAAAAAAGCGAGCCGCTGGCAACGCGCTGATTAACCCAGTTCGATACGCTTTGTTTAGCTATTTGGAACGTGACATCTTCAATGAATGCTTCGATCTCGGCGTGAGCGAGAAGCCGAAAACCTCGAGCTCGATCTAGCTCTCTGGGGCGATAAACCCCCGTTGCCGAGAATTTCGCTGGCAGCATGTGCCGACGAAGTTCAAACAGACGACGCCGCAGTTCCTTAAATCGAGCCGAGCGTGCCATCTTAAGCAGTAAGTGGCGAACTTACTTCAATGCCTGTCGCTCGCGTAAGAGCCTCCGCCCACAAGCCCATTCGGGTTGTGGTTGCCCCCATACTTTTTGTGGTTCTCTCCACCGATGCCAAGAAATCTGCATTGTTCTCGCAGAGCTCTTTGAATGCCTTTTCGACTTCCTCAGAATTTCTTTCGGCAGCATCCCGAATATCAGGACTTCCAAAATAATAAGTCACCATATCGAATATGGCTCGGTTAAAGAGACGCTCATACGCCCCCTTAGACCATTTCCGGAACGCATGATTGCCAAATATTTTGTACGAAGTAGTTACAGAGGATTCAAACTGCTCAAGATCCAAGCGTAATTCTTCAGATCGGCTCTCCCATTCTTTGTTGAGATTCTCGCAGGTACGATCCAGAAACGACTTTAAGTCCCCGGTATATGCCGGCGCATAACGACGAAGCGCATACCAACGGGTCAGAAGCTCTGCATCCCTCATCCGAAAATCGGGCTTCTTCAGCTTTAAGACTTTTCTCAGAGCGGCACTCTCTGCGGACGCCTCTTCTATAAACTCAACGAACGGCCCAGGATGCAAGGCTTGTCGAAGCTCCTGCGGGGATAGAGGAACGCTGCCTGTGTTCAACCTTAGGAAAACTTGATAAAGAAACGCCTCACTACCCCAGTTCTTTATAACAACCGTTCGTATTGGCTGATTCTCGAAGGCCGCAACATCGTCAGCAGCGGAAGGATCAAGCCGAAGGCTCTCAAGCGTGGATAGATGCAAATCTCCTCGGATACTTAACCCCGTAAGGCGCAATGGCGAGAATACCTGATCATCAGCCTTTGCAGCGAACTGCCGAATACTAAGCAACCTTTGCTTTCCATCGATCACGATGTAGGAGCCACGTTTAGTTTGAGACTCCGCTAAAACGATCTGCGGGATCGGAAGGCCCAAAATGAGAGACTCGATAAAGCTGCTCTTCCTATGACCTTCCCAAGCGTCTCGCCGCTGAAATCTCGGATTGAGCTGTATATTACCCTTGTCAATCTGAGTTATAATTGTTTCGGCGGTCCAGTCGGTGCCACTAACCACGGATTGCGAGACGATACTGCCATCTATTGCAGCAACGTCTTCAAGCCCTTCAGCTTGATCCTCGACCTCAATCACAGGCTCGCTGTCGAAAAGGTCGGCTTGGTCAACCACCATTATTTCCTCAGGGCTTATCGCTAGTTCAGCGGTTCATCTGCCGGCGTAGCCTTAACGCCTTCCCTAGCCTTATCACGCCGCTGACAGATGCTTCCAGTTGCATGCTACAAACCCGCTTCTGGAAAATTCACAGCCCGCCTACTTATTCGTTCTAACTCCCCCATGCCCTCCATCCTCTTCGTCTGCCTCGGCAACATCTGTCGCTCCCCCCTCGCCGAGGCCGCGCTGCGCGCCGAGGCGGAGCGGCTCCGGCTCGACCTGATCGTCGATTCCGCCGGGACCGGGGACTGGCATGCGGGCGAGCCGCCGGACCCGAGGGCGCAGGCGACGGCGCGGCGCCATGGGGTGGAGATTTCGGGGTTGAGGGCGCGGCAGGTGACGCAGGCGGACTTTCGCCGCTTCACCCATGTGATCGCCCTGGACCACGAGAACCTGAAAAACCTGCGCCGTCTGCGGCCCGACGATGCGACCGCCGAGCTCAGCCTGCTGCTCGACCACGTCCCCGGCCGCGAGGGTCAGGCCGTCGCCGACCCCTATTTCGGCGACGACGACGGGTTCGAAATCACCTGGGCCGAGGTGACGGCGGCCGCGCGCGGCCTGGTCGCCAAATTCTGACACCCTCTCCCGTTGGGAGAGGGCTTGAGGCTCGCGGAGCGCAGCGATGCGCCAAGCCGAAAGGGTGAGGGTCGGCTGCTTTAATTCTTCCCTTGCGACGGCTGACGCCGAAAGATGGAACCGACCCTCATCCGGCGCTCCGCGCCACCTTCTCCCAACGGGAGAAGGACCGGAAGTCGCACGTCCGCATCTGACGTAGCGCCGGTCTATGGCTGCGATCATGACCGAGCCCTATCGCATCCGTGAAGCCGCCATCTGGGCCCAGGCCCGCACCGACTATCTGTCGGGTCTCAGCGCCGAGGCCGTGTGTCGACGCCACGATCTGGGCCTGTCCGCCTTTCGCCGCCGCGCCCGCAAATACGGCTGGCGGCGCAGCGATCAGGTCGAGCCGCCGCCCGGCGAGCTGGATCTGAACCTCTATTCCGACCTGGACATGGACGACCTGGCCCGCACCGCGCGCCTGCGCTTCGCCGAGGCGGTCGAGGGCGGGCGCGCGTCGGATGCCCGCCGCTGGCGCGCCCTGGCCGACGAACTGACCCGCGAGGCTCGCGCCTTCGATCGGGACTTCTTCAGGGGCATGAGCCGCGAGGAGGTGGCCGCCTCGCTGGAAGAAATGCGCCTCGAGATCGAGGCGGAGGACGAGGCCCTGCTGGGACCGCCGCCCGAGGACTGAGGCCGTTGCGATCCGCTCGCAAAAATCTGCACGAAAGTGCACTGTAAAAACTCACAGTGCACATTTTCCGCTCAGGCGGCGGGGTCCGCCACCTTCAGGAACAGCACCCTGGCCGCGCCATAGTCGCGTGCATCCAGCCGCTGATAGCCGGGGGTGTCGATCTCCGGCTCGTCCGACCCGCGCTCGAACACCACCAGGGCGCCGGGCTTGAGCCAGCTTCCCTCGATCAGCCGCGCCAGCGTCTGTTCCCCCAGCCCCTTGCCATAGGGCGGGTCCAGAAAGGCCAGGTCGAACGCCTCGGCGATCGGGCCGGGCCTGACGCCCAGGTCCGTCGCGCTCCTGCGGTGCACCCGCGTGCGTCCCATCAGCCCATAGGCGTCGGCGTTCTCGCGGATCGCGCCGCGCGCCCCGTCGTCCGTCTCGACGAACAGGCAAAAGCCCGCGCCCCGGCTGACCGCCTCGAACCCCAGGGCGCCCGAACCGGCGTACAGGTCGATGACCCGCAAGCCTTGCAGGCTCTCGCCCCAGGCGGCGTGTTCCAGCACATTGAACACGGCCTGGCGCGCGCGGTCCGAGGTCGGGCGCGTGCCCTGCCCCTCCGGCGCGACGATGGCCCGGCCCTTCAGGCTTCCGGCGACGATCCGCATGGATCAGCCGCGCGGCGTGCGGGGCTTGCCCCCCGGTCCGCGACCGCTGGTCCCCGACGGTCCCGCCGGCTTGCCGCCGGTGCGGGGCTTGAAGTCCCGGCCCGCCGGTCTGGCGTCGCTCTTGGCGCCGAAACCGCCGCGTCCCGCAGGCTTGGCGCCGGGCTTGCCGCGCCGGTCGTCGATGAACTGGTCGTCGCGGGGCTTGAAGGCGCGCTTGGGCCGATCTCCATCCCTCACGGAGTTGGCCTCACGCGCCGGGCGGTCGCCGGCGGGCGCGGTGCGCTCGCGCGGCTTGAAGGTCTTGGAATGCTCGAACCTGGGCGCGGCCTTGGCCCAACCCTCCTTCTTGGGGGGACGCTCGCGGCGCTCGACCGCATCCGCCTTGAACGTGGATTGGGCCGTCTCGGCGGCGCGAACGCGGCTGGGCTTGCGCGACGGGTCCGACATGGCCGAACCCGACCGACCCTTGACGATGGGCGTGGACACCCGACGGCCGGGGATGGGCGCGGGCGTCTCGACCGTATTGCCGGTCGGAAGGTTCTCGGGCCGGATGTAGTCGGCAAGCAGCTCGCGGATCACGCGCGGCCCGACCTCTTCCACCGACCCGACCGGCAGCACGTCCAGGCGGAACGGCCCGTAAGCCAGGCGGATCAGCCGGTTGACCGTCAGGCCGACGGACTCCAGCACCTTCCTGACTTCGCGGTTCTTGCCCTCGGTGATCGACACCGAAATCCACAGGTTCGCCGGCGCCTTGCCGTCTTCGGATTTGGACTCCTTGGCCTTGTCCAGCTTGGCCTCGATGGGACCATAGGAAACGCCGTCCACGACCACGCCGTCCTTCAGCGCGTCCAGCTGCTCCTGGGTGATCTTGCCCCGCGCCCGCGCCCGGTACTGACGCACCAGAGAGGTCGAAGGCAGTTCCAGCGCCCGGCTCAGCTCGCCGTCGTTGGTCAGCAGCAGCAAGCCTTCGGTCGCCAGGTCCAGCCGCCCGACCGAGATCACGCGCGGCAGACCGGCCGGCAGGGCGTCGAACACCGTCGGGCGACCGGTCGGGTCGCTATGGCTGGTCAACAGGCCCGCCGGCTTGTGATAGCGCCAGACGCGTGTCGCCTGGGTCGAACCGATGGGCTTGCCGTCCACGGTGATCACGTCGTCGCGCGTCACCAGGGTCGCGGGCGTATCCAGGATGCGGCCGTTGACCGCCACCTTGCCCAGGCCGATCAGCCGTTCGACCTCACGGCGCGAGGCGATGCCGGCGCGGGCCATGGTCTTGGCGATTCGCTCGGCGCGCAGAGGCGTGTCCGGCGTCTTGGACTTGCCGTCCTTGCCGCCCCCATCGCTGCGCGACTTGTCGGTGCGGGGCCGGTCGCTGCGCGGCTTGTCGCTGCGGGGCCGATCAGGCTTGTCGCCGAACCGCTTGGCGCCGTCTTCGCGAGGGCCGCGCGGCTTGTCGCCGAATGATCTCGTCCCGTCGCCGCTCTTGCGGGGACCGGAGGATTTAAAGGGCCGGGGCGACCGTTCGTCTTGACGGGCGCGGGGCTTCTTGTCGTTGTCGTCTGTATGGCGGACCATGATGAGCGGTTCATGCGCATGGCGCTGGACCAAGCGCAAGCGGCGGCGGACGCAGGAGAGGTGCCCGTGGGCGCAATTCTTGTCGATCCTGCCTCAGGTGAGGTAATTTCGACCGGCGCCAATGGTCCCATTGCGGCTCGCGATCCCACCGCCCATGCCGAGATCGTCGCCATGCGGCGCGCGGCGACGGCGCTGGACAACTATCGCCTGACCGGGCTGACCCTCTATGTGACGCTGGAGCCCTGCGCCATGTGCGCCGGCGCCATCAGCCACGCCCGCATCGGCCGCGTCGTCTGGGCCGCCGACGATCCCAAGGGCGGCGCCGTCATTCACGGTCCGCGCCTGTTCGAACAACCCACCTGCCACTGGCGCCCGACGACGGCCTCAGGCCTTCTGGCGAACGAGGCGTCCGCCCTGCTCAAGTTGTTCTTCCGTCAAAGACGGGGAACGGCGACAGGCGGCGCACGTTAGACCGCCGCGAAAGCGGCGCCGTTGGGCGACGCCGTGGAGGGAAAAGACCTTGTTCAAGCCGGATCTGCCGCAGTCGATCGTGTTCAGCGGCTTAGCCGCCCTGGCTCTGCTCACCGCTTGCGGCGCCGATCCCGACAAGGCTCCGCGCACCGGCGACGAGGTCAAGGAACGCGCCATCGAGGCGCAAACGGCGCGCAAGCGCACCGGCGCCGAAATCCAGGACCGCACCCTGAACCGCGTCGTCCACACCGTCTATCTGTGTGACAATGGCGAGCGTCTGTCGGCCGATTTCGACAACCCGCGCCAGATGGCCACCGTCCGCAACTCGTCCGGCGAGGCCATCGACCTGTATCAGGAGCGCGCCGCCGACGGCATCTGGTATCGCGCCTCCAACGTCGAACTGCGCGGCAAGGGCGTCCTCGCCACCTGGTCGGTCGAAGGCCGCCAGCCGACGGAATGCCGCGCGGTCGACTGATCGCGTTGCGAGACGCGGCGATGCTGCATACGTCCGCCTCATGTCCCTGATCGAACAGCTTGGCCTGACCGTCCCGATCATCCAAGCGCCGATGGCCGGCGTCTCGACGCCCCGAATGGCCGCCGCCGTTTGCCACGCCGGCGCGCTCGGCTCCATCGCCGTCGGGGCCACGAATGCGAACGGCGCCAGCCGGATGATCGCCGAGACCCGGGCGCTGACCGACCGGCCCTTCAACGTCAATCTGTTCGTCCACGCCGCGCCGCGCCGTGATGTCGCTGTCGAAGCGGCCTGGCTTGAAGCCATGGCCCCGCAGTTCGAGGCGTTCGGCGCAAGCCCGCCCGCCGGGCTGAATACCCTCTACCAGAGCTTCGCCGACGACGACGCCATGCTGTCGGCGCTGCTCGCCGATCCGCCGCGTGTGGTCAGCTTCCATTTCGGCCTGCCCGACGCCGAGCGGATTCACGCGTTGAAACAGGCCGGTTGCCTGCTGCTGGCGACCGCCACCAATCTGGACGAGGCCCGGGCCTGCAGGGCGGCTGGCATGGACGCCGTCGTGGCCCAGGGCTGGGAAGCCGGCGGTCATCGCGGGCTGTTCGACCCCGAAGCCGCCGACAGCCGCCTGGGGACGCTGGCGCTGACCCGTCTTCTGGTGCTGCGCGCTGGCCTGCCGGGCATTGCGGCAGGCGGGATCATGGATGGGCGAGGCGTTCGCGCCGCCCTGAACCTGGGCGCCGTCGCGACCCAGCTCGGCACCGCCTTCATCGCCTGTCCAGAAAGCGCGACCGACGCAGGCTATCGCGCCGCCTTAAACGGCGACGCCGCGCATCACACCACCATGACCCGCGCCATCTCCGGCCGTCCTGCCCGTTGCCTGCGCAACCGTTTCACCGAATGGGGCGCGCAGAGCGCAGCGGTCATCCCGGACTATCCAGTCGCCTATGATGCAGGCAAGGCTCTGAACGCCGCCGCAAAGGCCGCCGGCGAAAACGGCTTTGGCGCACAGTGGGCGGGTCAGGGCGCTCCGTTGGCGCGCGCCATGCCGGCCGCCGACCTGATCTCGGCGCTGGTCGCGGAGATGCGTATCTAGAGGAACGCCGCCAGTCGCTGGTCCAGCGGCTCGCACACTCAGCCGGTCGCGCCTTCCTCGATCAGGAAGGCCCGCACCTTGGCCGCATCCACGCCCTTGGCCACGAAGGCCTGGCCGATGCCGCGCGCCAGGATCAGGGTCAGCGCCCCGCCCTCGGCCTTCTTGTCTCCCGCCATCAGGGCCAGCAGCCGGTCGGCCGCAAACGATCCCGCCAGATCCAGCCGCGTCGGCAGCCCAGCCGCCGCGACCACCGCCTCGACCCGCGCCGCCTCTTCTGCCGAACACAGCCCCTCACGCGCCGAATAGCGGAAGGCCATGCAGCAGCCGAGCGCCACCGCCTCGCCGTGCGCCAGCGCCCCTTCGTCGAAGCCGACCTCGGTTTCGATCGCATGGCCGAAGGTATGACCCAGGTTCAGCAGGGCGCGTCGCCCCGCCTCCTTCTCGTCTTCGCCGACCACCGCGCTCTTGATCTCGACCGAGCGGATCACCGCCCGTTCCAGCGCCGCCGGATCGCCCTTGGCGCCCACAGCCCCCTCGCCCGCCAGCCAGTCGAAGAAGGCCGCGTCGCAGATCAGCCCGTGTTTCAGCACCTCGGCCCAGCCGGACCTCACCTGGCGTTCCGGCAGCGTCGCCAGCACGTCGATGTCCGCCAGCACCAGACGCGGCTGATGAAACGCGCCGACCAGATTCTTTCCGCGCGGCGTATCGATGGCTGTCTTGCCGCCGACGGACGAGTCGACCTGGGCCAGCAAAGTCGTCGGAATTTGCACGAAGTCGATGCCGCGCATGAACAGGGCCGCCGCCAGTCCGGCCAGATCGCCCACGACCCCACCGCCTAGGGCGATGACCACATCCTTGCGATCCAGCCCGATCTCCAGCAGCCGGTCCAGCACCCGCTCCAGCTCGGCGAACGACTTGGAGCCCTCGCCCGCCGGCACAGCCACGATCTCGCTGGTCACGCCCGCCGCCGTCAGAGATGCAGTCAGGGTCTCGGCGTGGATGCCCGCCACCGTCGCGTCGGTGACGATGACCGTCCGCCCCTTGGCCAGCGGCGCGATGTGTGCGCCGGCCTGCGCCAGCAGCCCGCGTCCCACCACGACGTCATAGGCGGCAAAGGCCCCGCCGCTGACCGGAATGATCGTCATTGCGGGGTCTCCGTGCGTCGTCTCTGGCGCCAGTGTCGGCGCAGGTTCTTGTGAATGGCGTCCACCGCCTGGCCGTGCGAGCCCTGCCCGACGTCCACGGTCACATCGGCCTCGCCGTAAATGGGATAGCGCGCCTCGGCCAGGCCGGTCAGCACCTCCAGCGGATCCTTGCCGCGCAGCAGCGGCCGCGTGTCGCGCCGCGCCACCCGCTCCGCGATGACCGCCAGATCGGCCCTCAGCCAGACCGTATCCGCTCTGGCCTTCAGCAACGCCCGCGTTTCCGGGTTCATCATGGCCCCGCCGCCGGTCGCCAGTACGATGGGCGGCCCTTCCAGCAGACGGCGGATCACCCGCGCCTCGCCTGCGCGGAACTCGGCCTCGCCCAGGGCGGCGAAGATTTCCGACACCGTCATTCCAGCCGCCGCCTCGATCTCCACATCCCCGTCCGCAAACGGCAGTCGCAGCCGGTTGGCCAGCCGACGACCGACCGACGATTTGCCCACCCCCATCAGGCCGACCAGGGCTATGGTGCGGGTCGGACCCGGATTCGCACGCCGCCTCATCCGGCGGCTCCGGCGGAACGGTCGGTCGAGAGGAAGGCGAAGGCGGCGGCGCGGGCAGGCATGATCCAGAAAACCTCTACACCAAGCCTGACCCTGCGCCAGTCGTTCAGACTACGGATCGCCGCATGACGCCCCAGATCGAGGCCTTTCTGGAGATGATGGCGGTCGAACGCGACGCCTCGCCCCATACGCTGTCCGCCTATGGCCGCGATCTGGCGGACGCGGAGATGGCGCTTTCGGACGCCGGCGGATTGATGAAGGCCGACGCCGAAGCGGTCGAAGCCTGGTTCGCGGACCTGTCGCGGCGCGGCCTGTCGGCCGCCACCGCCGCCCGTCGCCGGTCCTCCGCGCGTCAGTTCTACCGCTTCGCCCTGGCCGAGGGGTGGCGCACCGACGACCCGTCGCGCCGCCTCGACGCCCCCAAACAGGGCCAGTCCCTGCCCAAGGTGTTGAGCCGCGCCGAGATCGACGCCCTGCTGGCCGCCTCGGCCGCCCGCGATGCGGCGGCGGGCCTGCGCCTGGTCGCCCTGGTCGAGATGGCCTACGCCTCCGGCCTGCGGGTGTCCGAGCTGCTGGGGCTCAAAGTCGAGGCCGTCCGGCGCGACCCCGCCTACCTGATCGTGCGCGGCAAGGGCGGCAAGGAACGGCTCGCGCCCCTGAACACCGCCGCGCGCGAAGCGATCAAGGCCTGGCTCATCGCGCGCGACGCGAAGCGAAAGCCTGAGACGCCCGACAGTCCCTGGCTGTTCCCCTCCTCCGGCCGCACCGGCCATCTGACGCCGCGCCGTTTCGCCCAACTGCTGGACGAGGCGGCGATCACGGCCGGCATCGACCCCGCCCGCGTCAGCCCCCACGTCCTGCGCCACGCCTTCGCCACCCACCTACTGGAAGGCGGCGCGGACCTGCGCGTCGTCCAGACCCTGCTGGGCCACGTCGACATCGCCACGACCCAGATCTACACCCACGTCGCCACCGACCGCCTGGCCCAGGTCGTCCACCAAAACCACCCCTTGGCGCGCGACGACTGAACCCCCGCTTGCCCGGCGGCGTTGACCTCTCTAGGTTCGCGCGCCTCCCCCAAGGGCGCTTTCGCCCGTTTGCAGTTCCCGGACGCCTTGATGGCCACGCACTATCTCGACTTCGAAAAGCCGATCGCCGATCTGGAAGCCAAGATCGAGGAGCTGTCGCTGCTAGCCGACACCTCGGGCGACATCGACCATGAGATCGAGGGCCTGCGTAAAAAGGCCGACCAGCTGCGCAAGAAGACCTACGCCGGCCTCGACCCCTGGATGAAGACCCAGGTCGCGCGTCATCCGCAGCGTCCGCACTTCATCGATTACGTCCAAAGCCTGTTCACCGACTGGAACGAGTTGCACGGCGATCGCCAGTTCGGGGACGACCAGGCCATCCTGGGCGGTCTGGCCCGGTTCCGCGGTCGCCCGGTCGTCATCATGGGCCATGAAAAGGGCCACGACACCGCGACCCGCATCACCCACAACTTCGGCATGGCCCGGCCCGAGGGCTATCGCAAAGCCGTGCGCCTGATGGACATGGCCGAGCAGTTCGGCCTGCCGGTCCTCAGCTTCATCGATACCGCCGGCGCCTATCCGGGCCTGGGCGCCGAGGAGCGCGGCCAGGCCGAGGCCATCGCCCGCTCGACCGAGCGCTGCCTGACCCTGGGCGTGCCCTCCATCGCCACCATCACGGGCGAAGGCGGTTCGGGCGGCGCCATCGCCATCGCCGCGGCCAGCCGTGTGCTGATGCTGGAACACTCGATCTATTCGGTCATCTCGCCCGAGGGCGCCGCCGGCATCCTGTGGCGCGACGGCGCGCGGGCCAAGGATGCGGCTATGGCGATGAAGATCACCGGTCCAGACCTGATGCAGTTGAAGATCGTGGACCGCCTGATCGAAGAGCCTGTCGGCGGCGCCCATACCGATCGCGACACGGCCATGGCCAATGTCGGCGACGTGCTGGCCGAAGAGCTGAAGGGCTTTGACGGCCTTACGCCCCAGCAGATCAAAAAGCGCCGCGCGGATCGCTTCTACGCCATCGGCGCCCTCTGACGCTTGATCGCCCGAATCAGCGTTAACGCAGCATCCACCCTCGTCTGCCAGGCTCCGCCTTTCATTAAGGGGCATCGGGGTTTGCGACCGGCCATGAGTCTATCGGCGGGCCAGACGGGGGCCTTGGGGTCATGAGCGGCGGCGAGTCTCTGCGCGAAAGCGCCGTCTTCAACCTGGGCGGCGCGATCACGATGATCGTCGACGATTCGCCGTTTTCGCTGACACTGACCTCCAACGCTTTGACCGGCTTCGGCATCCGCCCGACCTATGCCTGCGGCACGGGGACCGAGGCCCAGAAGCTGCTGACCGACAAGCCCGTCGATCTGCTGGTCGTCGATACAGACATGCCCGACATCGACGGCTTCGAACTGGTGCGCTGGCTGCGTCGCTCTGGCGCCAATCCCAACACCTTCACCCCCGTGATCATGACCGCGAGCCATATTCGTCGCGGTCGCGTCGCCGAGGCGCGCGACTGCGGCGCCAACTTCGTCATCACCAAGCCGTTCAGCCCGGCCCTTTTGCTGGAGCGCATCCTGTGGGTCGCGCGCGACAGCCGGCCTTTCCTGGAGGTCGGCGACTATATGGGCCCCGATCGCCGGTTCCGGCATACCGGCTATGAAGGCGTCGAGCGTCGCGCCGACATGATCCGCAAGGCGAACGGGTTGGAGACCTTGGCCCTATGACCGTCATCACCCATACCCAGCGCAAATCCCGCCTGTCCGAAATGCTGGATCGCCCCGGCGGCGTCAGCGTCGGTGTCGCCCTGGCCCAGGCCCGCGCCAATCTGGACGGACTTCAGGATCAGGCCCGCGCCATCATCGGCGACAATATCGCGGTCCTGCTGGCCAAGCCCGATCCGGCCCTGATCGAGCCGATGCGGCTGGACCTGGCCTATTCCGCCTCCAGCCAGATCATCGACGCAGCAAGCCCCTTTTCGATGGACGACCTTTGCACGGCGGCGAAGGGTCTGTGCGACCTGCTGGACGCCGCGCCGCGGCAGGGCGGTTTCGACTGGCGCATCGCCACGGTCCACGCCCAGGCGATGAAGCTGTTGCTGGCCCTGCCGTCTGAGGAGCAGACCGCGCGGACCGCCATCCTGACGAACCTGCAAGAGGTGGTCAGAAAGAAGCTGCCGGCCGCCAGTCAGTCCGCCATCTGAGGCGTCTTTCCGCCGCGCGTCTGTTTGCGCCACAGCGCCGCATATTCCCCGCCTTGTCGGGCCACCAGTTCGTGGTGCCCGCCGCGTTCGACGATCCGCCCGGCCGTCAGCACCAGAATCTGGTCCGCATCCGCCACGGTCGACAGCCGGTGTGCGACCACCAGCGTCGTGCGGCCGTTCCTGGCCTTGCGCAGCGTCTTCTGGATCGCGGCCTCGGTGCGGCTGTCCAGGGCGCTGGTCGCCTCGTCCAGGATCAGGATGCACGGATCGGCCAGCAGGGCGCGGGCGATGCCCACTCGCTGGCGTTCGCCGCCCGATAGCTTCAGCCCCCGTTCGCCGACCTTGGTCTGCATCCCGTCCGGCAATCCACGAATGAAGTCGGCCAGTTCCGCCGCCTCCGCCGCCGCCCACACCTGCCCCTCGTCCGCCTCGGGCCGGGCGAAGGCGATATTGGCGGCCAGGGTGTCGTTGAACAGGGCCACATCCTGAGGCACCAGCGCCACCGCCGAGCGCAGCGAGGCCTGGGTCACCTCGCGCGCATCGTGGCCGTCGATCAGCACGCGCCCTTCCTGCGGATCGAGCAGGCGCAGCGCCAGTTTGACGATGGTGGATTTGCCCGCGCCGGAGGGGCCGACCAGCGCCGTCGTGGTGCCCGGCGCGGCGTAGAAGCTGACGTCCTCCAGCCCATTGGCCCGTGCATCGTGGCGGAAGCCGACGGCCTCGAACGCTACCGACGCCCCGCGCGCATCGACCGGCCGCGGCAGGGCGACGGCGTTCGGCGCATCGGCGACCTGCGGCGTCTGTCGCGTCACCTTCAGCATCTCCTCCATATCGATGAAGGACTGACGGATTTCCCGATAGGCGAAGCCCAGGATGTTCAGCGGCGCATACAGCGAGATCATGATCAGCACCGCCGCCGTCACGTCGCCCGGTCCCATCCGACCGGCCGCCGCCTCGAATCCGGCCATCACCGCCATGACGCCCAGGCCCAGATTCATCACCAGGGCCTGCATCCCGTTCAGCATGTTCAGCGAACTGTTGGCCTTCAGCGACGCCTCGGCATAGTCGCCCAGCGCGCGGTCATAGGTCTGGGCCGCGCGCGCCTCGGCCCCGAAGGACTTAACCGTCTCATAGTTCAGCAGGGCGTCGACCGAGACGCCGGCGGCCTCGGAATCGGCCGCATTCATGATCCGGCGATGCTCCAGCCGCCAGTTGGACATGGCGAAGGTGGCGGCGGTGTAGATGACGACCACGACCACGGCGACGGCGGCGAAGCGCCAATCGTATTTGGCGCCCAGCACCCCCGCCGCCAGCACCAGCTCCACCCCCGTCGGAACCAGGTTGAAGGCCAGGATGCGCAGCAGGAAGTCGACCGCGCGCGATCCCCGGTCCATCGTCCGCGACAGGGCGCCCGAGCGTTTGGTCTGGTGGAAATCCAGCGACAGGCTCAGCGCATGGGCGAAGGCCTCCGCCGCCGTCGCGCGTTGGGCGGCGGCGCGCACCGGCGCGAACACCACATCGGACATTAAGGGCGACGCAGCCGACAGGAACCGCACCACGGTCCATCCGATGGCGAAGGCCGCAAAGCCCAGGCCGACGGCGGCCGCCGCGCCCTGCCCTGCCGCCAGACGGTTGACCGCCGCGCCCAGCACCAGCGGCGCCATGACGCCCAGCCCCTTGCCCGCCAGCGTCAGCAGGATGGCCGAGATCAGCCGCAATCTCAGGTGCGGCGCGCCCGATCTGGCCACCAGCCGCGCCAGATCCGCCAGCGCCGTCAGCGTCGGGGGGCCGTCCGTCTTGTCCTGTGGGCTCCCTGCCTGCTGCGCCTTGACCATCGGGTCACGCCTGCCGCCGGAGCGTTCGCCTCGCATCGCCATGATCCGCATATGGAAAGCCAATGCGACCGGGAAAAGGCCACGCTGGCGCGCAAGCGGGGATTCGTCGCTCAGCCCAGACCGGCGACTGCCTCGATCAACTCGTCCACGGCCGCTTCCTGCGTCGCCCACGAACAGACGAAGCGCACCGAACCGTCATCGAAGGCGTAGCAGGCCCAGCCCATTTCGTTCAGGCGGGCATGCGCCTCTGGCGGCATCCGCACGAAGACGGCGTTCGCCTCCACCGGATGGGCCAGGACGAAGGGCGACCGCCCCGCGATGCCCGCCGCCAACCGCTGCGCCATCAGATTGGCGTGGGCGCCGCCCGACTCCCAATCGCCGCTTTCCAGCAAGCCCAGCATCGGACCCGACAGCAGCCGGGTCTTGGATGACGTCTGGCCCGCCTGTTTCAGACGATTGTCCAATCGCCGCGCCAGGCTCTTGTCGAACAGCACGATCGCCTCGGCGCAGTTGGCGCCCGCCTTCGCCCCGCCGAACACCAGCACGTCGACGCCCAGACGCGGAATGTCCTTCAGGTCGAAACCGGCGGCGACCGCATTGGTCAGGCGCGCCCCGTCCATGTGAACGCCATAGCCCAGCGCCTTGGCCGGTTCGATCAGGTGGCGCAGTTCTTCCTCGGTATAGACCGAGCCATATTCCGTGGCCTGGGTCAGCGACAGGGCGGCGGGCGGCTGACGATGCCCGACTTCGGGTTCGCCCAACTGCGCCTGCAGGGCCAGCGGATCGATCTTGCCCGAAAAGCCCGGCAGGCCGATCAGGCCGACGCCGTGACCGAAGAAGCCCGGCGCGCCCGTCTCGTCGGTGCAGATGTGCGCCGCATGGTGAGCCAGCACCGCCTCATACGGCTGGGCCAGCATCGACAGGGCGATGGCGTTGGCCGCCGTCCCGCTGAATACAAAACGCACCTCGGCGTCGGCATCCAGACGCTGGCGAATCTGGTCGGCGGCGCGGGCGGTGACCTCGTCCGCGCCATACGCGCGAACAAATCCCTTGTTGGCGCGCACCAGGCCTTCAATGGCGCTCAGCGCCATGCCGGCGGTGTTGTCGGAGCCGAAATCGTAACGCATCAACGGTTCGTCGCCTTCAGATCGGCCGTATCGTCTTCGACCGTGCGGACACGCACGACCGGGACCACATCCTCATCGCCATAGGGCACGGCGACCTGATGCGGGAACGGAATCTCGATCCCGGCGGCGTCCAGCGCCTCCTTGCCGCCCTGCATCAGGTCGGCCTGGGTCTGCCACCAGTCGCCGACCTTGACCCAGGCGTGCAGCGTCACCTGCACCGAGCTGTCCAGCAGGCCCGTCACGCCGGTCCAGGGATGGGGATCGTGCAGCACCTTGTCGTGTGCGGCGGCCATATCCGCCAGGACGCAGCGCGCCTGGTTCAGATCGTCGCCATAGCCGACCGTGAAGTTGATCTCGATCCGGCGGGTCTGCTGGCCGGTCAGATTGGTCAGCGGGTCGCTCAGGACCTTGGAGTTCGGAATGACGATCTTGTGGTTGTTGGCGTTGGACAGTTGGGTCGTGAACAGATCCAGTCGCTGCACCGTGCCGCTCATCCCGCCGACATCGACAACGTCGCCGACGCGATAGGGCCGCAGCACCAGTAGCATGATCCCCGACGCCACGTTCGACAACGTGCCCTGCAACGCCAGGCCCACCGCCAAGGACGCCGCGCCCAACACGGCGATGATCGAGGTCGTCTGAACGCCCAGCCGCTGCAGCACGGCGATCATGCCGATGATGATCACCACAACCCGCACGACCTGGACGGCGAAGCTCAGGACGGTCGGATCATGTCGGAAGCCGCGCACTCGCGACAGCGTCTTGCGCGCTGCGCCGGCCGCCCACTTCGCCACAAACAGGGTGGCGACGAAGATCAGGATGGCGATGGTCAGGTTGATCGCGAAATCGCCCGCCATGTCGGTCAGCTTGGCGATCATGGCGGCGTCGACCGATACGGCCTTGCGGCCCGCAGCCACCGCTTCGACGACTTCGTTGGAAAGAGGCAGAGACATGAGGCCGGGTCTAACGCCTGACGCGACGATTGGAACCCCCGAAAGCCCGATTTCAGGCCTTTGCGATCCGTCCGCCGCCGCTTTCGATGGCGTCCAGCAGGTCCATCACATCGTCGATGGTGTTGGCCTCTCGCGCCGGCTTGTCCCAGCGGATGCGGCTGACGCGCGGGAAACGCATGGCCACGCCCGACTTGTGCCGCGTCGAGCGATTCAGCCCCTCGAAGGCGATCTCCAGCACCAGGCCGAAGTCCCGCTCGGCCCGCACCGACCGCACCGGCCCGAACCGGTCGATGGTGTGATCGCGCACGAACTTGTCGAGCTGCTTCAACTCCTCGTCGGTAAAGCCGAAATAGGCCTTGCCCACCGGCGTCAGCGCGCCTTCCGACGTCCAGACGCCGAAGGTGTAGTCGGAATAGAAGCTGGAGCGTTTACCGTGGCCGCGCTGGGCGTACATCAGGACGGCGTCGATGACGTGCGGGTCGCGCTTCCATTTGAACCACGGCCCCTTGGGTCGCCCGGCCAGATAGGGGCTGTCCCAGCGCTTCAGCATCAGCCCCTCGGCCGCCGCCCCGACGGGCGGATCGGCGCGCAGCCGCGCCAACTGATCCCAATCGGCATAATCGACCACCGGCGACAGGTGCAGTCGCTCGCCGGTATGACCATTGACCAAGGTCTCTAAGCGCGACCGGCGCTCGCGCAGCGGCAGGCTGCGCAGATCCTCGCCGTCCTGGGCCAGCAGGTCATAGGCGACGACCGCCGCCGGAAAGGCCTGCATCGCCTTGGCGTCCACGGACTTACGGTTCAGCCGCTGCTGCAAATCCCCGAATGGCGCCACCGCCCCGTCGCGCCACACGATCAGTTCGCCGTCGATCGCGCCTTCAAAAGCCAGGGCTTCCATCACATCTGGAAAGGAGCCCGAAATCTCGTCGCCGGTGCGGGAATAGAGTTTGCGGACCTCGCCCTCCAGCACCGCCTGAACCCGGATGCCGTCCCACTTCCATTCGGCCGCATAGTCGGTCGGCGACAGTTTGGGCAGATCGACCGCCTCATCGATGGCGACGGCCAGCATGACGGGTCGGAATCGGCCGGGCGCATCCGGGCTGGGCCGCTCCGCCCTGCCCTCCAGCCAGGCGAACAGGTCGGCGTAGGGCGGCTCGACCGCGTGCCAGACCTCCTCGATGGCCGAGGCGTCGAGCGCTTCCAGCGTCATCTGCGCCTCGTCCCCCTCCGGCGAAGGCGGCGCCATCACCGCGTCCGGGCGCATCATCGCCGCCGCCGTCTTGGCCAGCCGCGCCGACAGACCGACACGCAAGGCCCCGGTCATCAGCTTCAGCAGCGCCCAGCGCCCCTTCGGCTCCAGCGCATCCAGCCAGCCTTCCAGCAGGCCTCGCACCTCGGTCCGCGTGGCGGTTCTCAAAGCCTCGACGACCTCGGCCAACTCGGGCTCGCGGTTCGGCCGATGGTCCGGCGTCACGGGCCAGATCAGGGCCACCGTCTCCGCCAAGTCCCCCACATAGTCGTAGGACCAGCCGAACAGCACGCTGTCGACCCGGCCTTCGACCGCTTTTCGGATCATGGCCGGTTTGGCCGCGTCGAACGTCAGGTCGCCGGTCAGGGCCGCCAGCGCCCAACCCCGATCCGGATCGGGCGTCGCTCTCAGATAATCGCGCACCAGCACCAGCTTCGCATTGCGCGAGGCCGTCAGGGACAGTCGGTCCAGTAGCTCGGCGAAGGCGCGCATCGTCATCCATCTTGGGCGCCGGAAGCGTCGCCGTCCTCCTCAGAACGAAAAACGCCCCGGAGGTTTCCCTCCGGGGCGCATCTCAGACCCTTGGCGGATCAGTTGAACAAGCCGGCGATCACGGCGGTGATCAGACCACCGGCGACGGCGGAAAGAACCACGTCATTGCCGCTGCGGACATATTGATAGCCACGGGGCGGCGCACGCAGGCCATAGCGGTCGTAGTCGTTCACCACATAGGCGTTGGTCCGGTAGTAGGACGGCATCCGCTGACCATAGCTCCAGGTCCGAACCGCATAGCCGCGCGGCGGGACATAGCGCGGGGCGTAGTAGCGACGTTCCGCACGCTGCCAGCGCGCATAGGCGCGCTGTTGCTGGCGGTACTCGCGACGATCCTCACGCAGCTCGCGGCGGTAGTCGCGGCGGTCGTGACGATAGTCGCGACGATCATCCCGGTGCTCGTAGCGGTGGTCATGGCGGGATTGCGCGGAAGCCGCGCCGGCGGCGCCCAGGGCGGTTGTGGCCATCAGGGCGGCCATCGTGGCGGTCAGGATCTTTCTCATGATCGTGTCTCCATCTGCGCCGAAGAACGTCGGCTTGGGTGCAGTTATGGAGCAAGGCGACTGAGGCGAGCCTGAACCGGCGTTATCGGCTGCGGTTCATGTCCCGAACACAGGCTCGCCGCAATCAGGCGGCGACCGAGGTTTCAGGCTGCGGCGCAACCATCTGCGCCACAGCCTCGCGCCCGCCGCTGACGCGCCCCATCAGGGCGGCCAGGGCGCCGAAGTCGATCGGCTTGTTGAGATAGGCGTCCGCACCCGCTGCAAGACCGGCCTCGTGATCCTCGTGGCGCGCCGACGCAGACAGGACGACGATGGGTGTGCCGGTATTGAGACCGCCTTCGCGGATCAGACGCGTTGCCGTCAAACCGTCCATCACCGGCATGTTCACATCCATGATGATGAGGTCGAACGGCTGCTCCTTGGCGATATCGACGGCGACATGGCCGTTCTCCGCTGTCGAGGTGACGTGGCTGGCCGAGCTCATCCAGGCTTCCAGGATCATGCGGTTCACCGGGTGATCCTCGACCACGAGGACGCGCAGCGACTCGCCGCCTTCGATTTCGGCATGAACCTCGGCGGCCGCGACCGGCTTGGCCCATTCGACGACCTCGGCCTCGATTTCCAGGGTGAAGCAGGAACCCTCGCCGAGCTTTGACGTCACGGTGATGTCGCCGCCCATGATATTGGCCATGCGCCGGGCGATGGTCAGCCCCAGCCCCGTGCCGCCAAAGCGCCGCGTCGAGGAGGTGTCGACCTGGGTGAAGGGCATGAACAGCCGTTCCAGATCGGCTGCGGCAATACCAGCCCCGCTGTCCTGAACGATGAATTCGAAACGCGCGCGCTGACTCGACATGCGGTGACCGCGCACAAGATAGTGAATCTGGCCGGTCTCTGTGAACTTGACCGCGTTGGACAAGAGGTTCTGCACGACCTGACAGACCCGCAGCGGATCGCCACGGACCACCGTCGGAATTTCGCCTTCCACAGTCGAGACGAACTCAAGCCCCTTGGCTTCGGCCTGCGCCTCGAACGGGCCTGTGATGCGCTTGTTAAGGTCATCGATGATGATGTCGACGACCTCGAAGTTCATCTTGCCCGCCTCGATCTTGGTCATGTCGAGGATGTCGTTCAGCAGGGACAGCAGGTTGTCGCCAGAGTTTCGGATGATCGAAAGATACTCCCGCTGCGTCGCCTCCAGACGGGTCGCGCTAAGCAACTGGGCGGCGCCCAGCACGCCGTTCATCGGCGTGCGCAGCTCATGCGAGATGACGCCCAGGAAGTTTGACTTGGCTTCGTTGGCGGCATTGGCCTTGTCGCGGGCGGCCTCGAGCTCTTCGATCAGATGGGCCTGGTGGGACTGAAACGCCCGGATGCGGTCTTCGCGCAGCAGAGTCATGGTCACAAGAACGAAAAGACCGGCCGCGGTGAAGGGCAAAACCGCCAGCATCGACCAGAACTCGGACGTGCCCCACAGGCTGAACAGGATGATTGTCGCAGCCGCGCCATAGGGCGAGGAGATGATCACGGCCTGACGCGGCGAACTGCGCAGCTGTGCGAAAACCAGCACATAGCCGGAAATGATCAGGGCGAGCGCGAGAGGGCGTCCGAACTCGGAGGGCGAGAACCAGGCCAACAGAGGCGCGATCGCCCAGGCGCCCGTCGTCACGGTGGCCACGATCGGGAAGACCAAGCCCCAGTTCTTGCCAACCCGATGACTGACCCGACGCTCGACCAGACCCCGAAGCGATCCAGCTGCGACGGTTCCGCCGAACCACAGAAGCGCCGGCCACAAGCCCACCGTGCCCAGCAGGCCCACGGCCCAGGACGCGATGATCAGGTAGCGGAGATACTGCGTCTGCAGGATGGCGGTCAGCGCCTGAGCCGCATCGCCGGCGCGTTCTTCGCCCGGGAGCGCCTTCGCGACGCCGTCTGATTCCACCATAAGCCCAGATCCCCACGTTCTGTTTGGTCGCATGACGCTAAGACGAAGGTTCTAAGACGGTGTGAACGCGGTTCTTTCGCTCATCCCGCCTCCTCCGGCGTCAGCGCCTTGATGGACAAGGCGTGGACAGGTCCGGCCATCTCGTCCTTCAACAGGGCGTTGACCGCGCGCTGTCGCGCCAGCCGCGACTGCCCCTGGAAAGAGGCGGACACGATCACCAGATTGAAATGGCTTTCGCCGCCAGGCTTGGCGTCCATTCCGCCTTCATGATGATGTCCGGCGTGGCGCCAGCTGTCGTCCTCGACCTCCAGACGCTCGGGCGACAGCCCTGCCGTCAGTTTTGCACGAATAATCGTCGCCACCGGGCCTTCAGACATGATCGATTCCTTGATGCTGTCCCAATCGGGCTTACACTTCGGCTGATGTCCGCCTCCTTTCAATATAAGCCGCGCTTTACCGACATTCGGGTGAAGCCGCCCAAGCCCGAGGAAGAGGCGGCGAAAGCCGACGTCCTTCACCTGAAGCCGGGCGAAAAGCCATGCCAGTGGCCCGACTGCCGTCGGGCCGCCGCCGCCAAGGCGCCCAAGTCGCGCGAGCGGCTGAACGACTTCTACGAATTCTGCCAGCCGCACGCCGGCGAGTACAACAAGGGCTGGAACTTCTACGCCGGCATGAGCGAAGGCCAGATCCGCGCCGCCCAGGAAAACGAGGCCATGACCGGCGGTCGCCCGACCTGGGAGATGCAGGCCGGCAAGTTCACGCGCGAGGCCGCCGCCTTCGCCGCCAAGATGGGCACCTCGAACACCACCGGCGCCGGCTCATGGCGCGACAGCTTCGGCCTTTTCGGTCGCAAGGGCGATCAGGCGCCGCAGTCCGCGACCGAGGACCGCCGTATCGGCAAGCTGGAACGCGCCGCCCTCGCCGACCTCGATCTGGATCCGGGCGCCGATAAGGCGAAGATCAAGGCTCAGTATCACGAGCTGCTGAAGCGGTTTCACCCCGACACCAACAGCGGCGACCGCAGCGCCGAAGCCAAGCTGCAACGCGTCATCAAGGCCTGGAAGACACTGAAAAAGGCCGGCCTGGCCTGACGGCCTAGTCGGCGTAGATCATCTTACGCGTCATGCCGCCGTCCACGGTCAGCACCTGGCCTGTGACGAAGCCCGCTTCGGCGAGATAGAGCACGGCCCCGGCGATATCCTCGGCGCGGCCGACGCGGCCGACCGGATGCTGTTTGTGATCCACAGGACGCAAATCCTCGCCGTCCGAAATCCAGCCTGGCGCGATGGCGTTGACCCGGATCCGAGGGCCTTCGCTGATCGCCAGGGCGTGGGTCAGGGCGAACAGCGCGCCCTTGGACGCCGCATAGGCCTCAGTGTGCGGCTCGGACATGAAGGCGCGCGTCGAGATCATGTTCACGATAGCGCCGCCCTCGTTCAGCAGCGGAATGGCGGCGCGGCTCATCAGAAAAGCGCCGGTCAGATGGCTGTCGATGGTCTTGCGCCAGTCCGCCAGCGACAGCTCAGCCAGCGGGCCGTTCACCGGATCGGCGATGCCCCCGTTGTTGACCAGCAGGTCCAGCGACGACCAGCCCAGGGTCTCGAACGCCTGTTTGACCGAGTCCTCATCGCCCAGATCGCAGTCGACATGACACGCCTCGCCCTCGCCCTCGCCCGGTTTTAGGTCGAAAGAGGCGACTTCCCATCCGTTGGCCAGCAAGGCCTTACAGACGCCCGTTCCGATCAGGCCCGATCCGCCCGTGACAATCGCTTTTTTCATGGTCCGGAAACCGGCGACGGCCGGCTTGGTTGCGCCGGATCAAGGCTGACCGGCGGCCTGGCTGTTTGCGGCGGCCATCATCGGGCTCGACGGCTCGCGGAAATAGCGATCGATCCCGTCCGCCACCGACTTCATCAGGCGACGGCGCGCGCGCTCGTCGGTCAGAAGCCGCTCGTCCTCGGGATTGGTGATGAAGCCCATTTCCAGCAGCACGGCCGGCACATCGGGCGCCAACAGGACAGCCAGGCCCGCATCGCGATGGCTGCGGCGAAGCAGAGGATGATCCGAGCCCTCCAGATGGGTCAGCAGGACACGCGCGAACTGGGCCGAGCGGTTCTGGGTCGCGCGCTGGGTCATGTCTAGCAGGATGCGATCGACCGACGGATCGCGCCCCGGCAGATGCAGCTCGCGATGCCAGTTGTCGCCACGCGTGAACTCGCGCACGGCGCGGCCGGCGCCCTGCTCCGACAAGGTATAGACGCTGGCCCCGCGCAGCGCCGGATCGGCGCCCGCGTCAGCGTGCAAGGAAATGAACAGATCGGCGTCCGCCTGACGGGCGATGGAGACGCGGCGATAGAGATCGACATAGCGGTCGTCGGTCCGGGTCAGGCGCACGCGATAGCGACCGTTTTTCTCAAGCTCGGCCTTCAACGCCAGGGCGGCGGCCAAAGTGACCTGCTTTTCCTGGGCGCTCGCGCCGCTGGCGCCGGGATCATTGCCGCCATGGCCGGCGTCGATGACGATCAGGGGGCGTTCGGCGCGACGTGGCGGCGCGCTGGCGCGCGGCGCCGGCGTGGTCGAGGCGCGCGTGGCGGTCCCGGTCGCCTTCAGATCGACGACATAACGATAATGGCTGACGCCGTCGCCGGGCGGCAGCAGGAAGCGCCGCTCGATCTCGCTGCCGCGCGCCAGTTCCAGCTGAACACGCGACGAACCGCCAGACGACGTGACCTCATAGGCGCGCACCAGACCCGAACCGCCGCCGTTCAGACCACGCCCTGGCGCAACACCGCTGAGGGCCAGCACCACCCGGCCTTCGCCGCCCGCGTCGATGACGCGTCCTTGCGCCGTCTTGTCCAGATCGATGACGACGCGGGTCCGATCGCCGTCTGCGCCGAAGCGCACCCCCAGCACATCGCCCTGCGCGCCCCAGGCGAAACCGCGCGTTGCAGACAGACCGACCATGCAGATGACCACGAAGGCCAGGGCGGTCATCGCCCACTCCTTCGCGCCCCAGCGCATCAGACCTGTCAAAACGCGACCGCTCATCTGCGTCGGCGAACCTAGTTTAAGCCTACTTGAACCTCATCATGACAGAGGCTCGTATTCAGGGGGTTAAGGCGAGCGCCTTTTAATTCTCCCGTTGCATGACTATGCTGTGACCGCTCGCGAACCGATCGCGCCGATTTCGCCTCTGCGAATCTTGGCGCGCCCTCCTCGCGGCGTTGACTTTCACCAATCCTAGAACCGCCCCGGCCTGGCCGATGGTTCGAAGAGCGGACCAGGGACGCGGCCTTCCCAAGGGATTGGCGCGCCCGGTTCAGGACCGACGACTTAATGGGCCTTTCCGCCTGCGTTCCCCAACGGCTTGATCAAGCCTTCTTCGCCGTTCTCGGCGAGGGGATGTCGCGCGCGCCGGCCCTCACCTTCATTCGGCGAGCCGCCATGACCCTGTCCGGAGATCCGGGACGGTCGGCCTGCGCGCGCCAGAGAGAGACTTTCCATGTCAAAGACAATGCTGATCGATGCGGCGCATCCCGAGGAGACCCGGGTCGCCATCGTGGACGGGCGCAAGATTGAGGAATTCGATTTCGAATCCCGTGCGAAGCGCCAGCTTCGCGGCAACATCTACCTCGCCAAGGTCACCCGCGTAGAGCCCAGCCTGCAGGCCGCCTTCATTGAATACGGCGGCAATCGTCACGGCTTCCTCGCTTTCAACGAGATCCACCCCGACTACTACCAGATCCCCGTCGCCGACCGTGAAGCCATCATGGCTGAGGCGCACGACGACGAGGACGAAGACGATCTCGACCGCGAATCGACCGGCGACGATGTCGATCCCGAATCGGCGCTGGCCGACGAAGAGCGGCTGAAGCGCCGCCTGATGCGTCGCTACAAGATCCAGGACGTCATCAAGCGCCGCCAGATCCTGCTGGTCCAGGTCGTCAAGGACGAACGCGGCGCCAAGGGCGCGGCTCTGACCACCTGGCTGTCGCTGGCCGGCCGCTATTGCGTGCTGATGCCTAACACCGGCAAGGGCGGCGGCATCAGCCGCAAGATCACCAACACCTCGGACCGTCGTCGCCTGAAGAGCGCCGTCTCGGCCCTGGAAGTGCCCAAGGGCATGGGCCTGATCATCCGCACGGCGGGCGCCAAGCGCACCAAGGCCGAGATCAAGCGCGACTATCAATATCTGCTGCGCCTGTGGGAGACGATCCGCGAGACCACCCTCGCCTCTCACGCCCCCTCGGTGATCTACGAGGAAGAGAACCTGGTCCGCCGCGCCGTGCGCGACATGTTCGACAAGGATTTCGACGGCATCCAGGTCGAGGGCGTCGAGGGCTTCAAGGAAGCGCGCGACTTCATGCGCGTGCTGATGCCGGCCCAGGCCAAGAAGGTTCACCTGTATCGCGGCTCGCGCCCCCTGTTCGCGGCCAACGGCATTGAAGAACTGCTAACGCAGATCCATCAGCCGGTCGTGCCGCTGAAGTCCGGCGGCTATCTGGTGATCAACCAGACCGAGGCCCTGGTGGCCATCGACGTCAACTCGGGCCGCGCCACCAAGGAACGCAACGTCGAACAGACGGCGTTCAAGACCAATATGGAAGCGGCCGAGGAAGCCGCCCGCCAACTGCGCCTGCGCGACCTCGCTGGCCTCGTCGTCATCGACTTCATCGACATGGATGAGGGCAAGAACAACCGCGCCGTCGAGCGCGTGTTGAAGGACGCCCTGTCCTCAGACCGCGCCCGCATCCAGATGGGCCGCATTTCGCCCTTCGGCCTGATGGAGATCAGCCGTCAGCGTCGCCGCCTGGGCGTGATCGAGGGCGCGACCGAGGCCTGCCCGCACTGCCAGGGCACAGGCCGCATTCGCTCGGCCGAATCCGCGGCTCTGATGACCCTGCGCGCGGTCGACATCGAGGCCGGCAAGAACGGCGCGGGCGTCGTGGTGCTGAAGGTCTGCACCGCCGTCGGCCTGTACATCCTGAACCACAAGCGCGCCTATCTGCAGTCGCTCTTGGAACGTCGCGGCCTGAACGTCATCGTCCAGATCGACGACAGCCTGGGTCAGGGCGAACACAATATCGAGCGCACCGAGACCAATGAGGACTTCGTCGCGCCCGAGATCGAGATGCCCAATCTCGACGACGACTTCGACGCCTCGCTGTACGAAGACGAGGATGAGGACGAAGACGAGGAGATCATCGCCGACGACGATGACGACACCGTCGAATCCCTGGATCGCGAAGACAGCGACGACGACGAACCGCGCGAACGTTCGGAACGTCATGAAGGCAGTCGCGATCGGGGTCGTGGGCGCAACCGTCGCCGTCGCGGCGGTCGTCGCGACGAGGAGACCTCCGACGTCGACGCCGTCGATACGGTCAGCGCCGACGACGCCTCTGACGATGAGGAAGACGAAAACGGCCGCCGTCGTCGCCGTGGCCGCCGTGGCGGTCGCCGCGTCCGCGAGGATGGCGAGCGCGACGTCTACACCTGGGTTCGCGGCCGCACGCCGTCGCTGGACGACCCCTATGTCTGGTTCGACCCGCTGAACCCCGGCCGCTCGGAAGGTCGCCCGGAACGTGGCGAGCGCCATGAGCGGTCTGAACGCCCCGCCTTCGCTCAATCCGAGGTCGAAGGTCTGGATGTCGTCGCCCATAGCGGCGCCGGCGAAGGCTCTGGCGAGGAAGGCGGCCGTTCGCGCCGTCGCCGTCGTCGCGGTCGCGGCCGTGGCGAAGGTTCCGTCAGCCACGAGATCAAGGTCGAGAACCGCGCCACCAACGAAGGCATGCCGCCCGACGGCTCGCCCGAGACCCCGATGGCCGTCATGGTCGAGCCGACCGAGGCCGTCGAGCCAGCCGCGCCGGCCATCGCGCCCGAGCCTCAGCGTCGTCGCGTGCGCCGCAAGTCGGCCAGCGCCAATGTCGAGATCGCGACCGAACCGCATCCCGACACCGCCATCGAGCCGAACGAGGCCACGGTCCACGGCGCGCCGGTCGAACTGGACGTGACCCCGCACGAGGCGCTGGCCGCCGAACCGGCCGAGGTCGCCCCGGTCGCCGCCCCGACGGCGGTTCCAGTGACCGAGGCTGTCTTGGCCGAGCCCTTCGTCGCCCCCACGCCGGAGATCGACGTTCAGGCCATCATCGCCGAAGATCCGAACCAGATCGTCGCACCGCCCGAAAAGCCCAAGCGCGGGTGGTGGCGCCGCTGATCGGTCACGATTAGACTGTCTGGATACAGGCGGGGGCCGGTCGTTGTTGGAGTAGAGCCATGAGATGGCTTCCCCGATCTGCATCCCGCGTTCTGGCGGCGGCGGCGACGGCCTTGATGGCTGTTTCTGTCGCCGGCCAGGCCTCCGCGCAAAGCCTGATCCGCGACACCGAGGTCGAGGGCATCGTGCGCGAATGGGCCGACCCGGTCTTCGTGGCCATGGGGCTGAACCCGAACGACATCGAAGTTCTGCTGGTCAACGACAACGACTTGAACGCCTTTGCGACACGCGGGCGGATCATGGGCGTCAACACCGGCCTGATCCTGCGCACCAAGACCCCCGGCGAACTGCTGGGCGTGATGGCGCACGAGGCGGGCCACATCAAGAACCGCCACACCCTGCGCGACGGGGCCGAGAACGCCGGCAAACAGCCGATGTTCATGACCATGGCGCTGGGCGCCCTGGCCATCGCCGCCGGCGCGCCGGACGCAGGCGTCGCCCTGCTCGGCTCAAGCCAGTACTTCGGCGCTCTGGGCGCGCTGCATTACATGCAGAGCCAAGAAGGCGAGGCCGACATCTCGGGCGCGCGGGCGCTGGAGGCGGCCGGCGAATCCGGCGCCGGGCTGGT
Source organism: Brevundimonas vesicularis (assembly GCF_044807075.1). Lineage (GTDB taxonomy): Bacteria > Pseudomonadota > Alphaproteobacteria > Caulobacterales > Caulobacteraceae > Brevundimonas > Brevundimonas vesicularis_G. The sequence continues at coordinate 2,446,354 of NZ_CP085234.1, forward strand.
GTCCTTCTTCGAGAACTTCCGCTCGCAGGAGGTCTTCTCCGACGCCCGCCGCTATCCCTATTTCCGCAGCCACCCCCTGTCTTCGAACCGGATCGAGAGCCTGCGCCGCTATGTGCAGGAACAGCCGCACTACGACCATCGCGACAGCCCCGAACGTATGGCGCAGCACGCGCTGATCCTGGCCAAGATTCACGCCTTCATGGATCCGCCGAATGCCACCCTGCGCGACTATCCGTCGACCGACACCTCCCTGCCCGGCCGCTATGCGCGGGCCATCGCCTGGTATCGCGACGGCCAGACGGACAAGGCGCTGATGGCGGTGGATGCGCTGATCGCCGGCGACGTGAACAACCCCTATTTCCAGGAACTGAAGGGCCAGATCCTGTTCGAGGAAGGTCGCCCGGCCGAGGCCGTCGCCGCCCACCGCGAGGCGGTCCGCCTGAAGCCCGACGCCCCCCTGCTGCGCGTCAACCTGGCCCACGCCCTGATCGAGACCAATGACAAGGCCAAGCTGGACGAGGCCATCGACCAGCTGAAACACGCCGTCGTCGCCGAGAAGGACAACACCATGGCCTGGCGACTGCTGGCCCAGGCCTATGCCTCTCAGGGCAAGGAGGGCGAGGCGCGACTGGCCTCGGCGGAATACTATTTCGCCGGCGGAGACGAGAAACAGGCCACCCAGTTCGCCCTGCGCGCCCGCTCCATGCTGGATCCCGGCTCGATCGAATGGCGCCGCGCCGTCGATATCGTCCTAGCCTCGGGCGCCACGCCCGACGATCTCAACGACCTGGACCGCCGTGACGCCGCGCGCCGGCCCGCCACCCTCAACTGACCGCTTACCGCCGACTGCGAGCCTGAATGACCGACGACGCCCCCACGCCAGCGCCCGAACCCAAGACCGCCAAGCCAGGATGGCTCAGCGGCGGCCGCGCCGGCTATCTGGCCCTAGGCCTGTCGGTCATCGCGCTGGGCTTTTCAGCCGCGCCCTATCTGACCGGTGGATCGAACGTGCGTGCGTATCTGCTGGAGCATCCTGAGGTCTTGCAGGAGGCGCAGATGGCGCTTCAGACCAAGGACGCCGAGGCCGCCGTCGAGGAGACGAACCAGGCCGCCGCCGCCAACGCCGGCCTCCTGGCGCCCGACGCCCGCGATCCGGCCTTCGGTCCGGCGAACGCCAAGGTGACGGTGATCGAGTTCTTCGACTTCCGCTGCCCCGGCTGCAAGGCCGTGGCCCACGACTATCGCGCCCTGATGGCTGCCCATCCGGAGGTCCGCTTCGTCTTCAAGGACTGGCCCATTCTGGACCGCGGCGACGACATCACCTCGCAATACGCCGCCCGCGCCGCCCTGGCCGCGCATCAGCAGGGCAAGTATCTGGAGGTCTATGACGCCCTGATGACCGAGCGGGCGCTGTCGATCGAAGCGATCGACGCCATCCTGGCGGCGCATGGCGTGGACATGGCCCGCGCCAAGGCAGCGATCGCCGCGCCCGACACCACCCGCCACATCGCCGATATCCACACCACGGCCGCCGCCCTGCGTCTGCGCGGCACGCCGACCTTCTTCGTCAACGGCAAGGCCAGCCCCGGCATCGACCCGGCCGAAATCGGCAAACTGATCGAAGCGGCGAAGCGCTGATCGTTTAGATGCTGAACCGCCTGCCTTGGGTTCTGGTGATCTTCCGGCTGCTCTGCGCGCCTGCGCTGGTCAGCTTGTCGCTGATCGCCCCTCAGGCAGGTGGAGCCGCCGCGATCTTGCTGTCGCTGGCGGTGTTGTCCGACATCTTCGACGGCGTCATCGCGCGGCGGCTGAAGGTCGTCACGCCGACGCTTAGACGTTGGGATGGCCGGGCGGACGTGATCTTTTGGTTGGGCGCCGCCTTGGCCCTTTGGATGATGCATCCCGGCCTGGCTGCAGTGGTCGGGCCATTGATTCTGGTCCTCATGGTTTTCGAGGTCGCCAATCACGCCGTCAGCTTCGCCCGTTTCCGGCGCGAGGCTTCGCCTCATCATTGGCTGTCCAAGCTATTTTGCCTGTTTCTCTGGGCGCTCTTTGTTCAGCTCTTCGTCACGGGTCAGACGAACTGGCTGTTGTGGTTCACCTTCGGACTAGGCGTGCTTTCACAAATTGAGGCTTTCGCCATCACGATGCGGCTGAAGACTTGGCGCTGCGACGTGCCGTCTGTCTTCGTCCTTGGGCGCTAGGCCTCGGCCAAACTCATCTGTCCGCCGATCCATTCGACGCCGGCGTGGCGCAGGGCGTCATTGGCCGCCGCCTCGTCGCCCAGCGCCTGTTCGGCGCGGTAGAGGACGTAGTAGCTGTACGGGTCGTTCGGCCAATCCTTCAGCAGTTCGCCGATCTTGGCCTTGGCCCCCCCGCATCGCCGGACGCCAGCATGGCGGCGGCCAGGCTTCGGCGCGTCGGATACCAGATCATCGGCGGATCGCCGCCTTCGGGCGACATGGCCTGGATCGCCGCCGCCCGCCCATAGGCGGCGATGGCGGCGGGATAGTCCTGATCAATCATGGCCGCGCGGCCTTCCAGCACCTTCTGGAACAGTTCGGCGAAACCGGTCTGACGATCCGCCATCGGGCCGTTGAACGCCTTGTCCGCCAGCAGGGCGGCGATGGCCTGGGCCTCGACCCGAACCGCCGCCGAATCGCCGCGCCTTGCCGCAGCCTCGCCCCGCGCGTATCGCCAGCCGACCCGCATCAGCGGACGGCCCACGTCCGGCTCGGTCAGCGCCGCGACCTGGGCGTCCGAACCGAACCGGCCGTAAAGCGCATAGGCGTCGGCCGCCATCACCTGACGATAGACGACATAGCCGTCCTCGCCCGCCTCGAGCGGTCCCGCCAGCTGCGGATAGGTCGCCATATACCAGTCGGCCAACTCCAGCCCCCGCTCGGCCCCGCCCGCCATCAGGGCGCCGCCCATGCCGAAATGGATGTTGTGGGCATGCAGCCGCATGCCGCGAATGCCGCCGGGCGGCCCGACCAGTTGGTCGTAGCTCTTGTCCAGCGCCACGGCGTTGACGTTGGACATCATCGCGTCCTTGTAGCGCCCGACGCGATAGAAGGTGTGCGACGGCATGTGCACAAGATGGCTGGCCCCCGGCGCCAGTAGGGCCAGCCGCTCGCCATAGGCCAGCGCCCTGTGTGGATCGTCCGACCATTCGGTCAGGTGGATGTACAGGTGAATGGCGCCCGGATCGTTCGGCTTGACCGTCAGGGCGTGCTCCAGGATCGCCATGGCGCGGGTGACGGCCGGATCGGTCGCCTTGCCGTCCTTGTCCCACCATTCGCCCTCGGGCTGGAGCATCCAGGCGTCGGCGGTGATCGAGGCGATCGATACGTCGTCGGCATGACGCTTTGCGATCCGGTCCATGGCGCGGGCGTAACGCACGGCGCGGGACTTCTCCTTGCCGGAATAGCGCTGGATCAGGGCGTCGATCATCTGGCGCTGCATCGGCGTGGCGTCGCGGGCCAGACGCCGCGCCTCACGTGCGACGCGCAGGCCTGTGGCGATCGATTCGGGATCGCCGCCGCCGCCATTCAGGTTCGGCCCGATCGCCCAGGCCTCGCCCCAGGCGCACATGCCGCACAACGGGTCCAACTGCCTCGCCTTCCTGAACGCCCGCACCGATTCCGAGTGCTCGAACGCCCAGCGCAGTCGCACCCCGTGGTCGAACCAGGCCTGGGCTTCCGGGTTCTTCGTATCGACCGCGAAACCCTCGTCGCCGAAGCCTGGGGCCATGACCATGTCGCGTGTCGGCTGGACATCGCCGACCGCCCCGACCCGGCCGCAGACCTGCGGATTGGTGATCAGGGCCAACGTCCCCGCCGTTGCTGTGGCGTCAGCGACCGCCACGGGCGCAATCAGACAGGCGACCGAAACCGTCGCGACCCACAGACTCTTGCGCATCTTCGCCCCTCTCCCTCTGGCGACCAGTGTGCGCTCAAAAACGCCTAGCGCCAAATGCAGCTCGCGCAGGGGGCGGCGATCCCAACCATTGCCTAAACTTAATGGACGACGACCACGCAACGGCTTGTGCGACCGGCGTTCACTCGCCAAGCTTGACGTATGGAAACCGTCATCGACATTCGCGGCCTGACCAAGACCTACGGGACGGTAAAGGCCTTGGACGGCCTGACCTTGTCGATCCCGCGCGGCGGGGTCTACGGCATTCTGGGTCCCAATGGGGCGGGCAAATCGACGCTGTTTCGCACGCTGTTGGGCCTGATTCGGCCGACCGAGGGCGAGGCCACGGTGATGGGCGGTCGGATTGGCGATCCGACCTCGATGCGTCGTATGGGCTCGATGATCGAGACGCCGCGCTTTCCGCCGTTCATGACCGCCCGTCAGGTGCTGGAGTGGCTGGCCCGCGCCCATGGCGGCGTGTCCTCGGCCGAGATCGCTGACTGGCTGCAACGCGTCGGCCTGACCGAGGCGGCCAACCGCCGGGTGAAGGGCTTTTCGGTCGGCATGCTGCAACGCCTGGGGGTCGCCGCCGCCCTGATGACCAAGCCGGACCTGGTCATTCTGGATGAACCGACAAGCGGCATGGATCCGCCCGGCATCCAGGAGATGCGCGCCCTGATCCGCAGCCTGGCCGACCACGACGGCGTGACCGTCATCCTGGCCAGCCACCAGTTGCAGGAGGTCCAGCGCGTCTGCGACCGCGTCGCCATCTTCAACAAGGGCAAGGTGATCACCGAAGGCCGCGTCTCCGACCTGACCGCCTCGGGCGAGCGTCTGCGCCTGTCCGTCACGCCGTTGGCCAAGGCCATGTCCGTGCTGGGCGACCGCGCGATGCTTGAGGGCGACGCCCTTGTGGCCGCCGTGCCGCGCGCCGAAGCCGCCGCCGCCATCAAGGCTCTGGTCGAGGGCGGCGTCGATATCGAAGAGGCCCGCTGGATTGGCGCGGACCTGGAAGACGTCTTCATGAGCGAAACCGGCTGGACCGGCGTGCAGGAGCAAAACCGTGCTGGCTGACGCGATCCGTTCCGAAACCTACCGCCTGTCCAAGAACCGCACCGCTCTGTTCTGGAGCGTGCTGTTCATCCCCATCATGGGCGTGATCCTCGCCACTCTGGGCTTCGTGGTCGCCAAGGCCAACGAGGCCAAGCTGGCCGGCAAGCTGCCGCCCGAACTGATGAAGGGCGGACCGCTCGATCTGGGTTTGACCTTGGTCAAGAGCGCCAGCGACTTCGCTAATCCCGCGATCCTGATGTTCGTCCTGATCGGCGCGGCGACCATCTACGCCGGCGACTATCGCTGGGAAACCTGGCGGCTGATCAGCGCTCGCAACACCCGTCCCAACCTGCTGATTGGCAAGGTCGCGGTTGTGGGTCTGGTGATCGTGCTGGCGACCTTCGCCGCCCTGATCTCGGACGTGATCGCCAGTGTGATCCAGGCGGCGGTGTTCGGCCGGCCCCTCACCTTCTCGATGACCGGCGCGGCAGCCGCCGATTTCGGCCTGCTGACCCTGACCTCATGGGCGCGCATCCTGCAGTTCACCATGGTCGGCCTTGTGGCCGCCGTGGTGACCCGGTCGCTGCTGGCCGCCCTGTTCGCCCCGCTGGTGATCGGCGTGGCCCAGTTCTTCCTGCCCCAACTGCTGCTGCCGATGGGCGTGACGCCGGACGGCTGGCTTCTGCCGCTGCTGTCGCCGGGCATGGCCACCGACCTGCTGAAGGCCGCCATCGAGGGCGGCGCATCGGCGTCGCAACTGCCCGACCACGCCGTGCTGAAGGGCGTCCTCAGCCTGGCCATCTGGATCGGCGTCCCTTTCGCCGCCGCCGTCGCCTGGTTCAACCGCCAAGACCTGTCGAAGGAATAGGCGGCGACGGACTACGCGCGCCTTCCGCAACCAGCCAGTCGCGGAAGGCGTCCACCGCCGCATCCTTGCGGCCTTCTGGCCGCAGAAAGACGAACCGGGACGGCCGCTCGACAAAGCCGAACGGCGCGGCCAACCGGCCGGCCATTACGTCCGGCGCCACGAAAGCCCAGGGCGCAATCCCCACGCCCAATCCAGCGATCGCCGCCTCCACCAGCGAATGATTGTGCGCGAATTCTCGCTCCATCGCCGCCGGCGCCAGGGTCACGCCGGCCAGTTCAGCCCAAACCGACCAAGCTCGACGGAAGGTCGCCGAATGCAGCCGCGGCGCGCCAGTTAAGGCTTCCATCGTCTGCAGCTGGCCATCATGGATGGCGATCCGACAGGTCCCTGATGTTGAGCCAAAAAGGGTCGCGCATGGACCTGATACGGCTCCAGGATGCGGATGGCGCCGTCGAAGCGGTCGCGCCGATAATCGACAGGCGCATAGGATTCCGACAGCCTAACGCGCACGTCAGGATGCACCTCCAGAAATGACGGCAAGCGCGGGATCAGCCATTTCAAGGCGAAGGTGCCCAGACAGGAAATCTCGATCTCCCGCACCGCGCCCTGCCGCGCGGCCTCGACCGCATCCATGATCGCGCTAAACGCTGGCGTCAGGCCCTCGGCCAGCTTCGCCCCAGTCTCCGTCAACGTAAGCGCATGGCGTGGTCCCGTCACCAAAACCACTCCCAGCGAAGCCTGCAAGGCCGCGATCTGGCGGCTGACCGCCCCGTGGGTGACAGACAACTCGGCCGCTGCACGGGTCATGCTGCCATGCCGCGCGAACGCTTCGAAGGTTCGCAGCGCATTCAGCGGCGGCGGTGCGCGACCCCACATGTGACCTACCCTCACAGAGCTCAACCCGCTTAATCGATTTCGCTGTCGTCGCCTATCGGCTTCAAGCTTGGCGATGCCGCTTCCAAACCCACCGCCCAAACCACCCCGCCGCTCGCCTCGGGATCAAATCGCCTACCGCCTGTGCATTCTGCTCATCTGGATCATGGCGATCGCCGCCATTCTGGACGGCTAGAGCCGCTTCTCCATGAAGACGTCAGCGCGCGCATAGGGCGTGGGCCGTGGCGGCAGATGCAGAAAGCCGGCGCCTTCGTACAAGGCGATCGCGGGCTGCAGGGCGCTGTTGGTTTCCAGATAGAGCCGGGCAGCGCCCGTTTCCCGCGCCGCCGCTTCGCAGGCGTCCAGCAGGCGTCGCGCCAGACCCAGGCCGCGCGCGGCGGGCGTGACGGTCATCTTGCAGACCTCCACCCCGTCGTCAGTCGGGACCATGGCGCAACAGCCCACCGCCTCACCATCCTTCTCAGCGATGAAGATGCGCCCGCCCTTGTCCAGGAATTCGCCCTGCGGATCATTGATCGCGACCTGATCCTTGCCCTCGATGGCGAACCCGCCCTCGACCAACCAGGCGGTGTTCAACTGCGCCCAGGCGGCGGCGTGATCGGGACGGAAATCGACGATGGCGCCAGTCATTCACCCCTCATGTCCGGTTTCCACGCAAAGCAAAAGGGCGGTCGGATCGCTCCGACCGCCCTTCCGGCGTTTGGTCAAACGACCAAATCTTAGTCTTCGTCGTTGCCTTCGAAGGCAAGGACCGGACCGGAGTCCTTGCCCTTGGCTTCGACGTCGCGATCGACGAACTCGATGACGGCCATCGGGGCGTTGTCGCCGTGGCGGAAGCCGGCCTTCATGATGCGGATATAGCCGCCGTTACGCTCGCTGTAGCGCGGGCCAAGCGTTTCGAACAGCTTGCCGACTTGCGGCACGTCCCGAACCTGGCTGATGGCCTGACGACGCGCGTGCAGGTCGCCCTTCTTGGCGAGGGTGACCAGCTTCTCGACGAAGGGACGCAGTTCCTTCGCCTTGGGCAGGGTCGTGGTGATCTGCTCGTGCTTGATCAGCGAGGCGGCCATGTTGGCGAACATGGCGGTGCGGTGGCTGCTCGTGCGACCGAGTTTACGATGGGCGGCGCCGTGGCGCATCTGGGTCTCTCCTACTCCGGAACCGGTATCCTCAATCGGACCTGGAACCGTAATCTTCTAACCGCCCCGACATTCTCCCGAAGGAGACGGGCGGAGGGTTGAACTTAGATCTGGTCGTCGAACTTCTTGGCCAGATCTTCGATGTTTTCGGGCGGCCAGTTCGGCACGTCCATGCCGAGGCTGAGGCCCATCGTCGTGAGAACTTCCTTGATCTCGTTCAACGACTTGCGGCCGAAGTTCGGGGTGCGAAGCATTTCGCCCTCGGTCTTCTGGATCAGGTCGCCGATGTAGACGATGTTGTCGTTCTTCAGGCAGTTGGCCGAACGAACCGACAGTTCCAGCTCGTCCACCTTCTTCAGCAGCGCCGGGTTGAAGGGCAGGTCGGGCTTGCCGTCCGACTGCTCGACAGCCTTCTTGGGCTCTTCGAAGGTGATGAAGATCTGGAGCTGGTCCTGCAGGATGCGCGCGGCATAGGCCACAGCGTCAACCGGCGTGACCGCACCGTTGGTTTCGACTTCCAGCAACAGCTTGTCGTAGTCGAGCGACTGACCCTGACGGGTCGGCTCAACGCGGTAAGCCACCTTCTTGACCGGCGAATACAGGGCGTCGACGGCGATCAGGCCGATCGGCGCATCTTCCGGACGGTTCAGCTCGGCGGCGACATAGCCCTTGCCGTTCTGGACGGTCAGTTCCATGCGCACCGATGCGCCGTCGTCCAGCGTGCAGATGACGTGGTCGGGGTTCAGAACCTCGATGTCCGCCGGCACGTCGATCTGGCCGGCCGTCACCGGACCGGGGCCCGTGGCACGCAGAGTCATGCGCTTGGGGCCTTCGGCGTGCATGCGCAGCGCCAGTTGCTTGATGTTCAGGACGATGTCGACCACGTCTTCGCGCACGCCTTCCAGCGACGAGAATTCATGAACGACGCCGTCGATCTGGATGGCCGTGACGGCCGCGCCTTGCAGCGAGGACAGCAGAACGCGACGGAGCGCGTTGCCGAGCGTCACACCGAAGCCACGCTCGAGGGGTTCGGCCACCAGGCGCGCCTTGCGCTGGGCGTCGGAACCGATCTCGATCTGCGGCTTCTCGGGACGGATCAGCTCTTGCCAGTTTCTTTCGATCATTTTGTCCCTCGAACGGGTTTCGCCTGCTCCGGCCTTGTCGACGAGGCCATGATGGAGCGGACGGAGATTGGGGGTGCCTTAGAACGCTATCGCTTAGACGCGACGACGCTTGGGCGGACGGCAACCGTTGTGCGGCATCGGCGTGACGTCGCGGATCGTCGTGATCGTCAGACCGACCGACTGCAGCGCGCGCAGGGCCGACTCACGGCCGGAGCCCGGACCCGAAACGTTTACTTCCAGCGTCTTCACGCCGTGTTCCTGGGCCTTCTTGCCAGCGTCTTCCGCAGCCATCTGAGCGGCGTAAGGGGTCGACTTACGCGAACCCTTGAAGCCCATGTGACCCGCCGAAGACCACGAGATCGCGTTGCCCTGGGCATCCGTGATCGTGATCATGGTGTTGTTGAACGAAGCATTCACGTGGGCGACGCCCGAGGTGATGTTCTTGCGCTCGCGCTTCTTTACGCGACCCGGTTCCTTGGCCATGTGTCTGTCTTACTTCTTCTTGCCGGCGATCGGCTTGGCGGGACCCTTGCGGGTGCGGGCGTTCGTGTGGGTGCGCTGGCCGCGGACCGGCAGGCCCTTGCGGTGACGCAGGCCGCGATAGCAGGCCAGGTCCATCAGACGCTTGATGTTCATCGACGTCTCGCGACGAAGGTCGCCCTCGACGGTGTGATCCTTGTCGATCGTTTCGCGGATCGACAGGACTTCGGCGTCCGTCAGCTGGTTCACCCGGCGAGCGGGCTCGATGCCCACCTTCTCGGTGATGTCCTTGGCGGCGGCGGGGCCGATGCCATGGATATACTGAAGCGCGATCTCTACGCGCTTGTTGGTCGGGATGTTGACGCCAGCAATACGGGCCACGAAATTCTCCAGATACGCGTTAGTCAGACGCAACAAACGCTCCGGTTAACAAACCAGGAGCGTGGCGCCCTTCGCGGGAAGGCGCCCTTATACAGATGATTCACCGGGCGTCAACATCCGCTCCCGCGCGGCGCCGCTTCAGCGCGGCGGACGGCCGAAATCGACGCCGACCGTGACCCGCTGGCCCTCCACTGGCCGACCGTCTTCCGTCGGCGGCTGGAAGCGGAAATAGCCGGAGACCTGCAAGCCGGCCGCGCCGAAGCCCAGGCCGGGGGGCGTCTCTTGAACGACGCGGCAACCGTCCAGCCGGCTGTCGAGGCGAATGATGCAGGACAGTTCGACGCGGCCGTAACGGCTGCGGGCGCCTAGCGGGTGGTTGGCGCGAATCTGGCCGATGGTGGGACCGGTGACCAGACGCGGTCCAGTCGAGCCGCTGCCGGGGCCAGATCCAGAGCCGACGCCGGATCCGCTGCCTGTCCCCTGCCCGCCCTGGCCGAAGCCGGGTTGCGGCGACGGCGACGGTGCGATGCCGACGACGGGCGCAGGCTCCGGCGCCTTGACAGGCGGGGCGGGAACTTCGCGGGGGCGTTCCTTGGGCGGAGGCGGCGGCGTGTGAATGACGGATGGCGCAGCGGGGGCGCCGCCGCCGGTCTCGGGCGCCGGGGGTTCGTTGGAAGTCGGCGGCGGCGGGTCGTAGAGCACGACCTCGAACGGCGGTGGCTCGACCACAGGAGTCGGCGCCGGCCCCCTCACCTGTCCCAGCCACAGGAACAGGCCAATTTCCGCGACAGCGACGGCGACGAATATGCCCGCCATGCGCCAGCGACGCAGGCGGGTCTTCTCAGGTTTTGGGTCGTCTAATTCGGTCATCAGGCGATCAACGCCCGAAAACGCAAATCAGGCCAGGGCCTCGTCGATCGCTTTGGCGACAGACTCGATCGAGCCCATGCCGTCAGCTTCGGTCAGCTTGCCTTGGGCTTCATAGTAGGGAAGCAGCGGCGCGGTGTTGCGGTTGTAGGCCTCGAGCCGGACCTTGAACGATTCCGGATTGTCGTCCGGACGACCCTGTTCCGCGAAGCGCTTGGCGATCCGTTCGGTCAGGGCGGCGTCGTCAACCTTCAGGCGGACGACGGCGTCGATCTGAACACCGCGCTTGGCCAGCATCTCGTCCAGCGCCTCGGCCTGGGCCACGGTGCGCGGGAAGCCGTCGAAGATGGCGCCGCCAGCAGCCTCAGCCTCCGTCAGACGATCTTCGATCAGGGCGATGACGATCTCGTCGGTGACCAGATCGCCGCGCGCCAGCACGTCCTTGACCTTGAGCCCCAGCTCCGAGCCCGAGGCGATGGCCGCGCGCAGCATGTCGCCGGTGGAGAGCTGGACCATGCCCTTCTCTTCCACCAGCCGCTTGGCCTGGGTCCCCTTGCCCGCCGCCGGCGGTCCGAACAGGATCAAGTTCATGCTTCAGCCCTCCCCTGGGCGTCTGACAACCTAAGACTTAGCGGCGAACGGGCGTGGGAGCGCCGCGACCGCCACGACCACGCAGCTTGGCCTTCTTGATCAGGCCTTCGTACTGGTGCGCCAGCAGTTGGGACTGGATCTGGGCCACAGTGTCCATGGTGACCGAGACGACGATCAAGATAGACGTTCCGCCAAAGTACAGGCTGTTGCCGAACTGGCTGACGATGAACTCCGGCAGCAGGCAGACCGCGGTGATGTAGGCGGCGCCGATCACGGTCAGGCGGGTCAGAACATAGTCCAGATATTCTGCAGTCCGCTTGCCGGGACGGATGCCCGGCAGGAAGCCGCCGTATTTGCGCAGGTTCTCGGCCGTGTCCTCGGGATTGAAGGTGATCGAGGTGTAGAAGAAGCAGAAGAAGACGATCAGGGCGGCGTACAGCGCCATGAACAGCGGCTGGCCGTGCGTCAGCTGCGCCGTCACCAGCGGCAGCCAGCTCATCCAGCTGGGCAGGTCGGCGTTGGCCGTCATCGTCGCAACCGTCGTCGGCAGCATCAGCAGCGACGAGGCGAAGATCGGCGGGATCACACCGGCGGTGTTGACCTTCAGCGGCAGGAACGAACGCTCGCCGCCAGCCATGCGGTTGCCTTCCTGGCGCTTCGGATACTGGATCAGAAGACGGCGCTGGGCGCGTTCCATGAAGACGATGAAGACCACGGTGGCCACGGCCAGGATAGCGATGAACAGCAGGGCGAAAGCCGACATCTGACCTTGTTGGGCCAGGCCCAGCAGCCGGGCGATGGTGGACGGCAGAACGGCCACGATACCGGCGAAGATGATCAGCGAGATGCCGTTGCCGACGCCGCGCGCCGTCACCTGCTCACCCAGCCACATCAGGAACATGGTGCCGCCGGTCAGGGTCACGACCGTCGAGATGATGAAGAAGATGCCGGGGTTGTCGACCAGGCCGGCCGTGCTGTTCAGGCCCGCCGCAATGCCGAAGGACTGCGCCAGCGCCAGGAACACCGTCAGATAGCGGGTGTACTGGTTCAGCTGCTTGCGGCCGCTTTCGCCGCCTTCCTTCTTCAGCTTCTCCCAGGGCGGATACACCGTGCCCATCAGCTGCACGATGATCGAGGCCGAGATGTAGGGCATCACGTTCAGGGCGAAGATGGCCATACGCTCGACCGCGCCACCCGAGAACATGTTGAACATGTCCAGGATGCCGCGCTGACCGTCCGGGTTCTGGAAGAACTGCAGGAAGGCCTGCGAGTTGATGCCCGGGATCGGCACATAGGTGCCGATGCGATAGACCAGAAGCGCGCCCAGCGTGAACAGCAGGCGTTTATGCAGCTCGGTCGCTTTCGCGAACGAGCCCATGTTCATATTGGCGGCGAGTTGTTCTGCGGCCGAAGCCATTATGCGTCCCCACGACTGATTGAGTCGTCAGATAGGCGGAAAGCGGCCCTCATGCGAGGGCCGCTTCCGTTCTTTCGTCGTCGCAGATGTAATCAGGTCACGACCTAATCGCCGCGACGACGCGTGACTTAGGCTTTGGCGGCGGTGCGCTTGGTGCGGGCCGAGATCTTGTTCTCGTCGCCGCGCGGCGCCTTGGCGGCCGGAGCCTTGCCCTTGGCGGCGTTGCGCTTCTCGACGCGCGCAGCGGCCTTGGCTTCAGCTTCGATGCGTTGCTCGACGACCGAGCCGCCAGCGGCTTCAATAGCCTTCTTGGCGCCGGCGGTGGCCGACCAGACGACCAGGTTCAGCGCTTGCTTCAGTTCGCCGGTGCCCAGCAGACGCACGCCGTCCTTGACGCGACGGATCACGCCGGCGGCGACCAGGGCGTCGCCCTTCAGTTCCGACTTGGCGTCCAGCTTGCCGGCGTCGACGGCGTCTTGCAGGCGCCACAGGTTCACTTCAGCCAGCTTCAGAGCATTGGCGTTGTTGAAGCCGCGCTTGGGCATACGCATGTACAGCGGCATTTGGCCGCCTTCGAAGCCGCCGATGGCGACGCCCGAACGCGACTTCTGACCCTTAACGCCACGGCCAGCGGTCTTGCCCTTGCCCGAACCGGGGCCACGGCCGACGCGCATGCGCTTCTTGTGGGCGCCTTCGTTGTCGCGGATTTCGTTCAGTTTCATGTGCCTGATCCTTTCGGGTGCTAGCGCCCGGACATCGTCCGGACTCGGCTTGGAAAAAATGAAGGGCCGCTGATAAGCGACCCCTTGGGTATTCGCAAGTGCAGAAACGCCCTCCCCCGGGTTCGGGAGAGGGCGAAACGGCTTACTTCTCGACGATCTCGGTCAGGTGGGCGACCTTGGCGATCATCCCACGAACCGAAGGCGTGTCTTCCAGCGTCGATTCACGACCCAGGCGGTTCAAACCCAGGCCCACCAGAGTGGCACGCTGGTCGCTCTTGCGGCGGATCGGCGAACCGGTCTGCTTGACGGTGAGGGTTTTCTTCTCAGCCATGACTTAGGACTCCACGGCTTCAGGCGCCGAGGCGCCGTCGTTGCGGCGGCCCATCAGATCCGCGACCTTCTTGCCGCGCTTGGACGCGACCTGGCGGGGCGAGGACTGGACCTTCAGCGCTTCAAACGTCGCGCGGATCATGTTGTAGGGGTTCGACGAACCGGTCGACTTGCCCACGACGTCCTGGACGCCGAGGGTTTCGAGCACGGCGCGCATCGGACCGCCCGCGATGACGCCGGTCCCGGGAGGGGCGGCGCGCATCATGATCTTGCCGGCGCCCCAACGGCCGTTGCCGTCGTGGTGCAGGGTGCGGTTCTCGCGCAGCGGAACGCGGATCATCGTCTTCTTGGCTTCTTCGGTCGCCTTGCGGATGGCTTCCGGCACTTCGCGCGCCTTGCCGTGACCGAAGCCGACGCGACCCTTGCCGTCGCCGACGACCATCAGGGCTGCGAAGCTGAAGCGACGGCCGCCTTTGACGGTGGCGGCGACGCGGTTGATGTGCACCAGCTTCTCGACGATGTCGGAATCCGGACCATCAGCAGCGGGACCGTTGCGGTTGTCACGACGGTTGCGATCGTTGCCGCCGCCGCCGCGTTGGGGTTGTTGCGCCATCTGTCGCGTCCCTTAGAAGTTCAGGCCGGCTTCACGCGCGGCTTCCGCCAGCGCCTTCACCCGTCCATGATAGATGTACTCGCCACGGTCGAAGACGACGTCCTTGACGCCCTTCTCGATGGCGCGTTCGGCGATCAGCTTGCCGATCGCGGCGGCCGCAGCCGTGTCCGAACCGCGCTTGCCCTTGCCGCCTTCCAGCGACGAGGCAGCCACGACGGTCACGCCCTGGGCGTCGTCGATGATCTGGGCCGAGATGTTCTTGTCCGAACGATAGACCGACAGGCGCAGACGACCGTTGGCGACAGCCTTCAGGCGGCGACGCGTGCGCTCCGAGCGACGCTTGGCTTGTTGTCGAAGAGAAAGAGCCATGACTTACTTCTTCTTGCCTTCCTTGCGACGGACGGTCTCGCCCGCATAACGGACGCCCTTGCCCTTGTAGGGCTCCGGCGGACGCAGCTTGCGGATGACCGCGGCGATCTGACCGACGGCTTGCTTGTCAGCGCCCGAGATCTTGATCTCGGTCTGCTTCGGCACGGCGAAGCTGACGCCCGACGGCGGAGCGATGTCGACTTCGTGCGAGAAGCCGAGTTGCAGCGACAGGGCGTCGCCCTTCATCGCGGCGCGGTAACCCACGCCGACCAGCTCCAGCGACTTCTCGAAGCCCGAGGTGACGCCCGTGACCATATTGTCGACCAGGGTGCGCGACAGACCCCACATCGCGCGAGCGCGAGGCGTGTCCGAACGCGGGGTCAGCGAAACTTCGTCGCCTTCCTGCTTGACTTCGATCTCGTCGGCGACGGTCCAGGCGCGTTCGCCCTTGGGTCCCTTGACGGTGATGTTCTGGCCGTCGAGCGTGACAGTCACGCCCTTCGGCACGGCGATGGTTTTCTTGCCAATACGGGACATATCAGTAGACCCTGCAGAGGACTTCGCCGCCGACGTTAGCGTCGCGTGCGGAAGCGTCGGACATGACGCCCTTCGAAGTCGAGAGGATCGAGATGCCGAGGCCGTTCTTGACGGGCTTCAGATCGCCGATCGCCGAATAGACGCGGCGGCCCGGCTTGGACACGCGCGCGATCTCGGCGATGACGGGCTGACCGTCGAAGTACTTCAGCTCGATCTCGAACTGCGGAAACTCACCCGGGTTCTGAACCAGATTGTAGCCGCGGATGTAGCCTTCGTCCTGCAGCACGTCGAGGACGCGCTGGCGCAGACGGGAGGCCGGGGTCAGCACCTTGGAACGCTTGCGGGTCGCCGCGTTCTTGATGCGAGCGATCATGTCGCTCAGGGGATCGTTGATCATCATGTCTGTTCGCTCCCCTTACCAGCTGGACTTCGTCAGGCCGGGAATCTGGCCCAGGTTGCCCAGTTCACGCAGCGCAATCCGGCTCATCTTGAGCTTGCGGTAGAACGCCCGCGGACGACCCGTCACTTCGCAGCGGTTGCGAATGCGGCTCGGCGCGGAGTTGCGCGGCAGGGCGGCCAGTTGCAGGCGCGCCTCGAAGCGCTCCTCCAGCGGCAGGTTTTCGTCGTTGGCGGTCGCCTTCAGGGCGGCCCGCTTCGCGGCATACTTCGCAACCAGGGCCTTGACGGCTTCGTTGCGGTTTACGGCGCTTTTCTTAGCCATTGTGCTCTTCCCTTCCCGCTCAGTTCTTCACGAACGGGAACTTGAACTCGGTGAGGAGAGCCTTGGCTTCCTCATCGGTCTTGGCCGTGGTGCAGACGACAATGTCCATGCCCCACATCTGATCGATCTGGTCGTAGTTGATCTCCGGGAACACGATGTGCTCCTTCAGACCGGTGGCGTAGTTGCCGCGACCGTCGAAGGACGTGCCCTTCAGACCCCGGAAATCCTTCACGCGCGGCAGCGCGATCGTGATGAACCGGTCCAGGAACTCGTACATCTGGTCGCCGCGCAGGGTGACCTTGCCGCCGATGACCATGCCTTCGCGCAGCTTGAAGCCGGCGATGGAGTTACGGGCCTTGGTGGCGACGGCCTTCTGACCGGCGATGGCGGTCAGATCCTTGAGGGCGGTGTTCGCCTTCTTGGAGTCTGCGACGGCTTCGCCGATGCCCATGTTCAGGACAATCTTGTCCAGCTTGGGCACCTGCATTTCGTTCGTGTAGCCGAACTTTTCCTTCATCACCTGGCGGATGCGAGCGTGATACTCGTCCTTGAGGCGCGGGGTGTACTTCTCGGTAGCCATCAGATGACGTCTCCCGTCGTCTTGGCAATGCGGACCTTCTTGTCCCCATCGATCTTGAAGCCGACGCGGGTCGCCTTGCCGTTGGCGTCGGCGATCGCGACGTTCGACAGGTGAAGCGAGGCTTCCTTGTTCTTGATGCCGCCCTGCGGGTCAGCCTGGCTCGGGCGCGTGTGGCGCTGAACCATGTTGACGCCTTCGACGAGGACGCGGTTTTCGGTGGGCAGGACCTTCAGCACGGCGCCCGTGCGGCCCTTGTCCTTGCCGGTGAGGACGACGACGCGGTCGCCCTTCTTGATCTTGGCGGCCATGTTACAGGACCTCCGGAGCCAGCGAGATGATCTTCATGTGGTTCTTGGCGCGCAGTTCGCGAGGAACCGGGCCGAAGATCCGCGTGCCGACAGGCTCGTTCTGCTTGTTGACGATGACGGCGGCCGACTTGTCAAAGCGGATGACCGAGCCGTCCTTGCGTTGGATGTCCTTGGCGGTGCGCACGACGATGGCGCGAACGACGTCGCCCTTCTTCACACGGCCGCGCGGAATGGCTTCCTTCACGGAGGCGACGATTGTGTCGCCGATCGAGGCGTAGCGGCGCTTGGAGCCGCCCAACACCTTGATGCACATGACCCGGCGGGCGCCCGAATTATCGGCCACTTCCAGGTTAGTTTGCATCTGGATCATAAGATCAGATCCTTCTGATTACGAGGCGGAGGCGTTGGAAAGAACTTCCCAGCGCTTCAGTTTGGACTTGGGGGCGCACTCGACGATGCGAGCGATGTCGCCGACCTTGAGCGCGTTGGCTTCGTCGTGCGCGTGGTACTTCTTGGACGACCGAACGGTCTTCTTCAGAAGCGGGTGAAGCAGGGTGCGCTCCACCTTCACAACGACAGTCTTCTCGCCCTTGTCGGACACGACCACGCCTTCAAGAATTCGCTTGGGCATATTCGTTTCCTTACGAGGCCGCACGCTTCTCGCGCAGAAGCGTCGAGATGCGAGCGATGTCTTTGCGGACTTCACCAACGCGGTGAGTCTTTTCCATTTGGCCGGTGGCCGCCTGGAAGCGCAGGTTGAACTGTTCCTTCTTGAGCTTCAGCAGCTCGTCGGACAGTTGGTCGGTCGTTTGCGACCGCAGATCGGCGATCTTGGTCATTAGGCGGCAGCCTCCACATGCGCGACGCCGGCGTCGATACGGGTCACGACCTTGGTGCGGACCGGCAGCTTGGCCGCGCCGAGACGGAGTGCTTCGCGGGCGACATCGTCCGGCACGCCGTCGATTTCAAACAGGATACGGCCCGGGTGGCAACGCGCGGCCCAGTGGTCCACGGCGCCCTTGCCCTTACCCATCCGGACTTCGGCCGGCTTGCCCGTGACGGGCAGGTCGGGGAAGACGCGGATCCAGACGCGGCCCTGACGCTTCATCTGGCGAGTGATCGCGCGGCGAGCCGCTTCGATCTGACGCGCGGTGATGCGTTCCGGCTCCAGCGTCTTCAGGCCATACGACCCGAAGTTCAGCGAGAAACCGCCCTTGGCCGAGCCATGGATCCGGCCCTTGAAGGCCTTGCGGTATTTGGTCTTCTTCGGTTGCAACATGACTTAGTTCTCACGTCCCCGGTCGCGACGCGGACCGCGGTCGCCACGGGGGCCGCCGCGTTCGCGGCCTTCGTTCGAGGACGGACCCGAAGCTTCCTGGGCCCAACGCTTGTCCTGCGCCATGGGATCGTGCTCCAGCACTTCACCCTTAAAGACCCAGACCTTCACGCCGATGATGCCGTAGGTCGTCTTGGCTTCGTAGAAGCCATAGTCGATGTCGGCGCGCAGCGTGTGAAGCGGCACGCGACCTTCGCGGTACCATTCCATACGAGCGATTTCGGCGCCGCCCAGACGACCCGAGACATTCATACGAATGCCCTTGGCGCCCAGACGCATGGCCGACTGCATCGAACGCTTCATGGCGCGACGGAAGGCCACGCGGCGCTCGAGCTGCTGCGCGATGTTCTCGGCGATCAACTGCGCATCGGTTTCCGGCTTGCGGACTTCGATGATGTTCAGGTGAACTTCACCCTCGGTGCGCGCCGAGATGTCCTTGCGGAGCTTCTCGATGTCAGCGCCCTTCTTGCCGATCACGACGCCCGGACGGGCGGCGTAGATGGTGATGCGGCACTTCTTGTGCGGGCGCTCGATGATGATGCGCGACACGCCGGCGGCGGCCAGGCGTTCCCGCAGCCACTCGCGCAGCTTCAGGTCCTGGTGCAGCAGGCGGGAATAGTCGGCGCCGGCGGCGAACCAGCGGCTGTCCCACGTGCGGTTCACGCCGAGGCGCAGACCGACCGGATTGATTTTCTGTCCCATCAGGCGGCCTCGCCGGCTTCACGGACCACGATGGTGATCTCGCTGAACGGTTTCAGGATGCGCGACGAACGGCCGCGAGCACGGCTCGCGAAACGCTTCATCACCAGGTTCTTGCCCACGAAGGCCTCGGCGACGACCAGATTGTCGATATCGAGGTTGTGGTTGTTCTCGGCGTTCGAGATCGCCGAATACAGGACCTTGCGGACGTCGCCGGCGATGCGCTTACGGCTGAATTCCAGCTCGTTCAGCGCCTTCTGGACCGGCATGCCGCGGATCGAAGCGGCGACCAGGTTCAGCTTCTGCGGGCTGATGCGCACGTTGACCAGCTTGGCGCGGGCCTCGGTCGGGGCGACCCGACGCTCGTTTTTTGTCTGGGCCATCGGTTACTTCCTTTTGGCCTTCTTGTCCGCCGCGTGACCCGGGAAGTTCCGGGTCGGGGCGAACTCGCCGAGCTTCATGCCGACCATCTCTTCCGAGACCGACACGGGCACGTGCTTCTGACCGTTATGGACGCCGAACGTCAGACCGACGAACTGCGGCAGGATGGTGGAGCGGCGCGACCAGGTCTTGATCACGTCCTTGCGGCCCGACGATTGAACGGCGTCGGCCTTCTTGAGCAGATACCCGTCGACAAACGGGCCTTTCCAGGAGGAGCGGGCCATTCTTAGCGAGCCTTCTTAACGTGGCGGGTACGGATGATGTACTTGTCCGTAGCCTTGTTCTTGCGGGTACGAGTGCCCTTGGTGTCCTTACCCCACGGCGTGACGGGGGTGCGACCACCAGAGGTCCGGCCTTCACCACCACCATGCGGGTGGTCGATCGGGTTCATGGCGACGCCGCGAACGTGCGGACGCCAGCCCATGTGACGCTTGCGACCGGCCTTGCCCAGGTTCTGGTTCATGTGGTCGGGGTTCGAAACCGCGCCCACCGTGGCGATGCAGCCGTCCAGAACCATGCGCAGCTCGCCCGAGCCGAGACGGATCTGGGCGTAGCCCTGATCGCGGCCGACCAGCTGGGCGTAGGCGCCGGCCGAACGGGCCAGCTGAGCGCCCTTGCCCGGCTTCATTTCGATGTTGTGGATGATCGTACCCACCGGCATCGAACGAAGCGGCATGGCGTTACCCGGCTTCACGTCGGTCTTTTCGCCTGCGACGATCGTGTCGCCCGCCTTAAGGCGTTGCGGCGCGATGATGTAGGTCTTCTCGCCGTCGGCATAGGTGACCAGGGCGATGAAGGCCGTGCGGTTCGGATCGTATTCCAGACGCTCGACCGTGCCGACCATGTCCCACTTGCGACGCTTGAAGTCGATCTTGCGGTACAGGGTCTTGGCGCCGCCGCCACGGAAGCGGACCGCGATGCGACCGCCCTGCCCGCGTCCGCCCGACTTGGTCAGGCCTTCGGTCAGCGACTTTTCCGGACGGCCCTTGTGGAGTTCCGAACGGTCGACCAGCACGAGGGCGCGACGGCCCGGCGAAGTCGGATTGTAGGTTTTCAAGGCCATCTGATCAGAGCCCCGTGGTGACGTCGATCGACTGGCCGTCGGCCAGCGTCACGATCGCTTTTTTGATGTCGACGCGACGACCCAGGATGCCCCGGAAGCGCTTGGTCTTGCCCTTTTGAACCAGGGTGTTGACCTTGACGACGTTG
This sequence comes from Brevundimonas vesicularis, assembly GCF_044807075.1. Taxonomy (GTDB): domain Bacteria; phylum Pseudomonadota; class Alphaproteobacteria; order Caulobacterales; family Caulobacteraceae; genus Brevundimonas; species Brevundimonas vesicularis_G. The sequence continues at coordinate 2,466,951 of NZ_CP085234.1, forward strand.
ACTTTGAACAGGCTTTCGACCGCAGCGGCGATCTCGTCCTTGGACGCCGTGTCGGCGACGCGGAAGACGACCTTGTTCTGCTCGGACAGGATCGTGGCCTTTTCGGTGATCACCGGGGCCAGGATGGTGTCGTAGTGCTTGGCGGTAGGTTGAGCGGCCATTACGCGGCTTCCTTATCGCTGAAGCGGGCTTCGATGGCCTCGATGGCGGCCTTCGTCAGCACCAGCTTGTCAGCCCGCAGGATGTCATAGACGTTCAGGCCGGCGTTCGGCAGCACGTCGATGTGCGGGATGTTGCGTGCGGCCAGGCCGAAGTTCGTGTCGACTTCGGGACCCGCGATGATGAGCGCCTTGGTCCAGCCCAGCTTGCCGAGCGTTTCGCGCAGCGAAGCGGTCTTGACTTCCTTGACCGAGACGGTGTCGACCACGATCAGGTCGCCCGACTTGGCCTTGGAGGACAGGGCGTGACGCAGAGCCAGGGCGCGGATTTTCTTCGGCAGCGAGAAGCCGTGATCGCGAACGATCGGGCCGAAGGCGCGCGAACCGCCGACGAACTGCGGTGCACGGCGCGAACCGTGACGAGCGCCGCCGGTGCCCTTTTGCTTGTACATCTTCTTACCCGTACGAGAGTTCTCGTTGCGGGTTTGAACCTTGTGCGTACCGGCGCGGCGCTTGGCCAGTTGCCAGTTGACGGTGCGGGCCAGGATGTCGCCGCGGATGTCGGAGATGCCGAAGACGGCGTCCGACAGTTCCACGTCGCCAGCAGCCTTGCCGTCGAGTTGGATAACAGAGAGTTTCATTACGCTTCACCGCCTTCGGTCGCTTCGACGGGGGCTTCTTCAGCCGGGGTCGAGGCGGGTTGAGCAGCAGACTTGCTCGACTTCAGCGCGCCGGGGAACGGAGCGTCGGCCGGGCGAGCCTTCTTGATGGCGTCGCGAACCTTGACGTAGCTGCCGTCATGACCGGGGACAGCGCCCTTGATCAGGATCAGGCCACGCTCGGCGTCCACGCGGACGACGGTCAGGTTCTGGGTGGTGACGGTTTCGGCGCCGTAGTGGCCGGCCATCTTCTTGCCGGGGAACGTGCGACCCGGGTCCTGACGGTTACCCGTCGAACCGTGCGAACGGTGCGAGACCGAAACGCCGTGGGTGGCGCGAAGACCGCCGAAGTTCCAGCGCTTCATGGCGCCGGCGAAACCTTTACCGATGGTCTCGCCCTGGATGTCGACCTTCTGGCCCACCAGGAAGTGTTCGGCCGACAGTTCGGCGCCCACGTCCAGCAAACCGTCCGCATCGACGCGGAACTCGGTCACATAGGCTTTCGGTTCGACTTCCGCCTTGGCGAAGGTCTCGCGTTGAGCCTTGTTGGTGTTCTTAGCCTTCTTCGTGCCAGCGCCCAGCTGGAGAGCGACGTAGCCGTCACGCTCCTGGGTACGTTGGCCGACGACTTGGCAGCCGTCGAGCTGCAGCACAGTGACCGGTACGTGCGCGCCGTCATCGGCGAACACGCGGGTCATGCCCAGCTTCTTGGCGATCACGCCCGTGCGCATCGGATCCCGCCTCTTTCTACTTTAAATCTTGATCTCGACGTCCACGCCGGCGGACAGGTCGAGCTTCATGAGCGCGTCCACGGTCTGCGGGGTGGGGTCGACGATGTCGAGCACGCGTTTGTGCGTGCGGATTTCAAACTGCTCACGCGACTTCTTATCGACGTGCGGAGAGCGGTTCACGGTGAACTTCTCGATCAGGGTCGGCAGCGGAATCGGACCGCGAACGGTCGCGCCGGTGCGCTTGGCGGTATTAACGATCTCGCGCGTCGAAAAATCGAGGACGCGGTGATCAAAGGCCTTGAGCCTGATGCGGATGCTTTGATCCATATCGGTGCTTACTTCCAATGCGGTCGGAGGACCGCGTCCCTGTGAACCATTTCAAAGACCGAAGGCCTTCGGGCAAAAAGCCCTCAGGGAACGCAAATCCGCAAAAACGATCGGCCCACGCAGTTGCCCGCGAAGGCCGTTGATATCCCAAGAAGCTGCAAAGAACAGTGACTTAGGTCGTTCTTGCGAACCGCGTTTGCAGCGAACTGCACAGCCGGTCCAACAAGAGTGGTGGCTTATGCCTATCGATTCTGATTTCGTCAAGCGCGCAAACCCGGGCTGACACAGGATTTCGACGCGGTCTTCGCCGAGGGCTTCGCACGGCACGACGAGACGTTCGGCGGTGACGTCGGCGGCGTTGGACGCCTCTTTATAGTGCATGAGCGCGACTGGGACGCGCGGTTAACGACTTGCCCCACAGATCGCCAAGTCGTGACACATTCTGGCCGCAACGCGTGGCTGTTGCGCAACAACCTTGCCACCTCAGGTCAATCGAACGTCGGTTTATTGCTCCGCTTCGTTTTAGGCTGATAGCAGCGCCCCTCCCCGGACCCCCATCCGGGTGCAGACTGCTAAGGACAAAAGAAAAATGAAGACGATCCTCCTCGCCACGGCCGCCGCCGCCCTGTTCGCCGCCCCGGCCTTCGCCCAAGACGCCATCGGTTCGGTCGGCGTGACCTATTCCAACCCGTCGATCGAAGTCGCCGGCGACGACGTCGACGCCGACGTCTGGACCGTTGACGGCTCGGTCGCCTTGCCGGCCCAGGACTGGACCGTGACCCTGAACGGCGCGATCGACTACACCAAGGCCTTTGGCGAAGAAGACGTCACCGGCGCCGCCGCTGCTCACCTGACCAAGATGTGGTCCTCCGACGTTCGCGCCGGCGCCTTCGTCGCCGCCAACGGCATCGGCAGCGGCAATGAGCCGATCTGGACCGTGGGCGCTGAAGCGCAGAAGTATCTGTCGAACGCCACCCTGACCGGCCAAGTCGCCTATACGACTGCCGACAATGTGGACGCCGACATCTGGACCGTCGGCGCCGACGCCGCCTTCTACGTCATGCCGAACCTGCGCCTGAACGCCGGCGTCGCCTACAACAACGTCGACTTCTCGGGCGGCGACACCGACGCCTGGACCTATGGCGTGGGCGCCGAATACGAGTTCGAGAACACCCCGTTCTCGCTGGGCGCCGCCTATACCCGCGCCGACATCGATTCGCTGGACGTCGACACCTGGTCGGTCGGCCTGCGCTATTCGTTCGGCGGCGGTCTGCAAGCGCGTGACCGCGCCGGCGCCAACCTGGGCGTCTCGGCCATCTCCAGCGTCCTGAACGTCTTCTAAGCGTCTCGGACCTGAGCCATGCGAAGAGCCCCGGCGGAGCGATCCGCCGGGGCTTTTTGTTTGGCCGGAAAAGACCCCCGGGGTTCCACGACCGGGGGCCTTCTCGTCGCTCGGGTCTTACTGCCCGATCTGCAGGGTTCCCGATCCGACGACGGAGCGAGAGACCGATCCCGTGGCCGAGGCGACGCGGACGCTGCCCGATCCGGCGATCGCCACGTCCAGGTCGCGCGTTGCGCCGCCGTAGCGAACATCGCCCGAGCCGCCGATGGCGACCGACAGCTTGTCCATTCGGCCTTGCCGCACATTCACACCGCCCGACCCGCCGATGGACAGTTCGCTGCGTCCGCCGGCGCTGGCCACCTCGACATTGCCCGATCCGCCGACAGCCGCCTTCAGGGCTCCGGTCGCTCCGGCAGAGATGGAGCCAGACCCGCCGACGCTGGCCTTCAGCGATCGAGACGTGCCCGCGCGGATCGCGCCTGATCCGCCAAGGCCCAGTTCCACATCGCCGTCCACATTGGCCACGTTCCAGTTGCCACAACCGCCGTTGTCCAACTCGACCGATCGCGCGCCGCGTCCGACCGAGCCGAAGACCGCGCCGCTGGCGCTGACATCCACCGCACGGGGCGTGCGCACGACGATCAAAGGCGCGTCTTCCAGGCGGATGCGGCCCAGGTCGCGCACCTCGACGGTCGCGCCCTGCCCCGGCTGGCCCGCATCGCTGCGGCCGGAGTTACAGCCGCGAATGGCGCTGTTGCCGCCCCACATGCCGTTGCGGCGCAGGCCGCCGTCGATCTTGACGTCATTGCCGTCGCGGCGAACCTGGATGGCCGGCAAGCGCGTCTGGCCTTGCGTGACCTCGACGCCGATATCCTGACGATCCTCGACGATGACCACCACGCGGGCGACGGCGTTGCGGATCTCGACCTCGGCGGCCGAAGCGGGCGCGGCGACGAACCCGGTCAGGGTGGCGACGGCGGCGGCGGCGATCAGTGCGGTTTTCATGAGCGGTGTTCCCTTCCCGAATGTGAGGAGAAGGTGCGCGCCGCCCGCGCCCAAGTCATTTTAACTCGAGGTCATGAACTCGAATTAACGCCCCGAGCTTATGACGTCGCGTTCAGCGCGCCCGCGCCGTCAGCCGCGCCGATCTCCGGCTCGAAGTCGCGCTCGAAGTTGGCGATCTTGCTTTTCATCGCGCCCGCCTTCTTCAGCACCAGCGACGCGGCCCAGCGCGCCGCCAGCTCCGGCGTGGTCATGCCGTCGGTGAAGCGCGGCCGCCCGCCTCGGCTGCGGATCACCGCATTGGTGAACAGCGCCCCGTTGCGGAACCGCGACGGCCAGGTCTGAAAATCCATCGACAGGCTGACGCAGAAGCGATCCAGATTCTCCACCCGGTGCGGCGCATAGAGCGGCCAGGTCAGGGCGCGACCTGGCTCCAGATCCATGACCTGCGCGTCTTGTTCGAACGCAAGCGTGTAAGGCAGTTCCTCGGTCGTCTGACGCGCGACCACCTGTTCCATGTTTCGCTCGGGCAGATGGCCCTCATCGCCGGGATAGACAAACAGCCTCTTGCGCCCACGCAGGTGAAACAGCACGACGCCCGCCGCGTCGAAATGATAGGGCACGCGCGCCTTGGGCGACGACAAGATCAGCTGCCCCGCGTTTCGCACGGCCCGCATTCCCGGATAGGTCGCCTGGATCGCGGCGAAGTCCTTCATGGCGGCCGCCCACAGCTCGGGCCAACCCGTTTCGACCCCACGCAGATTGACCCACAGCCGACCCTGTTTGATCGCCTCCAGCAGCTCCTCGCCCGACAGCCGCCCGCGCGCGCCGGTGCGCAAGGAAACCTGACCCTCGTCGTCATAGTCATACAGATTGATGTCGAACAGCTCGGCCGGATAGCGATCCAGCACGGCGGCCAGCGCCGCGTCCTCGGCGAACCCTTGCTCGATCAGGGTGTGGGCGTGGGTCTTGGCCTCGGCGATGGGGCCCGGATAGCGTGTGCGGCGTTGGGTCATGCCGATGTCCTCAAACGTGGGCGACGCGCGCCGGCGTCTTCTTCTTGGCGGCCGCCTTCTGGACAGCCGACCGTGCGGCGACCGCCGCGCCCCTCAGCCGCCCGACGGGCGTCGCCTCGCAGGCTTCGATCGTGGCCCAGCGCCGACGCAGGGACGCCCGCACCGCCTCGCCGCGCCCGCCCGCCCTGTTCAACGCCGCCACCGTGATGTCGCCCAACGCCTGGGTCACGCCAGGCTGCATCACCACGGCTTCGCGCACCGTCTGGCGCGCGTTGACGAAATACTTCTTGTAGGTCTCGCCCTCGAAGCCGAAGTCGAACACCCGGAAGCCCTCGGCCGCCGCCAGCCGCATTGTGTCCATGCTCAGCAGGATGCCCGGCGAACACCGCGCCAGCGTCGGCTCATAGGCCGGGAACCAGAAATGGTAATGCCGCCCGGCGTGCAGCGAGAACTCGATCGCCACCAGCTTGTCGCCCGCATGCATGGCCGCCATCGAGGCGCCGAAGTCTTCTCGCGGCTCGCTCATCAGCGCGTGGAGCAGATCCCGCGTCCAGCCGCAGGCGAAGATGTCATGCAGCCCCGAGCGCCGATACTGCGCCGCCTTCAGCGCGATCAGATGATCCAGCAGCACCGGATCTCTGAGACCCCGCTCCACCCGGATCGGCCCCAGTTCGGCCTCCAGGCTGCGGCGCGCCCGCTCCTTGTCCTTGAAGTACTTGGCGAAGGTCTTGCGACGCTCGGCGTACCAGTCATCGTAACCCGTCGCGGGCATCACCACCTGCACGGTCTCGCGCGCATGGCCGGTTTCGCCCGCGCCGATCCAGCCGGGTACGTTCAGCCGCTTGGCGTTCAACAGCCGCGCCACTTCCTCCAGCGTGATCGTTTCGCCCGCCGGGGCGATAACGCCATGATAGTCATTCATGGGCGCGCCAAGCGGCTGCACCGCTCCGCCGCGTCGCTGATGCGGGAAGAAGCCGACGATCTCGTCATCTCGCCGGAACACGGCGATTGCCGCGCCGGGGCAGACCCGCGAGGCGATCTCGGCATAGTCCCAGCGAAAATACGGGCTGGCCAGATCGGGATTGCCAGCCGTCCACGCACGCCACAGGGCGACGGCGCAGGCGTCCAACGCCGCCGCGTCCATGATCTCGACCTGCAGCATTCCGGCCATACGCATCCTCTCGGGCCCTTGCGCAGCAAGGTCCATTCCACGTCGCACACTACCCTATGCGCGTTTCATCAGGGTTCACCGGCATGGTGAACGCGCGTTGACGGAGCCGCGATCGCCCTGGCGCGTTTGAGTAACCCAAGGAGAAGACCATGACCGATCAACGACCTGACAGCAAAGCCGTCGAGAACGAAAACCTGCGGCCGGACGCTGACGGCCAGCCGCCGCGCCCCGCGACCGAGCCCAAGGGTTCGAAGGACTCGTCCAACTCCGGCGAAACCGAAACCGACCCCGCGACCGGCGAACCCAACTGAATCCCGACAGCCTGCACTCACCGTCTCGAAAGTCTCTCATGAACCGTCCCGCCTACCTCGCCGCACTCGCAGTTCTCGCTCTGGGCGCCTGTTCGCCGAACGAAGAGAACAAAGCCGCCCCAGCGGCCCAGACGGCCGAGGCCGCGCAAGTGGGCCAAACCGGCCCGCTCTCTCGAGACGCCATCGAAAACACCGCCTATGCGCCGCCGTCGGCCGCACAAGAGGGCCAGCCCGCCACCCCGAATGCCGCCCAGCAGCAGCCACAGCCCGCCCTGATCCGCGCCCAGATTCTTCTGGAGCGCGCCCGCTTCTCGCCCGGCGCGATCGACGGCCTGGCGGGGTCGAACATGCGCCAGGCCATCTCGGCGTTTCAGGAAGCGAACGGCATGACGGTGAACGGCGAGTTGAACGCCGACGTGATGGGAAGACTGCGCGCCGCCGCCGGACCGGGCGCGGCGACCACCACCTATACCATCACCCAGCAGGACATCGCCGGACCCTACCTCGGCGTCGTCCCCACGGAGCTGGAAGCTCAGGGTCAGGCGGCCCACATGGGCTACGCCAATATCGTCGAGGCCTTGGCCGAGCGCTTCCACGTCACCGAAGCCTTGCTGCGCGCCATGAACCCCGGCGCCGACTTCAATCGCGTGGGCCAAGGCCTGCTTGTCCCCGCCGTCAACACCGCGCCCCTGCCCGCCGACGTGGACCACATCGACGTCGACAAGAGCGAAGGTTCGGTCAAGGCGTTCGACGCCGACGGCAAGCTGATCGCCTACTTCCCGGCCACCATCGGCAGCGGCGACAATCCCACCCCAACCGGCACGGTCAAGGTCAATGGCGTGGCGCGGAACCCGGACTACACCTACGACCCGTCGAAACTCAGCTATGGCGACGGCAAGAAGAAGGTCGTCGTCAAACCCGGCCCGAACAATCCGGTGGGGGTCGTGTGGATCGATCTAAACAAGCCCAGCTACGGCATCCACGGCACGCCGGACCCGCATCTGGTCGGCAAGACGGCCTCGCACGGCTGCGTGCGCCTGACCAACTGGGATGCTTGGATGCTGGCCGACAAGGTCAAGCCGGGCGTCACCGTCCGCTTTATCTAGTGGACAGCGCCGAAAGGCGTCCCGTCCCAGAAGTCGCAGTGGTGGCGCTCGAAGAAGGCATCGTCCATGACATCGCCTTCCGGCTTGAACACCCGCACCGGCCCCGCACCCTCGACGCGGGGCCATTCGGCGGCGAAGGCCGAACGCCCGAACGTCGCCCACAGCTTTTGCATCCGCTCAGACAGCGCCTTCTGCTCAGGCGTGAACCGCTTGGGATCAGCAAACACCCAGCGCGTGCCGAACACATAGGCGAGTTCACTGGCGTGATAGGCGCCTAGATCCAGACCGACGATCCAGTCGGGCAGCACGAACGGCGCTTCGCGATCGGCGAACTCATACCCCCACACCGGCACATGCTGGGCCAATAGGCGTCGCAAAGCCTGTGACGGACAGGCGAACCTCTGGTCGGTAAAGTCGGCAGCGATGGCATAGGCGGGCCCATCCTCACCCACCGGATAACGCTCCAGCACCCGCTCGCCCTGGTCGCCGTACATCCAGATCGTCTCCTTTTGATAGCGATCCATGTCCTGCACCTCGTTGGCGAACAGCCGCCCCTCATCGAGGTTCGTCCCGACGAGGATGGGCACGCGCGTAAACCGCGCCTCGCGGATGGCGACCGCCGGGTTTTCCGGCACAGTGGCGTCCGTGTGCACCGGCCCCCATGATCCCGGCCCGTTGATGCCCGCTCTCAATGACGCCGCCCGCGACAGCCGCCAGGCCGGCAGCGCTTTCAGACAAGCGATCTGATCCTGGCCGGTGCAGCCCAGCCTTTCGGCGAAAATCGGCCCCGACTGGGCCGCGTCCTGCGCCCTGACCAGGGACGACGGCTCCAGGCACCCGCCGCTCTGCATGATGACCCGTTGATACAGGCCCTCCGATTGCGGCGACGCCATCAGGTAACAGGCCGTCCAGGCCCCAGCGCTCTCGGCGAACAGGGTGACGTCGCCCGGATCGCCGCCGAAGGCCGCAATGTTCCGATGCACCCACTTCAGCGCCGCCTGCTGATCCATCAGGCCGAAGTTGCCGCCGAAACCTTCGCCGGTCGCCTGAAACCCGGGATGCGCCAGCCAGCCCAGCGCGCCGAGCCGATAGTTCATCGTTACGACCACCCGCCCCTGCTCGCGCGCCAGTTTAGACGGATCGTAGTTGGCGCCCGCCCCCACGGTGAAGGCGCCCCCGGGAATATAGACCATCACCGGCCGCGCCTCGGCCGCGTCTCCATCCGGCGCATAGATGTTCAGATACAGACAGTCCTCTGAACCGACGACGATCCCGCCGCCGCCGCCCAGGATTGAGCGACGCCCGATCGCCTGGGTGCAATCCGCACCAATCCGCGTCGCATCCCGAACGCCCTGCCATGCCTGGACTGGCTGCGGCGCGCGCCAGCGCAGATCGCCGACCGGCGGCGCCGCGAACGGCACGCCTAGGTAAGCTCGCGTCCCCGCCCCCGCGACGCCGCGCACCATCCCGGCTTCGGTCGTCGCCAATATCGGCTCGGCGTCCTTGGCGAACCGCACCTGATCGACCTTGCCGGGATGAGTGGCGCAGGCCGACAGGGCGACAAGGCACGCAAGCAACGAGATCAGACGCATCGTGAACCTTGGCTGTTGGGCAGACGATCTCAACGCCTTAATGTCCGGCGCGTTGCGGGCGCCGCTGGCTCAGCCACAGCAAAACGGCCCCCGGATTGCTCCGGGGGCCGCTCTGTTACGCGACTTTGTCTTTCGGCCTATGCGCGCCTCGCGGAGGCGCGCGGCTTGAGGCCGTTTGGGTTAGGCGATGATCTTGGCCACGACGCCGGCGCCGACGGTGCGGCCGCCTTCACGGATGGCGAAGCGCAGGCCCTGGTCCATCGCGATCGGGGTGATCAGTTCGACGTTCAGCTCGGCGTTGTCGCCCGGCATGATCATCTCGACGCCTTCCTTCAGCTGAACGATGCCGGTCACGTCCGTCGTGCGGAAGTAGAACTGCGGGCGATAGTTCGTGAAGAACGGGGTGTGACGACCGCCTTCTTCCTTGGTCAGGATGTAGGCTTCGGCCAGGAACTTGGTGTGCGGGGTGATGGAGCCCGGCTTGCACAGCACCTGGCCGCGCTCGACGTCTTCACGCTTGGTGCCGCGCAGCAGCACGCCGACGTTGTCGCCCGCTTGACCTTGGTCCAGCAGCTTGCGGAACATTTCCACGCCCGTGCAGGTCGTCTTCTGGACCGGACGGATGCCGACGATCTCGACTTCCTCACCGACCTTGATGATGCCCTTCTCGACGCGGCCCGTGACCACGGTGCCGCGGCCCGAGATCGAGAACACGTCTTCGACCGGCATCAGGAACGGCAGGTCGACCGGACGCTCCGGCTGCGGGATGTAGGCGTCGACGGTTTCCATCAGGGCCAGAACGCGCTGTTCGCCGATTTCCGGGTTCACGCCGTCGGTCGCGGCCTTGGCCGAACCCTTGGTGATCGGAATGTCGTCGCCGGGGAACTGGTAGCTGCTCAGCAGCTCGCGCACTTCCATCTCGACCAGCTCGAGCAGCTCTTCGTCGTCGACCAGGTCGACCTTGTTCATGAAGACCACCAGGGCCGGCACGCCGACCTGACGCGCCAGCAGGATGTGCTCGCGGGTCTGCGGCATCGGGCCGTCAGCGGCCGACACCACCAGGATCGCGCCGTCCATCTGCGCGGCGCCGGTGATCATGTTCTTCACATAGTCGGCGTGGCCGGGGCAGTCGACGTGGGCGTAGTGACGGTTGGCCGTCTCATATTCCACGTGCGCGGTGTTGATCGTGATGCCGCGAGCCTTCTCTTCCGGCGCAGCGTCGATGTCGGCGTAGTTCATCGCCTTCGCGCCGCCGGCCTTCGCCAGCGTCATCGTGATCGCAGCCGTCAACGTCGTCTTGCCGTGGTCAACGTGACCAATCGTGCCGATGTTGCAGTGCGGCTTAGTCCGTTCGAACTTTTCCTTGGCCATTTTCTAGCTCCTAAGGTCCCCGAACCGGGGTTCCTGCAGTTTGGGGTTAAGGACGCCCGGTCCTTACGGTCCGGGCGCATATAGGCGGGCTTTCCGAAAAGGGAAAGCTTAGGCGTACTTCTTGATCACTTCGTCGGCGACGTGTTGCGGCACCGGCTCGTAGTGGTCGTATTGCATGGTGAACTGGGCGCGGCCCTGCGACATGCCGCGCAGCGTGTTCACATAGCCGAACATGTTGGCCAGCGGCACGAAGGCGTTCACGACGGTGGCGTTGCCGCGCATGTCCTGACCCTGGATCATGCCGCGACGGCCGTTCAGGTCGCCGATGACCGAGCCGAGGTATTCCTCGGGGGTCACGACTTCCACCGCCATGATCGGCTCGAGCAGCTTGGGCGAACCCTTTTCCTTCAGTTCGCGGAAGGCGGCGCGGGCCGCGATTTCGAACGCCAGCACGCTGGAGTCGACGTCGTGGAACTTGCCGTCCGTCAGGGTCGCCTTGAAGTCGATCAGCGGGAAGCCGGCCAGCAGGCCGTTGTCCTTGGCCGAGTTCAGGCCCTTTTCGACGCCGGGGATATATTCCTTCGGCACCGCGCCGCCCACGATCGAGTTCTCGAACACGAAGCCCGAGCCCGGCTCGCCGGGTTCGAAGGTGATCATGACGCGGGCGAATTGGCCCGTACCGCCGGTCTGCTTCTTGTGCGTGTAGTCGATGTCGACCTTGCGGCCCAGCGATTCACGATAGGCGACCTGCGGCGCGCCGATGTTGGCCTCGACCTTGTAGGTGCGCTTCAGGATGTCGATCTTGATGTCCAGGTGCAGCTCGCCCATGCCCTTCAGGATCGTCTGGCCCGACTCGTGGTCGGTCGAGACGGTGAAGGAGGGATCTTCCGAGGCCAGCTTGGCTAGGGCGACGCCTAGCTTCTCCTGATCACCCTTGGTCTTGGGCTCGACCGAGATTTCGATGACCGGCGCCGGAAACTCCATCTTCTCCAGGATGACGGGCGACTTGATCGGGTCGCACAGGGTGTCGCCCGTGCGGGTTTCCTTCAGGCCGGCCAGGGCGACGATGTCGCCGGCGTAGGCTTCCTTGACGTCTTCACGGTTGTTGGAGTGCATCTGCAGCATCCGGCCGACGCGCTCTTTCTTGTCACGGCTGGAGTTCAGCAGGCTCATGCCCGTTTCCATCTTGCCCGAGTACAGGCGGCAGAAGGTCAGCGAGCCGACGAAAGGGTCGTCCATGATCTTGAAGGCCAGGACCGACAGGGGCTCTTCATCCGAGGCCTTACGCACGACGGGCTCTTCGGTCTTGAAGTCGATGCCCGGGGTCGGCGGGATGTCCAGCGGCGACGGCAGATAGTCGACGACGGCGTCCAGCAGCGTCTGCACGCCCTTGTTCTTGAAGGCCGAGCCGCACAGGATCGGATAGAAGGCGCCGGTCAGAACGGCCTTACGGATGCACTTCTTGATGGTGGCTTCGTCGGGCTCGTTGCCTTCGAGGTAGGCTTCCATCGCCTCGTCGTCCAGCTCAACGGCGTTGTCGATCAGGTACTGACGCGCAGCGATCGCCTTGTCCATCAGGTCGTCGGGGATCGGCACATCCTTGTAGGAGGCGCCCAGGCCGTCGTTGTCCCAGACCACGCCGGTCATGCGGACCAGGTCGACCAGGCCCGACAGCGAGGATTCGGCGCCGATCGGGAACTGGATCGGCACGGCCTTGGCGCCCAGACGGTCGCGGATCGACTCGACCGAGGCGTCGAAGTCGGCGCCGATCTTGTCCATCTTGTTGACGAAGACGATGCGCGGAACCTTGTACTTGTCGGCCTGGCGCCAGACGGTTTCGGTCTGCGGCTCAACGCCGGCGTTGCCGTCCAGAACCGTCACGGCGCCGTCGAGGACGCGCAAGCTGCGTTCGACTTCGATGGTGAAGTCCACGTGGCCTGGGGTGTCGATGATGTTCAGGCGCTTGTTCTGCCAGAAGGCGGTCGTCGCGGCGGACGTGATGGTGATGCCGCGCTCCTGCTCCTGGTCCATCCAGTCCATGGTCGCAGCGCCGTCGTGGACTTCGCCGATCTTGTGGGATTTGCCGGTGTAATACAGGATCCGCTCGGTCGTCGTCGTCTTGCCCGCGTCGATGTGGGCCATGATGCCGAAGTTGCGGTAGTCCTGGAGCGCGTGCGTACGTGCCATGGAAACGTGCCTTGAAAGTTTTCAGGACGCAAAGGGCGCCCACGGAAGGATGTCGGTGTTCGGATAAGCGAGTGCGGGCGATTTAGCTCAAACCGCCCGCACCGGATAGCCTTAGATAGTCAGCGCAGATGACGCTTTGAAGGCGTTACCAGCGATAGTGGCTGAAGGCGCGGTTGGCTTCGGCCATCTTGTGGGTGTCTTCGCGCTTCTTGACCGCGGTGCCGCGGTTGTTCGAGGCGTCCAGCAGTTCGGCGGCCAGCTTTTCGGTCATGGTGTTCTCGCCACGCTTGCGCGCAGCGTTCACCAGCCAGCGGATGGCCAGGGCGCGACGACGGTCCGGACGGACTTCGACGGGCACCTGATAGGTGGCGCCGCCGACGCGACGCGAGCGCACTTCGACCGACGGAGAGACGTTTTCCAGAGCGGCGTGGAAGGTCGCGACCGGCTCCTGGTCCTTCTTCTTCTCGGCCAGGATATCGAAGGCGCCGTACACGATGTTCTCGGCGACGGCCTTCTTACCTTCGTACATGACGTAGTTCATGAACTTGGTGACGACCAGGTCCCCGAACTTGGGATCCGGCAGGACTTCACGTTTCTGGGCGCGGTGACGACGCGACATGGGGTATTCCTTGCAGTGCCCGACCAGCGCCGGGATGATCTCGAAAATGCCTCCGGGCGCGACGGCCCGGAGAAGAATGGCTTACTTCGGACGCTTGGCGCCGTAGTGCGAACGACGCTGCTTACGGTCCTTGACGCCTTGGGTATCCAGAACGCCGCGCAGGATGTGGTAGCGAACGCCGGGCAAGTCCTTCACGCGGCCGCCGCGGATCAGAACAACCGAGTGTTCTTGCAGGTTGTGGCCTTCGCCGGGGATGTAGCACACGGCTTCGTAGCCGTTCTTGGCCAGACGGACCTTGGCGACCTTACGCAGAGCCGAGTTCGGCTTCTTCGGGGTCGTGGTGTAAACGCGGGTGCAGACGCCGCGACGCTGGGGCGAGCCCTCCAGAGCCGGCACCTTGTTGCGGGTGGGCTTGGGCTTGCGCGGCTTGCGGATCAGCTGGTTGATCGTAGGCATTCGAAACTCGTCTCGACTTCTGATGGAGGCGTGTGTCTTTCGACCGAAGCGCCTCTCGCCTTCTTGTGAACGGGGGACCATCCCCTCGCCCGGGTGTCATCGAGACCGAGATGCGACAGGGACAAACAGAAAAACCGGAACGCGCGCTTTGGGCGTTCCGGCGGGCACAGCCCGTCCGTTCTATTGTCACGATCTCAGCGACCGGCGAACCGGCCACGCCTCGAAAGTGGGCGGCTTCTACGCGCGATGGGCGCGAAGGTCAAGGCGGCGCTAATCTTCTGAGCGGAAACCCGCGTCGCTTCTCTCGCCGTCGGTTCGCCCTCCGCCCGAAAGCGGCCATGCTTCTAGCACAGCTTGCATCGGATCAAGGGGGGCGACGCATTGGCGTTTGCACAGCTGACGCGACCAGAGCGGCGCCTGGACTGGCGAAAGGCGGGCTTGGCGACGGCGTCGGTGGCGATCAACACCGCGCTGATCGCCTTCCTGTCGTTCACGGCCCTGGGCATAGAGGGCGACGTCGTCGCGCCCGAACAACCGCCGATCTACGTCGACATTACGCCCCGCCCCCTGCTGCCCGACGAGCGGCCTAGAACGCCGGTCCAAGCGCCCGCAGTCGACGACATGGCGGCGTCCGCGCAGGACGCGCGCCCGACGGTTCAGACGCCCTCCCCGCGCCAGGCGACGCCGCCGGACAGTCGCCCTGCCCCGATCCGTCCGCGGATCGCCGCGCCGGCGCCGCAGGGCGCGCCCGCGCCGCCGGACGCCTGGACGGTCAATCCGAACGACCGCGCCGGCGCCATGTCGCGCGTTTTGCGTCAGGGCCTGATCGGCTGCACCACGCCGCAACAACTCAACGCGGCCGAGCGCGCCCATTGCCGCGAGGACGCCATGCGACGCGGCATGAACGCCGCTCCGATCACCGGCACGGGCAACCCCGAGCGTGACGCCGCCTTTGCGCGCGAAGGCGCGCGGCGTCTGGCTGAATGGGAGGCGCGCCGTCGTCCTCTGTCCGGCGGCGTCGGCGTGGTGGGTCCGGCGGACTGCGTCGGCTCGAACTTCGGCACGGGCTGCGCCGGCGCCCTATTGCCCGACGTTCCCGGCGTTGACATGCGTCAAGGCGCAGAGACGACAATCAATCGAGGCGAACGCCGCCGCCAGGGCTTCTCAGCCAGCATCGGCGGAGTACGACTCGGCGGTAAAGACTGACAATGAGGTCAGCGATGATCCAGGCAGTGGATGTCGTGCATAACCTCGCCAAGATGCATCGCGGCTATGGCTAGACCGACGTAACCCACACCGCACCAGAGGACGACATTAAGGACCATCACGACGGGCGAAGCCCGTTTCTTGGTCATGACGCATCCTCCCCTCTCACAATGAGAAGGAAAGCTCTCCCACAATCAAGGCGCGGTCAACGGCTCATAGAAAAAGGGCGGCGCCGTCGCCGGCGCCGCCCCTTCATGTCTTCGCTCTTGAAGCGGACGATCAGCTTTCGCTGCTCTCCAGCTCCAGTTGCAGATCGGCCGGCAGCGGCTCGATCGCCTCTTCCAGGGCCGAGGTCAGTTCTGCATCACGCTCGTTGGCGATCTTCTGCAGGCTGCGCAGGTAGGCGCCGGTGCCGGCCGGGATCAAGCGGCCGACGATGACGTTTTCCTTCAGGCCTTCCAGCATGTCCTTCTTGCCGTGGACCGAGGCGTCGGTGAGGACGCGGGTGGTCTCCTGGAAGGACGCCGCCGAGATGAAGCTGCGGGTTTGCAGCGACGCCTTGGTGATGCCCAGCAGGACGGGCTGGGTGGTGGCCAGACGGCCGCCACGCTTCTCGACCTTTGCGTTTTCCAGCACGGCTTCGGCGACTTCGACGGTGTCGCCGCGGATCAAGGTGGTTTCACCCGAATCCAGCACTTCCACCTTCTGCAGCATCTGACGCACGATGACTTCGATGTGCTTGTCGTTGATCGGCACGCCCTGCAGTCGATAGACCTCCTGCACTTCGTTCACCAGATACTCGGCCAGCGCCTCGACGCCCTGAATGCGCAGCAGATCGTGCGGATCCGGGTTGCCGTCGATGATGTAGTCGCCCTTCTGGATCAGATCGCCGTCGTGGACGGAGATGTGCTTGCCCTTCGGGATCAGGAACTCGACCGGTTCGCCCTGCACGCCGTCGGCGTTGGGCTCGGGCGTGATCTTGATACGACGCTTGTTCTTGTAGTCGCGGCCGAATTCGACGCGACCATCCATCTCGGCGATGACCGCGCAGTCCTTCGGACGGCGAGCTTCGAACAGTTCGGCAACGCGCGGCAGACCGCCGGTGATGTCGCGGGTCTTGGCGCCTTCGGTCGGAACGCGAGCGATGATTTCGCCCGGCTTGACCTCATCGCCGTTCGACACGGACAGAACCGCGCCCACGGGCAGCAGATAGCGGGCGTCCGAACCGGACGACAGCTTGGCGTAGGCGTCGCCCAGGGTGACGCCCATGGCCGGACGCAGGTCCGAGCCGCGCGGGCTGGCGCGCCAGTCGCTGACGACGCGCTGGGCGATGCCGGTCGCTTCGTCGGTTTCTTCCTTGACCGACAGGCCTTCGACCAGGTCCTCGAAGCGCACGACGCCGCCGACTTCCGTCAGGATCGGGGTGGTGTAGGGGTCCCACTCCGCCAGGCGCTGGTTCTTCTTGACCTCGTCGCCGTCCTTGACGCGGATGCGGGCGCCGTAAGGAGCCTTGTGCGTCTCGCGGTCCTTGCCGTCGACGACCACGGTCACGATGACGTTGCGGCTCATGGCCACCAGATCGCCGTGGGCCGCGACGACGGTCGGGCCGGTGACCTTGGCCGTACCAGCGTTGGTCGCCTCCATGAAGGAGGTTTCCGCCACCTGAGCCGTACCGCCGATGTGGAAGGTCCGCATCGTCAGCTGGGTGCCCGGCTCGCCGATCGACTGGGCGGCGATGACGCCGACCGCTTCGCCGATGTTGACGTTGGTGCCGCGCGCCAGGTCACGGCCGTAGCAGTGGGCGCAGATGCCGGCGTCCGCCTCGCAGGTCAGGGCCGAACGGACCTTGACCGACTGGACGCCCGCAGCCTCGACGGCCTCGGCGACTTCTTCCACCAGATAGGTGTCGGCGGGGAACAGGACGGTATCCGTGCCCGGCTCCTTGATGTCCTCGGCCGCATAGCGACCCAGGATGCGCTGACCCAGCGAGACCAGCACGTCGCCGCCTTCCATCACCGCACGCAGCGTGATGCCGCGCGTCGAGCCGCAATCCTGCTCGGTGACGATGGAGTCCTGCGCCACGTCCACCAGACGGCGGGTCAGGTAACCCGAGTTGGCGGTCTTCAGCGCGGTGTCGGCCAGACCCTTACGGGCGCCGTGGGTGGAGTTGAAGTATTCAAGGACGGTCAGGCCTTCCTTGAAGTTCGAGGTGATCGGCGTCTCGATGATCTCGCCGGACGGCTTGGCCATCAGGCCGCGCATGCCGCCCAGTTGCTTCATCTGCGCCTGCGAACCACGGGCGCCGGAGTTGGCCATCATGAAGACCGAGTTGATGTCGGGGTTTTCACCCTCGATCAGCACGCGCGGTTGCGCAATCTCGCCCATCATGGCGTCGGCGATCCGGTCCGTGGCCTTGGACCAGGCGTCGACCACCTTGTTGTATTTCTCGCCGCGCGTGATCAGGCCGTCGGCGTACTGTTGCTCGTACTCCTCGACCTGGGTGCGGGTCTCGGCGACCAGCTCGACCTTCTTGGCCGGGATCACGATGTCGTCCTTGCCGAACGAAATGCCGGCCTTGGCGGCTTCACGGAAGCCCAGGCCCATCATCTGGTCAGCGAAGATGACCGTCGCCTTCTGACCGCAGTGGCGATAGACCACGTCGATCAGATTGCCGATTTCCTTCTTGGTCAGGTTCTTCTCGAGCAGGCGATAGCCGACGTTCGGGTTACGCGGCAGCAGAGCCGCCAGCTTCATCCGGCCTGGCGTGGTGTCGATGACCTTGGTCACCTCCTTGCCTTCGGCGTCCTGTTCCGTCCAGCGCGCCTTGATGCGCGTGTGCAGGGTGACGACCTTGGCGTCCAACGCCGCATCGATCTCGCCGATGTTGGCGAACAGCTTGCCTTCGCCCGGCTCGCCGTCCTTGACCAGCGACAGATAGTACAGACCCAGAACGATGTCCTGCGACGGCACGATGATCGGCTTGCCGTTGGCGGGCGACAGGATGTTGTTGGTCGACATCATCAGGACGCGCGCTTCCAGCTGGGCCTCGAGGCTCAGCGGGACGTGAACGGCCATCTGGTCGCCGTCGAAGTCGGCGTTGAAGGCGGTGCAGACCAGCGGGTGCAGGCGGATGGCCTTGCCCTCGATCAGCTTGGGCTCGAACGCCTGGATGCCCAGGCGGTGAAGCGTCGGCGCGCGGTTCAGCAGAACCGGGTGCTCGCGGATGACCTCATCCAGGATGTCCCAGACGGCGGGCTGCTCGCGCTCGACCATGCGCTTGGATTGCTTGACGGTGCCCGACAGGCCCTTGGCGTCCAGGCGCGCATAGATGAACGGCTTGAACAGCTCCAGCGCCATCTTCTTGGGCAGGCCGCACTCGTGCAGCTTCAGTTCCGGACCCACGGTGATGACCGAACGACCCGAATAGTCGACGCGCTTGCCCAGCAGGTTTTGACGGAAGCGACCCTGCTTGCCCTTCAGCATGTCGGCCAGCGACTTCAGCGGACGCTTGTTGGCGCCCGTGATCACGCGACCTCGACGGCCGTTGTCGAACAGGGCGTCGACAGACTCCTGCAGCATCCGCTTTTCGTTACGGATGATGATGTCCGGCGCGCGCAGCTCCATCAGGCGCTTCAGGCGATTGTTGCGGTTGATGACGCGGCGATACAGGTCGTTCAGGTCGGAGGTCGCGAAACGACCGCCGTCCAGCGGCACCAGCGGACGCAGTTCCGGCGGGATGACCGGCACGATCGTCAGGATCATCCACTCGGGCTTGTTGCCCGATTCCAGGAAGGCTTCGATCAGCTTCAGGCGCTTGGACGCCTTCTTGGCCTTCATTTCCGAGGGATTGTCGGCCAGCTCTGCGCGGTGCTTTTCGGCTTCCGCGTTCAGGTCGATGCCCATCAGCAGGTTGCGGACGGCCTCGGCGCCGATTTCGGCGGTAAAGCCGTCATCGCCGAACTCTTCCTGATAGCGATAGAACTCGTCTTCCGTCAGCAGTTGGTTCTGCTTCAGCGGGGTCAGGCCCGGCTCTGTGACGATGTAGTTTTCGAAGTACAGGACGCGCTCGACGTCCTTCAGCGCCATGTCCAGCATCAGCGAGATGCGGCTGGGCAGCGACTTCAGGAACCAGATGTGGGCGACCGGCGCAGCCAGGTCGATGTGACCCATGCGCTCGCGGCGAACGCGGGCCAGGGTGACTTCGACGCCGCACTTCTCGCAGATGATGCCCTTGTACTTCATGCGCTTGTACTTGCCGCACAGGCATTCGTAATCCTTGGTCGGGCCAAAGATACGCGCGCAGAACAGGCCGTCACGCTCGGGCTTGAACGTACGGTAGTTGATGGTTTCCGGCTTCTTGATCTCGCCGAACGACCACGAACGGATCTTCTCGGGCGAGGCCAGGGCGATCTTGATCTGGTCGAAGGTCGGGGTGACCGGGACCGGGTTGAAGATGTTCAGGACTTCCTGGTTCATCTTGATTCCTTCTGCGGGGCTGACCCGCGAAAATTATTCAGAACGGAGAAAAGCGGAGGGATCGCCCTCCCCCGCCGTGGCGAGAGAGGGCTCGTGATCCGAATCAGCTGTTCCCCAGCTCCACGTTCAGACCCAGCGAACGCATTTCCTTGATGAGCACGTTGAAGCTCTCGGGAATGCCGGCCTCGAAGCTGTCGTCGCCACGGACGATGGCCTCGTAGACCTTGGTCCGGCCGGCCACGTCGTCGGACTTCACCGTCAGCATCTCCTGCAGGGTGTAGGCGGCGCCGTAAGCTTCCAGAGCCCAGACCTCCATTTCCCCGAAGCGCTGACCGCCGAACTGCGCCTTGCCGCCCAGCGGCTGCTGGGTGACCAGCGAGTACGGGCCGATGGAGCGGGCGTGGATCTTGTCGTCGACCAAGTGGTGCAGCTTCAGCATGTAGATGTAGCCGACCGTGACCGGACGCTTGAACTGCTCGCCGGTCTGACCGTCGTACAGGATCGACTGGGCCGACTTGTTCAGCCCCGCCTCTTCCAGCAGACGCTCGATGTCGCCGATGTGCGCGCCGTCGAAGACCGGGGTCGCGAAGGGGACGCCCTTGGACAGGTTCTTCGCCAGTTCGACCAGTTCTTCCTCATCTTCCGGCAGCGGGGTTTCCGGGCCGTAGATTTCGGTCAAACGCTCGATCAGAGCCTGCTTCTGACCACCCCCTTGCCAGGCTTCCAGCAGACCGGAGATCTGCTTGCCCAGACCGGCGGCGGCCCAACCCAGGTGGGTTTCGAAGATCTGGCCGATGTTCATGCGCGAAGGCACGCCCAGCGGGTTCAGAACGACGTCGACGTGGGTGCCGTCTTCAAGGTGCGGCATGTCCTCGATCGGCAGGATCTTGGAGATGACGCCCTTGTTGCCGTGACGGCCGGCCATCTTGTCGCCGGGCTGAAGCTTGCGCTTCACGGCCACGAAGACCTTGACCATCTTCATCACGCCGGGGGGCAGTTCGTCGCCGCGCTGCAGCTTCTCGACCTTGTCTTCGAAACGACGGTCCAGTTGCTTGCGAGCGTCCTCGAACTGGCGCTTCATCGCTTCCAGCTCGCCCATGGCCTTTTCGTCGTCCAGGGCGATCTGCCACCACAGACCACGGCTGACCTCGGCCAGCTTCTCGTCGGTCAGTTCGCCACGGCCGATGCCCTTGGGCCCCGACACGGCGTTCTTGCCCACGATCAGCGGCTTCAGGCGGCCATAGACGTTGCGCTCGAGGATCTTGAGCTCGTCGTCGCGGTCCTTGCCCAGACGTTCAATCTCGGCGCGTTCGATCGCCATGGCGCGCTCGTCCTTGTCGACGCCGTGACGGTTGAAGACGCGAACATCGACGATCGTGCCGGCGACGCCGGGCGGCAGGCGCAGGGAGGTATCGCGCACGTCCGAAGCCTTCTCGCCGAAGATGGCGCGCAGCAGCTTCTCTTCCGGCGTCATGGGCGACTCACCCTTCGGCGTCACCTTGCCGACCAGGATGTCGCCCGGCTGAACCTCGGCGCCGATGGCCACGATGCCCGCTTCGTCGAGGTTGCGCAGGGCTTCTTCGCCGACGTTGGGGATGTCGCGCGTGATTTCCTCAGGGCCAAGCTTCGTATCGCGGGCGGCGACTTCAAACTCTTCCAGGTGGATCGAGGTAAAGACGTCGTCGCGCACGATGCGCTCGGAAATCAGGATGGAGTCTTCGAAGTTGTAGCCGTTCCAGGGCATGAAGGCGACCAGGGCGTTGCGGCCCAGGGCCAGTTCGCCCAGGTCCGTCGACGGACCGTCGGCGATGACGTCGCCGCCCTTCACCTGATCGCCCACGCGCACGATCGGGCGCTGGTTGATGCAGGTCGACTGGTTCGAACGCTGGAACTTCGAAAGGCGGTAGATGTCGACGCCCGAGCGGGCGGCGTCCACGTCGCCGGTGGCGCGCACGACGATCCGGGTGCCGTCGATCTGTTCGACGACGCCGTCACGACGGGCGACCACGACGGCGCCGGAGTCCACGGCCACGACCGCTTCCATGCCGGTGCCGACCAGCGGCGCGTCCGACTGCACCAGAGGCACGGCCTGGCGTTGCATGTTGGCGCCCATCAGTGCGCGGTTGGCGTCGTCGTTTTCCAGGAACGGGATCAGGGCCGCAGCGACCGAAACGACCTGTTTCGGCGACACGTCCATCATGTCCACGGCGTCCTTGTTCAGGAGCTGGGATTCACCGTTGATCCGGCCAGGGACCAGGTCCTCAACGATCTGGCCGTTCTTCAGTTCGATGTTGGCCTGAGCGATCGTGTACTTCGACTCTTCCATGGCCGAGATGTAGACCACCTCGCCCTGGGCCTGACCGTCCTTCACGCGGCGGTACGGGCTCTCGATGAAGCCGTACTTGTTGACGCGCGCGTGGGTGGCCAGCGAGTTGATCAGGCCGATGTTCGGGCCTTCCGGCGTTTCGATCGGGCAGATGCGGCCGTAGTGGGTCGGGTGCACGTCGCGGACTTCGAAGCCCGCGCGCTCACGCGTCAGACCGCCCGGGCCAAGCGCCGACAGACGACGCTTGTGGGTGATTTCCGACAGCGGGTTCGTCTGGTCCATGAACTGCGACAGCTGCGACGAACCGAAGAACTCGCGAACCGCGGCGGCGGCCGGCTTGGCGTTGATCAGGTCGTGCGGCATGACCGTGTCGATATCGACCGAGGACATGCGCTCCTTGATGGCGCGCTCCATCCGCAGCAGACCGACGCGGTACTGGTTTTCCAGCAGCTCGCCGACCGAACGGACCCGGCGATTGCCCAGGTTGTCGATGTCGTCGATCTCGCCGCGGCCGTCCTTCAGGCCGACCAGGATCTGCAGCACCTTCAGCACGTCTTCCTTGCGCAGAACGCGGATCTCGTCGGAGACCTCGGGGCTTTCCAGACGCATGTTCATCTTGACCCGGCCGACGGCCGACAGGTCGTAGCGTTCGCTGTCGAAGAACAGCGAGTTGAACATGGCCTCGGCGGCTTCCGGGGTGGGCGGCTCGCCCGGACGCATCACGCGATAGACGTCGAACAGGGCGTCCTCGCGGTTGTCGTTCTTGTCCACGCGCAGGGTGTTGCGCATGTAGGCGCCGACCGTGACGTGGTCGATGTCCAGCACTTCGATGGTGGTGAAGCCGTTTTGCTCCAGCACTTCGATGGTCGGGGCGTCCAGTTCGTCGCCGGCCTCGGCGAAGATTTCGCCGGTCTCGAAGTTGACGGCGTCATTGGCCAAGTACTTGGTGACCAGGGCGTCGGCGGCCAGCGACAGCGAGGTCGTCGTCTCGCCCAGCTTCTTGGCTGCGCGGGCGCTGATCTTCTGACCGGCCTGGGCGACCACTTCGCCGGTGTCGGCGTCGATCAGGTCGAACTCCGGCTTAACCCCGCGCCAGCGCTCGGCCTTGTAAGGCGTGACCCAGCCTTCGCCGCGCTTCTCGTAAGGCACGGTCTCGTAGAAGGTCTTCAGGATTTCTTCGCCGTCCATGCCCAGACCCATCAGGAAGGTCGTGGCGGGCAGCTTGCGGCGGCGGTCGATGCGGACATAGACCACGTCCTTGGCGTCGAACTCGAAGTCGAGCCACGAGCCGCGGTACGGGATCACGCGGGCGGCGAACAACAGCTTGCCCGACGAGTGCGTCTTACCCTTGTCGTGGTCGAAGAAGACGCCCGGCGAACGGTGCATCTGCGAGACGATCACGCGCTCGGTGCCGTTGACGATGAAGGTGCCCTTGTCCGTCATGAGCGGGATGTCGCCCATGTAGACGTCCTGCTCCTTGATGTCCTTGACCGAACGGGCTCCCGTTTCCTCGTCGGTTTCGAACACGATCAGGCGCAGCTTGACCTTCAGCGGCGCGGCATAGGTCATGTCGCGCTGAATGCACTCCTCGACGTCGTACTTCGGCTCTTCGAACTCGTACGAGACGTATTCCAGGATGGCGCGCTCGTTGAAGTCCTTGATCGGGAACACCGACTTGAAGACCGCCTCGATGCCTTGCTCCTTGCGGACGCCCGGACGGACCTCGCGCTGCAGGAACTGTTCGTAGGAAGCGCGCTGAACCTCGATCAGGTTCGGCATCGCGATCGCTTCGGGGATACGCCCGAAGGATTTGCGGATGCGCTTCTTGCCGGTGAACGAGGTGGCGGAAGCGATCTGACCGTTGATGGCGAGATCGTGGGCGACGTCAGTCATTCAGTGTTTCCCATGGCGCACGCCCCGGGGAAGACGTGCGTGAAATGCAGCAGCCACGGCGCGCGTTTCCGCGTCCGCAGCCAGGGTTTCGGCATCCACCCTCGGCCCGCTGCCGGGCCAGGACGCCTGAAATGGACCGGCTCCCTGGGAAGGAGCCGCGCCTTCGCTCGGTCGGAGGGCGACGGACCGGGCCTCGGCGCTTGCGCGCAGACTCATATGGAGTGTTGCGGAGCGCGCACATATACGCGCATTCGCGACGAAATAAAGGCCCCAGGGAACCTTTTCGACAGAGCCGAGCAATCTCGTTGCGAGCGACGATGGGCTGATCTAGCGTCGCCTTATGACACGGATCGCCCTGCCCCTTCTCGCCGCTCTCGCCCTCTCCGCCTGCGCCACCCACCGCGAGCCGGTGACCTATGCCGAGACGGCTTCGGCCGCCGCGCGCGCCGCGGATCAGGTCAACGGCCAAGGCGCCTTGACGCCGCAGCAGGCCTGGGACGCCGGCAATACCGCCTACCTCGCCTGGAATGGGGCCCGGCGCGGCTGGACCACCACCGAAAGCGGCCTGCAATACCGCCGCGTCGGCAAGGCCCACCCCGAGGGTGCTCAGCCCAAGGCGACCGACACGGTCAAGGTCCACTATCGCGGCACCTTCATCGACGGGCGCGAGTTCGACAGTTCCTACGCCCGCAACGAGCCGGCCGAATTCCCCCTGAACCGCGTGATCAAGGGCTGGACCGAGGGCGTGACCCTGATGCGCGTCGGGGAAATCTACGAGTTCGTCATCCCCGCCTCGCTGGGCTATGGCTCGCGCTGGGTCGGTGGAGACGAACTGCCGCCCAACTCGACCCTGCGCTTCTCTGTCGAACTGCTGGACGTCAAGCCGGGTTGACGATCAGCGGCGCCCGGCTTTTCCCAGCAGCCGATCACGCGCGGCGTTGACGCGCGTCGCCAGCCCTTCCGTGCCGCCCTGATCGGGATGGGCGCGGGCCATGGCGCGTTTCCAGGCTGCGCGGATTTCGGCCTCGGTCGCGGCTGGCCCGACGCCTAGTACGGCGCGGGCGTCCGCTTCGCTGATGGGTTCGGATCGGATGATCGGTCGCTGCCGGGACGACCAGGCCAGATAGAGCCCTGCCCCGGCCAACGCCGCCGCCGTCAGCCACGACCCACGAAACGCCGCAAGCGCGCCGCCGGCCAGCAGAACTGCGCCCAGCAGGGTCGCCGTCACGCGCCAGTGAGCGCGTCCGCGTCGCTCGGTCTGTCGGCCCAGCCGCACCAGCGCCCAGACGGCGATCGCCGCCAGGGCCAGCCAGATCAACCCCATCAGGCGATCAGGCCGCCACGTCCAAAGGGCTGAGAACCTGCTCCAGACCCATGGCCATCATCAGATTGCGCATCTCCTGGCGCGCAGCGACGTGGGCCAGGGACACCGCGACCGGCCGGATGTCGTTCGACAGGTCGGCCACCGTCAGGCCGAACGGGAACAGTTCGCGATAGATGACCCGGTCACGCAGGCCGGGACCGACGCGGAAGCCGACGCGCTTGGCCAGCTTGGTCATCCGTTCTTCCAGACGTTTGCGGTTGCGCGCCTCCGCGACGGCGAGGCGATTGGTGACCACCAACCAGTCGATCGTGGCGTGACGGCCCTGGGCGATGGCGCGCTGCTTGCGCGCTTCCCAGACGCTCTCGGAATAGATCGAGGGCTTCAGCAGCTCCAGGGTGACCGGATCCACGTCGCCCAGCAGGTCGAAATCGACGAAGCTGTCGTTCATCGGCGTCACGATCTGGTCGGCGCGGGCGTGGGCGGCGTTCGACACCGCCGTGTCGCCGCCAGGCGTGTCGATCAGGATGCAATCGACACCCCGCGCCGCCGCTTCGTCGAAGGCGCGCTCGAAGGTGGCGATCTGGTCGGCGACGTCCGCCTTGGCCAGGGCCTTGCCGTCGCCCATGTCAGGAATGAACGGCTGGGGCAGATCGTGCCCGTTCGCCCCCAGCCAGGCCAGACGATTGTGGAAGAAGCGCTGCATCGAGCGCTGGCGCAGGTCCAGATCGATGATCGCCACCGAGCGCCCGGCGTGCAGCAGGCCGGTCACGATGTGGATGGCCAGGGTGGACTTACCCGCCCCGCCCTTTTCGTTGCCGAGGACGATCACATGCGGCTGCGTCATTCGAGGGAATCCTCTGTGCCGACCGCGCGACTCAGACTGCGCGGTCCTAGGTCCGCAGAGACTCGGCCTCAAAGCGCCAAACGTCAACGGAACCTTAACGCAGACCTGTGGACGGCGAACCGGGGTCGGTCAGCTGTTGCGCGCGCACCAGGCGTCGGCGACAGCGGCGGAGCGGCATACCGCAGCGGCGGTTTCGGTCGGGACTGGCCCGACCTTCAGCCGCGTCAGGCGACGGCCGCCCACCTCGACCTCCTGATAGATCGGCGACAATCCCGACAGGTCTGACGTGGCCTTCATCCGATCCCAGGCCTGGCGCGCGCCGGCCGCACTGGAATAGGCGCCCAGTTGGATCGTTCTCCCGGTTTCCGTCGCCGCCATGAGACTGGTGGGACGCAACACGGGCGCTTGAACCCGCGAGATCGCCTCATCTGCAACGGCTTTCACGACCGCCGGCGGGGCAGCCCGTACAACCGCGTCGCGCAGCCCGGTATCCTCATCGACGGGACGCAGACCCGCCTGAACGTCTCGAGCGTCCCACATGGCGTGGGGATCCATGACGGCCACCTTGACGGGCGTGAAGCGCATAGGCCGCAGTCCCGCCTTTTCAGCCAGGGTATGCCGGGTTTCGCGACCACCGGCCGAGAGCGGAATGTCGATCGCCGCGACGTTCTCGGCCATCGCGCTGAACCGATGGGGATCGCTATCCACCGCGCCGCAGCCGGCGACGGCGAGGCTGCTGGCGAAGGCCAGGGCGATCAGAACTGGACGGGTCGCTTCTGCGGGCGTCATAAGCACCACCCTAGAGCCCAGACTTTGCGGTCTGGTGCATCAACAGGCTTAAGCGGAAAGGTTAATCGCTTCATCATGACAGACGCCGCCCCCCTCCCCGTCGTCCGCACCGTCGCCGACCTGCGGGCGGTCGTCCGGGACTGGAAACGTCAAGGCCTGAGCGTCGGCATGGTTCCGACCATGGGCGCCCTGCATGAAGGCCACCTGACCCTGGTGCGCGAGGCCGCACGCCGCGCTGACCGCGTCGTCGCCTCCAACTTCGTCAATCCGACCCAGTTCGCGGCGCATGAGGATCTGGGCAAATATCCCCGCCAGCAGGAGGAAGACGCCCGTCTGCTGTCCGGCGCCGGCTGCCATCTGATGTTCGCGCCCTCAGCCGACGCGATGTATCCGGAAGGCTTTGCGACCAGCGTCGCCGTCGCCGGCCCGGCGCTGGGTCTCGAGGGCGATTTCCGGCCTCAGATGTTCGGCGGGGTCGCCCTGGTCGTCACCAAGCTGTTCAACCAGGTCCAGCCCGATGTCGCGGTCTTCGGCGAGAAGGACTACCAACAGCTGATGGTCGTTCGTCGGTTCGTGCGCGACCTGGATCTGCCGGTCGAGATCGTCGGCGCGCCGACGGAGCGGGACGGCTGGGGCTTGGCCCTGTCGTCACGCAACGCCTACCTGTCAGAGACCGAGCTTGAGACCGCGCGGCGGCTGAACGGCATTCTGGCGGAGGCTGGCGTCCATGCCTCAAGCGGCCGCCCCCTGCCCGGCGTCGAGCGTGAAGCCTATGCCGCGCTTCTGAAAGCCGGGTTTGATCGGGTCGATTACGTCGCCATCCGCCACGCCGAGGACCTGACGCCGTTCCGCAACGACATCGTCGACGCCCCCGCCCGCATCCTGGCCGCCGCCTGGCTGGGCAAGA
Organism: Brevundimonas vesicularis; assembly: GCF_044807075.1. Lineage (GTDB taxonomy): Bacteria > Pseudomonadota > Alphaproteobacteria > Caulobacterales > Caulobacteraceae > Brevundimonas > Brevundimonas vesicularis_G. The sequence goes on from NZ_CP085234.1 coordinate 2,494,764, forward strand.
CGCGACTGATCGACAATATGGCGGTCTGAAACGACAAGGGCCGCATCCATTCGCCGGATGCGGCCCTATAAGATCAGCCGATCGCGCCGACGCAGCCCTCGGCGTCGCCTGGCGCCAGATCGGCGTCGGTCAGGGCGATGGTCCAGCCATGGTGGGTGTTCAGGCCCCAGCGCCGCGCGCCGCCGCCGTCGCCGGCGTCTCCGCCCGCGGTGACCACCACGCGTCGGCCCTTGGGCAGAGCCGGCGGATCGATCTTGCCGACGGCCAGAGACGTCGGGGTCTCGCCGCCGTAGCCGTCGAACACGCTCAGCATCGACCATTCTCGACGCAGCCCCATCCACCAGGCGTCCTCGGTATTGATCGCCAGCACGGCGATGCCGTGGCCCTCGGCGGCGAAAGCCAGAGCCTTTTGCGGATCGCGCACCATCTTGATGTCTGCAGCGGCGCCGAAGCGCAGGCGCGCGCCATCATAGGCGCGGGTCGGTTCGATCGGGGCCCAGACCTGCACCTGAAGCCGGCCCTGGCGCGCCAGGCCCCATCCGACGATCTCGCGCCACAGATGTTCGACCGCCTCTACGTTCTCGGGCTTGGCCTGCTTCAGCATGCGCGAAAGGACGGTCTGCTCGCGATCGGGACGCAGCTTGGTGTGCGGTCCGGTGGGCGCGTCCTTGGCCCGGCCGACGGTGGCGGCGATGGCGAGGCGTTGCTCGAACAGCGCCAGGATCTGGTCATCGATGCCGTCGATTTCGGCGCGCAGGGCGGCCAGCGCCTGCTGTTCGGGGGTCAGGTCGGCCATGTCAGGCCAGACTTGCTGAAGATTGGAATGGGGCATGAGAAAGGGCTTTCGGCATTCTGAGATTCGATATGTGCAGGGGCGAACCGCCGCTCTCGTCCAGAGCGGTCGCCGGTGAAGCAGTCAGGGACGGAGTGCGCCCGACGCCTCAGCCGGCGTATCGAAAGCCGTAAAAGCCGTAGCCGAAATAGAGGCCGGAAACCGCGCGCGAACGGTCGAAAGAAACAGAAAGAGCGCGCAGGCGGGACATGGTCCGGTTCCGGTTTATGCGGATCGTGTTGCGATCCGTGGGTGTCTTAAGGACGCAAAGACCGTGCGCCGTCAACCCTCAGGGAAGCTCAACAGGACAAAACGCGTCTGATTATCGCCGGAATCCTGCAAGTCGTTGCGCAGGATCGACAGGCCGTACACCTCGGCGGCGCCCACCGGGGCGATGGCCGCCCGCGTCGGATCGCCCGCTTCGGCGACGTCGCGGGCCGCGCCTGCGGTATCGAAATGCTCGATAACCTCGACATTCAAACCGGCGAGCGTGCCCTTGCACTGGGCCAGGGCGATGGGGTGGCTTTCGACCGTGCGGATGTCGGACAGGCGCGCGCCGTCGACCGCCATCAGCGCATGACGGATCGGCCGCCAGACCTCGGCGACGGGCTCCACGCCAAGCCCGCCTACCAGGGTCGCGGCCGGCTCGACCACGCCTATGGTCGAGTTCTCGACCGGGATCAGGGCGCAACCGCAGTCGCCGGCGCGCAGCGCATCGAGGGCCTGGGCGAAGGTTTCGAACGCCACAGCCTCGTCCCACGGACGCAGGGCCAGACAGGCCTCATGGCTGAACGATCCGGGCGCGCCCTGATAGGCGACCCGGCCGGGCTTTTCTTCACTTGCAGCCGCTGATTGCATCGATCACTCCCTCGGTGTCGGATCGATCTGGCGCTGCCTCGGTGGCGTCACCATGACCGGATCGGCCCGCATTTGAGGCGCTGACGACGGCTAGGCCGCCGCCGACTGCGCCACCCGCCCGGCCTTCAGCCGCTCCGCCACCAGGAAGGCCAGTTCCAGCGCCTGGTCGGCGTTCAGGCGCGGGTCGCAGTGAGTGTGATAACGATTGGACAAGTCATCCTCGGTGACCGCCTGGGCGCCGCCGATGCACTCGGTGACGTTCTGGCCGGTCATTTCCAAGTGGACGCCGCCGGGGTGGACCCCTTCCGCCTCGGCCACGTCGATGAAGGTTCTCACCTCGCCCATAATCCGGTCGAACGGCCGGGTCTTGTAGCCGTTGCCGGCCTTCAACGTGTTGCCGTGCATCGGATCGATGGACCAGATCACCTTGCGGCCCGAGGCCTTCACCTCGCGCATCAGCTTGGGCAGGCGCTCACTGACCTTGTCGTGACCGAAGCGTCCGATCAGCGTCAGACGACCCGAGACATTGTCCGGGTTCAGGGCGTCGATCAGCGGCAGCAGATCGTCGGACGTCATGGTCGGTCCGCACTTCACGCCGATGGGATTCTTGATCCCCTTCATGAACTCGACGTGGGCGCCGTCCAGCTGACGCGTGCGCTCGCCGATCCACAGCATATGGGCCGAGGTGTCGAACCACTCGCCGGAACCGCCGTCCAGACGCGTCAGGGCGCTCTCGACGTTCAGCAGCAGGGCCTCGTGGCTGGTGAAGACCTCGACCCGGCTTAGATCCGGATGGGTCTCGGGCGTGACGCCGACCGCCTCCATGAAGGCCAGGGCCTCGGTGATCTTGTCAGCAAGCTCGCGGTACTGCGCGCCGGCGGCGTTGTCTCCGGCGAAGCCCAGGGTCCAGCGATGGATGTTGTACAGGTCGGCATAGCCGCCGCCAGCGAAGGCCCGCAGCAGGTTCAGCGTCGAGGCCGACTGGTTGTAGGCGCGGATCAGACGCTGCGGATCGGGCGCGCGCTCTTCCGGCGTGAAGCCCATGCCGTTGATGATGTCGCCGCGATAGCTGGGCAGTTCGACGCCGTCGATCTCCTCCAGCGGAGACGAACGGGGCTTGGCGAACTGGCCGGCGATCCGGCCCACCTTCACCACCGGCTTGCGCCCGGCGAAGGTCAGCACGACCGCCATCTGAAGGATCAGGCGGAAGGTGTCGCGGATATTGTCGGTCGAGAACTCCTTAAAGCTCTCGGCGCAGTCGCCGCCCTGCAGCAGGAAGGCGTCGCCCCGCTCGACCTGCGCCAGCTTCGACGTCAGGCGCCGCGCTTCGCCGGCGAAGACCAGCGGCGGCAAGGCGCGCAGCTCGTCTTCCACCCGCGCGAGGGCGGCAGGATCCGGATAGTCCGCCGGCATATGCAGGGCGGTCTTTGTTCTCCAGCTTTCAGGGGTCCAGCGTGTCATCGCGCAAGAATAGGACTTCGCGCCTATTCAAACAACGAAAAGACAGGAGGATTTTGCCGCGAAATGTCAGTCTTCCGAAGAAGGCGACTTTTCCGCCGCAGCTTCAGCTTTGCGTTCGGCCTTGGCCGCCGCCTTCTCGGCCGCCTTCAGCGCTGCGGCGCGCTCGCGTTCCTGACGCTCAAAGCTGTAGTTGGGTTTGCGAGCCATCGGCGTTCTCGTCTCATATCTTGATTCGACAGCGAAGGTGGCGATGCATCGCGGTCAGCGCAATCGCAAAAGCCCGACGCCCGAGGATTGCTCGTCAGAGCAGACGCTCCTTACCGGTCAACATCTTGGTCGCGGCGTCCAGAGCGATCAGTATGCGAGCGAAAAAGGTCATGGACGACAAACGCCCAACACAGCCGCGCGTTCAGCCCCGCGAGCATTCGTCGCGGCGCAGATCAGATGTCGGAAGGAAAGAATGGTGGACGCGACAGGGATTGAACCTGTGACCCCCTCGGTGTGAACGAGGTGCTCTCCCGCTGAGCTACGCGTCCTTGCCTTGCGGAGGCGGCGACATAGCCCGGTCGCCGGCCCCGCGCAAGCGCCTGTTTCAGATTCCGGCGGCGCGAACGCCTTCGGGCGTATCGGCTTCCGGGTCGCCCGGCAGCCAGGCGACGTGACCGCTGTAGATGTCCTGGTTGAGGATGCCCTCTTCCTTGGCGACCAGCACCGGCACCAGCATCTGTCCGGTGACGTTGGTCGCGGTGCGCATCATGTCGATGATCCGGTCGATGGCGACGATATAGCCGATGCCTTCCAGCGGCAGGCCGGCGGTCGACAGGGTCAGGGTCAGCATGACGATGCTGGTCCCCGGCACGCCGGCCGTCCCCAGCGAGCCGAGCACCGCCGTCAGGCCGATCAGAACATATTGGGTCAGCGTCAGATCGATCTTGAAATACTGGGCGATGAAGATCGAGGCGATGGCCGGATAGATGGCCCCGCACCCGTCCATCTTCACATTGGCCCCCAGGGGCACGGCGAAAGCGGCATAAGCCTGTGGCACGCCCAGCCGCTCAACCGTCTGGCGCAGGGTGATCGGCAACGTCCCCAGCGAGGATGAGGTCGCAAATGCGGTCTGCTGGGCCGCGAAGGCGCCGCGGAAGAAGCTGGTCACTTTCAGGCCATGCACCTTCAGCAGGCCCGAATAGACGATCAGGATGTGGAACAGGCAGGCGGCGTAGATGGCCAGGATGAACTTCACCAGAGGCAGCAGCGCCTCCCAGCCGTAGCCGCCGACGACCGATCCGATCAGGCCGAACACGCCGATGGGCGTCAACTGGATCACCCAGCGGGTGATGCGGAAGATGATGGCCGCACCCTCATCCACCAGACGCCGAACGCCCTGCGCCCGGTCGCCCAGCGCCACCAGGGCCATGCCGACCAGGGCCGAGAAGAAGATGATCTGAAGCACCTTGCCTTCGGCCAGGGCCGCGAACGGATTGGTCGGCACGACGCCGATCAAGACTTCCAGCGGCGTCGGGATTACGCGCTCTTTCACCTCGCCCAGCGGCAGGTTGGACAGGCCGACGCCCGGATTGATGATGTGACCGAAGGCGAAACCGACCAGCACAGCAAGCAGCGACGTGATGGCGAACCAGAGGATGGTCCGCACCCCCAACCGCACGGCCCCCGCCCCTTCCCCCAGCTTGGCGATGGAACTGGCGATGGTGAACAGCACCAGCGGCGCCACCACCATGCGGATCAGGTTCAGATAGACGTCGCCGATCGGCTGAAGCCAGGTCTCGGCCCGCTCGCGCAGGATCAGCCCGGCGATGATGCCGAGGATGAAGCCGGCGGCGGTCCGCTGCCACAGCGGGATCTTGAAAAAGCGAGCGAGCATGACGGCACTTTCAGCAGGGGTGCGCCAATCTGTCCATCGCCATGGCGATCCGCAACCGCAGCAGCGATCATTCAGCCGACAGATTTCCTGTCGGCTGGCTTCAGAATTTCAGCGCCCGCCTTACGTAGAAGTCGGAGAGGATGCCGTCGATCGCCTCTTCTACGTCTCCGAAGGCGTCGATCAGCACGTCCCCGCCCAGGTCTTCGACGGGCGTCGGCGTGAAGCCGAAGGTCGTCAGAATGCAGGGCATGCCGGCGTCTCGGGCGGCATCCGCATCCGGTGCAGCGTCACCCACCATGATGGCCCGTTCGGGATCACCTGCTGCGATCACGACGGCCTCCTTCAGATGGGCGCCCGAGGGCTTGCGCGCGCTGACCCGATCCGGCCCGACGATGGCGGCGAAATGTCGGGTCAGGTCCAGTTTGCCCAACAACAGCTCCGACAGGTCCGAACGCTTATTGGTGGCCACGACCAGGATTGCGCCCCGCGCGCTGAGCCGCTCCAGCGTCTCGACCACGCCCTCGAAAGGCTGTGAGCCGTCGGCGATATGGGCGGCGTAATCGGCCAGGAACCGCTCGAACAGATCGTCGGACTTTGCCCGCTCGACCGACGCGCCGGCGGCTTCGAAACCGTGCACCAGCAGCGCCCGAGCGCCCGATCCGATCAGCGTCGAGGCGGACTCCATCGGCACGGGCGGCAACCCCTCCTCGACCAGAATCCGGTTCAGCGTGCCGATCAGATCCGGGGCGGAATCGACCAGCGTCCCATCCAGGTCGAAGGCGATGGTCCAGCCTTCCAGGTCGCGATCGCTCATCCACATCTCCCGCTGGCCCGCATGATGGGCTAGATCGCAGGACGACTAGACTGCGAGACGATTCATGACCAGCCAGACACGCGCCCGCGCCGCCATCATTCTCGCCGCCGGCCAGGGCACGCGGATGAAGTCGCCGTTGCCCAAGGTGCTGCACACCGTCGCCCACCGCGCCATGCTGGACCACGCCATCGATGCGGCGGACGGCCTGGGGTGCGAACGCATCGTCGTCGTGGTCGGCAATCACTCGCCGGAGGTCCGGGCCCATGTCGTCAAGCGGCTGGGCGAGGCCGCCATTGCGGTCCAGGACCCGCCGCTCGGCACCGGCCATGCGGTGCGCGCCGCCGAACAGGCGCTGGCCGGCTTCGACGGCGAGGTGGTCGTCACCTATGGCGACGTTCCTTTGCTGAAGGCCGCCGACATCGAGCCCGTCTTCAATGCCGACGGCGTCACCGTCATCGGGTTCGAGGCTCGCGATCCGGGCGCCTACGGCCGTCTGATCGTCGAAGGCGACACCCTGACCGCCATCACGGAGGCCAAGGAGGCGTCGGCCGAGATTCTCGCCATCACCGCCTGCAACTCGGGCGTCATGGCCGCGCCGGCCGGCCTGCTCTTCTCGCTGCTGGCCGAGGTGAAGAACGAAAACGCCAAGGGCGAATACTATCTGACGGATGTCGTCGCTCTGGCCCGCCAAGGCGGCCACCCGACCCGCGCCGTCTTCGCCGCAGAGGATGCGGTGATGGGCGTCAACTCCCAGGCCGAGCTGGCTCAGGCCGAGGCCCTGTTCCAGACCGTGCAACGCGACACCTTCCTGGCGGCCGGCGTGACGATGGCGGCGCCCGAAACCGTCCATTTCGCCTGGGACACCCAGATCGGCGGCGGGACGGTCGTCGAACCCTTCGTGGTCTTCGGCCCTGGTGCGGTCATCGAGGGCGGCGCGCGCATTCGCAGCTTCAGCCATATCGAGGGCGCGCGGGTCGCGGCCGGCGCCGAGGTCGGTCCCTATGCGCGCCTGCGTCCCGGCGCGGACCTGGCGACCGGGGTCAAGGTCGGCAACTTCGTCGAGGTCAAGAACGTGAAGATGGCCGAAGGCGCCAAGGCCAATCATTTGGCCTATCTGGGCGACGGATCGGTCGGCGCCGGCGCCAACGTCGGCGCAGGCACGATCTTCTGCAACTACGACGGCTTCAACAAGGCTCAGACCCAGGTCGGCGCCGGCGCTTTCGTCGGATCGAACTCCAGCCTGGTGGCCCCGGTGGTCATCGGCGACGGTGCCCTGATCGCCTCCGGTTCCGTCATCACCGAGGACGTGCCCGCCGACGCCATGGCCTTCGGCCGCGCGCGTCAGACCGTCAAACCCGAAGCGGCCGCTGGTTTCCGGAAAACCGCAAGAGGCAGGAACGATTCCAAGACGAGCTAAATAAAGTCAGATGATCCTACATCCTGCGCCCAGTGTGTCTGACGCGGGACCAATAACGAGATTCAGAGGCTCGTCGCCAAAGTCGAGGCCTAGAGTGCCCTGACGCACGCGCTCTCGAACGGCAGACACGTCAAGATCGCCATAGACTTCGATCCGCCATCCGGTCTCTCCGCTCGTTCGGTCCCTAGTTTGGGAGACCCAAGCCGAGTGAATAGCGGGATGATCAAGCACCGCTTTCATATTAGCGATCAAAGCCGTGGGCATTTGCTCTGGCGTCAACACTTCAATGTTCGGATTATCCACTGTCGGCTGAGCGTCGCCTGCTCTAGCCAAAATCGCGGCGATATCAGAAGGCGAAAGAACCAGGCCTACCTGCTGCCCCGGATTCAGCACGATCCAGCCGCTCTCGAATGCCTCCAAAAGGTGACGTCCGCGAATACCCATGCTGGCAGGTTCGCCGAAGACAGCAGTGGCGAATTCTGGTCGAGAGAACGCAGCCGTTGCTTGACGCTCGTCATCCAAACTCAAGCCGTTCAATCTGAACGGAACATCTCTCCCAAAAACAGTTCCCTCAGGAGGCGCTCCGTCAGTCGGAGAGACATACAGTTCAGCGCCAAGCAGCGCAGTTTCTACCCCACCTGATCGTGACGGATCGGCCAAGGCGGCTTCTAAAAGCGCTTCAAACGGGCTTTGGGACGACACGACTGGCCTCAAAAATCTGGAACTAGGCTGTGGAATAGCATGATTGTTCGCTCTTCAAAGACCAAAGCCCTTCTCGGCATCTTCGACAGCCCATAAGAAGCGAGCATGAACGCAGATGCTCAGAAGCGCCTTTCCGGCGAGGCCGCCGCTGCCCATGTGGAGGCTGGCATGATCGTCGGCCTGGGCACCGGATCCACCGCAGCCTGGTTCGTCAAGGCGCTGGCGGCGCGCAACCTGCCCGACCTGCGCTGCGTGCCCACATCGGAGAAGACCGCAGACTTGGCGCGCGAACTCGGGCTGACGTTGTCGACGCTGGAGGACACGCCGCGCATCGATCTGACGGTGGACGGCGCCGACGAGATCGGGCCGGGCCTGGCGCTGATCAAGGGCGGCGGCGCGGCCCTGCTGCGCGAGAAGCTGGTTTGGGAGGCCTCGGCCCGCTGCATCGTCATCGCCGACGCGGCCAAGGTCGTACCTGTGCTGGGAACCTTCCCGCTGCCGATCGAGGTCGTCGCCTTCGGTCACAAGACGACGGCCAACCGCATCGCCGATGTGCTGATCGACCATGACATCAACCAGCCGGCGCGCGTGCGTCAGGCGGATCGCGGCCTGGTCCGCACCGACGGCGGTAATCTGATCTATGACGCGGGCTGCAAGGCGATCCACGATCCGGTCCGTCTGGCCGACGATCTGAAACTGATCACCGGCGTGGTGGAGCACGGGCTGTTTCTGGATCTCGCCGACCTGGCCATCATCGGCACGGACGAGGGCGTTGAGGAGCGTCTTCCCTAGGACACGCCCCGGCGGCTCAGCACCGCTGGAACCGTGCGCGCCAGGATGGCCAGATAGACGCCGATGGTGCGGTTTCTGACGAACCAGACATCCATCGCCACACGGCGCGGATAGGGCACGGCGTTGCGCCCCGACACCTGCCACAGCCCTGTCAGGCCCGGGCGGACCGCGCAGTAGTCGGCCAGTCGACGCCCGTATCGCGCCACCTCGTCGATCACGATCGGTCGGGGGCCCACCAGCGACATCTCCCCCCTCAACACATTGATCAGCTGCGGCAGCTCATCCAGGCTGGATTGTCGCAAAAGCAGGCCCAGTGATGTGACGCGCGGATCGTGTGTCAGCTTTCGCATCGCCTGCCATTCCGGATCAGAGGCTGACGGCAGGTCCTGCTCCGCGCCCATCCTCATCGAGCGAAACTTGAGACAGTCGAATACTCGGCCGTCGCGCCCGATCCGCTGCTGGCGAAAGATCGCGGCCCCTCCGTCCTGCGCCCTGACGCCCAGAGCAATGAAAACGAAGAGCGGCCAGGTCAGAAGCAGGCCTATCAGGGCGAAGACGACATCCATGGCGCGGGTCGGGTCGTGACGAACACGGCGCCGAGACGCACCGACGCCGCGTGTCGACGTCACTCCGCACCCGGCCAATTCCGATATCGACATTCAGCGCCCCCAAGCGTCACCATGACTTGGGATTGCGCGGTTGGCAATCTCGGCGCGTCGTCAGCGCAGATTGCTCAGATCAGTCGCCGCCCCACCAACTCAGCGTGAAGGGCGTGCGACGACCGTTGGCCGAAACCGTCCCGGCGACAACAGGCGTCTGATCTCCGAGATTCCGCCGCGCCGTCGCCAATGCGCCCTGATCAATCCGCGCCGACAGTTCCACCGGGCCCAAGCCGGGCGCGGAGCCGCGCATCTGCACCCGATCGTCGGTGACGACATAGGCGTCCGGCAAAACCCTGGCCTCGCCTTGCGGCCCGGTCAGCGACAGGATCAGCGGCAGCGAAGCGCGGGACCCGCCTTCCCAGGCGGCGAAGGCCTCGTCCTGTCCGATGAACAGCGATGCCACGGGCTGCTCGCTCCCCCATCTGTCGGGCGATAGTCGCCCGAGATATCGCCGTTTAGACGATGCCGGAACGTCGCTTCCGGCGTCGGTGTCGCGGCGTCGCGCCGCTCGCAAGCGGCCAGGCTCAGCAAGCCCACGACCGCCACAACCGCCCATGACGACCTCATCGATCAAGCGCCCGATCCAAGGCGCGGAACCCGGCGATGGCGATCTCGGTCGCGCTGGTGAAGATCGACGGCGTGATCCGGTCGAAGGTGTCGCTCGGTCGATGATAATCGGGATGATAATCGACGCCCATGTACAGGAAGGGCACGCCCGCCTCGTGGAAGGCGCCATGATCGGAGGCGTCGACCCAGTTGTTCTCGCCCGTATCCTGCGGGGTGTCTTTGCCGAAGGCGAAGGACACCGCCCCGTTCGACGCAACGGACTCCAGCACGGGGCGCAGATTCGGATGCTGATAGGTTCCGGTGACCCACAGATGGCCGTCGGTCTCCGCCCGCGCCGTCATGTCGAAGTTCAGGTTCAGGCTCAGCGACGACAGCGGCACCGGCGGCGCCTTGACGAACTCGCGAGCGCCCAACAGCCCCCGCTCCTCGCCGTCCAGCGCAACGATCAACACGCTGTGTTCCGGCGGTTCGGCTTTAAGCCGCGCCGCCAGCTCCAGCATCGTCGCCACGCCCGAGGCGTTGTCGTCGGCCCCGTGGAAGATCTGGCCGTCATTGACGCCGACGTGGTCATAATGGGCCGTCACCACGATATAGCGGTCGGCGACGCGCGTTCCGGGGATCAGGCCGACGATGTTGACGCCGCTGAAGGTCTTGACGCCTTCGCGGGTGCGGCCCGGCGTCTCAAACCGCTGCAAACGCCCGAACGGCGGCGCCTGAACGCCCATGGCCTCCAGCCGCGACACGATATAGGCGCGCGCCCGCTCGCCGCCTTCTGAGCCCGTGTCGCGGCCTTGCATGTCGTCGGCCGACAGGATGCGAACGTCCTCCAGCAGTTGGCTCGGACCAGTCGCGACGGCGCTCGGCGCACTCGGAGATGTCGCGGGAACGGCGGTGCAGCCGCTGACGATCAGGGCGGCGCCAGCGACGAAAAGGCAGAGGGTCGAACGAGTCATACAGGCTCCGATAAGGACGCGCGAACCTAGCGAAGAGCGGACGGCGCGTCAGCCTACGGTTCTGTCATCATCGGCTTTGCGCGATGCACGCGCGGCGCGTCAGATGATATGACGACGGCCATGGCCAACGCGATTCCTCTCGAAGTCCCCGTCGAAGACCTCACCGCCGAGACGGCCGCCGAGGCCCTGGCCTGGCTGGCCGCCGAAATGGCCCGCCATGACGCGCTCTACAACGAGGCGACGCCCGAGATTTCCGACGCGGAATACGACGCCCTGCGTGCGCGCAACCTGGCCATCGAAACCGCCTTCCCCGATTTGATCCGTTCAGACTCGCCGTCGAACAAGGTCGGCGCCGCCGCCTCAACCCAGTTCGCCGAGGTGCGCCACGGCGTGCCCATGCTGTCGCTGGACAACGCCTTCGACGAGGGCGAGGTCCGCGATTTCGTCGCCCGGATCGCCCGCTTCCTGAAGCTGCCCTCCGATGAACCGATCGCCTTCGTCGCCGAACCCAAGATCGACGGCCTGTCCGCCAATCTTCTCTATGTCGATGGCAAGCTGACGATCGGCGCCACACGCGGCGACGGCCGCGCGGGCGAGGACGTCACCGCCAATCTGAACACCATCGCCGATGTGCAGCAGACCCTGGCCGGCGACGGCTGGCCCGACCGGATCGAGATCCGGGGCGAGGTCTATGCGCCCAACGACGCCTTCGCCGCCTTCAACGCCGCCGCCGAGGCCGAAGGCCGCCGCACCTACGCCAACCCCCGCAACTTCGCCGCCGGCTCCCTGCGCCAGAAGGACGCCCGGATCACCGCCAAACGTCCGCTGAACTTCTTCGCTTACGCCTGGGGCGAACACTCCAGCGACTTCGCCGAGACCCAGTGGGACGCCCTGCAAAAGCTCAAGGCCTGGGGGTTCCCCGTCAACGCCCGCTCGCGCCGGGTCGAGGGCGCCGAGGGCCTGATCGCCGTCTATCGTGAGCTGGAACGCGACCGCGCGACCCTGGGCTATGACATCGACGGCGTGGTCTACAAGGTGGATCGCATCGACTGGCAGCGCCGGCTGGGCTTCGTCGCCCGCAGCCCCCGCTGGGCCATCGCCCACAAATTCCCGGCCCAGCAGGCGACCACGGTGCTGGAGGGCATCGACATCCAGGTCGGCCGCACCGGCTCCCTGACCCCCGTCGCCCGGCTGCATCCCGTCACCGTCGGCGGTGTCGTGGTGCGCAACGCCACCCTGCACAATGAAGACGAGATAGAACGTCTGGATGTCCGCATCGGCGACACCGTCCGCCTGCAACGCGCCGGCGACGTCATCCCCCAGATCCTGGGCGTGGCCCCGGAGTTACGTCCCGCCGACGCCGCCCCCTATGTCTTCCCTGAACACTGCCCCGTCTGCGGCTCTGAAGCCGTGCGCGAAGGCGACGAGGTCAAACGCCGCTGCACCGGCGGCCTGATCTGCGACGCCCAGATCGTCGAACGGCTGAAGCATTTCGTCGGTCGCCGCGCCTTTGACATAGAGGGATTGGGCGAAAAGCAGCTGGTCGCCTTCCATGCGCGCGGCTGGATCAAGGAGCCTGCCGACATCTTCCGACTGGCGCGCGACGAGGCGCGGCTGAAGGCGCTGGAACGCGACGACGGTTATGGCGAGACCAGCATCCGCAACCTGGTCGCTGGCATCGACGCCCGCCGCGTCATCGCGCTGGACAGGTTCTTGTTCGGTTTGGGAATCCGCGACATCGGCGAACAGACCTCCATCGTGCTGGCCCGCGCCTTCGAGAGCTGGCCTGCGCTGAAGGCCGCCTGCCTCCAGGCCGCCTCGGGCGTGCCGTCCGACGCCTGGACCGGGCTGGCCGCCGCCCACGCCATATCGCCCCGCGTCCTGGCCCTGATGGCCGAGGCTAAGCCCCCCGCCGTCGATCCCTGGCCCGAGGCCACGATAGACATGAAGATCAGCCAGGCCTTTCCCGGCCTGGCCGCCCCCGCCCGCCGGTCGTTGGCGACGATGGTTCAGGACTGGTCCGGCCTAATCGAACTAGCCCGAGTCGCGCGCGAGGACGGCCCGTCCGAAATCCTGAACCAGATCGCCGGCGTCACCGGCGTCGGTCCTGTTGCGGCGGAGGCCTTGGCCCACTTCTTCCACGAGCCGCATAATCTGCAGGTCGTCGCCGCGCTCGAAGCCGAACTGACCGAGATCCTCGACGCCGAACGCCCCAAGTCCGACACGGCGGTCGCCGGCAAGACCGTCGTCTTCACCGGCGCCCTGGAACGCTTCACGCGCGACGAGGCCAAGGCCCGTGCTGAAAGCCTGGGCGCAAAGGTCTCGGGATCGGTGTCGAAGAAGACCGACTACCTCGTCGCCGGGCCCGGCGCCGGCTCCAAGCTCAAGGACGCCGAGAAACACGGTGTCCAGGTGCTCACAGAGGACGACTGGCTGGCCCTGATCGAATGAGCCATGCCGGTTGAGATCCACCGACTCGGCGCAAGGCTAATAACTTGACCTAAGGTCCGGTTTTCGTTGGTGTTCGCGCAGCATTTCGGCCTTGTTTTCGGCCGAAAGCCGGATCACCTTGTGCATCAAAGGGTCGCACAGGCGACCTGAACAAGGGAACGACCATGAAGACCAAGATCATGCTGGCCGCCGCTGCGCTGGCGACGGCCCTCGCCTCTCCGGCCCTGGCGGGTGATCCAACCGGCCTGTGGCAGACGCCGACCAATGGCGGTCAGGTGCGGATCGCGCGCTGCGGCCAAGCGCTGTGCGGCACGCTGGTGACCTCGGACCACATCCGCCGCGACGCCAACGCGCGTGACGAGCATAATCGTGACTCCTCGCTGCGGACCCGCACCCTGCGCAATCTGCCGATGCTGACGGGCTTCACCGGCGGTCCGACGGAATGGCGCAACGGCTCGGTCTATAATCCGGCCGACGGCGGCACCTATCGCGGCACCATCACCATGACAAACGACAACAGCCTGCGTCTGCGCGGCTGCATCGTCGCCCCGCTCTGCAAGACGCAGACCTGGACCCGCATCCAGTAGGATTTGTTGCGAGGCAAAAGAATGGCCCGGCCGGAGCGATCCGACCGGGCCTTTTTCTTGTCCGCTTGTCAAAGCTAGCGGTTTAGCGCCGCCCGCGCCGCCTCTGCGTAGCGATGGCCCGTCGCGGCGCCTTTCGGGAAGACGGCCTGGATCTGCGCCAGTTCTTCAGACGTCAGGACGACGTCCACGGCCGCTGCATTCTGCTCTAAGGTGGCGATGCGACGCGTGCCGGGGATCGGAATCAAATCCCCGCCTTGGGCCAGCACCCAGGCCAGGGCCAGTTGAGCGGCGGTTATGCCCTTGTCCGACGCAATGGCCTTCACCGCCTCCACCAAATCCAAATTCTTTTGGAAGTTCTCGCCCATGAAGCGCGGGTTGGTGCGGCGGAAGTCGTCGGCGTCCAGATCGTCGATTGAGGTGATATCGCCCGACAGGAAGCCCCTCCCCAGCGGGCTATACGGAACGAAGCCGATGCCGAGTTCACGCACGACTGCGAACAATTCGTCCTCCGGCTCGCGGCTCCATAGCGAATATTCGGTTTGCAGCGCCGTGATCGGATGGGTCGCATGGGCCTTGCGCAGAGTGTCGGGCGCGGCTTCAGACAGGCCAAGGAAGCGGACCTTGCCCTCCTTCACCAGTTCCGCCATCGCCCCGACCGTGTCCTCGATCGGCGTGTCCGGATCGACGCGGTGCAAATAGTAGAGATCAACGTGATCGACGCCCAGGCGTTGCAGGCTGCCCTCGATGGCGCGCCGCACATTGGCCGGGCTGCCGTCGGTCATCAGCTTGGTGCGGTCGGCGTTATAGTTGATACCGAATTTGGTGGCGATGAAGGCCTGGTCGCGCCGGCCCTTCAGCGCCTTGCCGACCAGCGCCTCGTTGATGTGAGGACCGTACATCTCGGCCGTGTCGAACAGAGTAATGCCCAGATCGAGCGCACGATGAATGACGGAAATGGACTGGGCCTCGTCGGCGCCGCCGTAGAAGGCGCTCATGCCCATGCAGCCCAGGCCAATGGCCGAAACCTTGGGGCCGTTCGCACCCAACTTGCGCGTCTTCATGGGGGCCTTCTCCTGTCGATGTGGGGATCGGCCTAAATGCGGATAGGACGGCCGACGATCAGGAGATGGTCGCGACGACGGCGGGCTGCAAGCCCGGCCGCGCTTTGCGATGGTACCGCCTCTCAGGCTTGAACTGAGGACCTCCGGTTCCACAAACCGGCGCTCTAACCAACTGAGCTAAGGCGGCCCGCTCATCGCGAGGCGCGTTCTCTACCGGGCCTGCGGCAGGCGATCAAGCGCCTTCCTCACATTTCGTCAGGAGATTTCGCGGGTGACAGCCCAAACGAAAACGCCCCGGAGATTGCTCTCCGGGGCGTCCTGTCTATTGCCGTGACGATCACCCGAGGGTGAAGGGCACCCGGACGCGGAAGGTCGCGTCTTGGGCGGCGCCATCGACGGTCCGCGGGGACAGTTGTCCACGCTGAACCACCCGAATGGCGGCGCGGCCAAAGCCCATTCCGGCAGGCTCTTCGGACACCACGCGGCAGTTCGCCGGAGATCCGTTGGAGCGCGCCGTGCACTCGACCGTAGCCGAACCGCTGATTTCACGCTCCAGCGCACGCGCCGGGAAGTCATCAGCCGTCGGACGCGGTTGGCGCGACCACTGAACGTTCGTGATCGTCGACGGACGCGGTGGAGCCGGAGGCGCGGGCGGCGGCGGAGGTCCAGGAATATTGACGGGCGGACCCGTGTATTCAACCCGATCTTCCTTCTTCGTCGGCGTGATGTTGACCGGCGGAGGGGGAACGATGTTCGGGACCGGAGCCGGCACGCGCACCTGAAGCTTCGGCGGCGGAGGCGTATCCGTCGGCGGAGGCGGCGGGGGCGGAGGCGGCGGAGGCGGCGGAACCGGCTCGACCAACTCGACCTCGACGGACTCGTCGACGTAGTTGAACTCCTTCAGCTTGAACTTGGACTGCTGAACAAAGAAGATCAGCAACGCGAACAAGATGCTGACCACCATCAGGCAGACGATCAGCACGGGGTAGGACACCCCCATGAAGCCCTTCTTCTTGGGTACGTCGTAGCGACTGCGATGATATTCGACGTCTGTCATACTATCTCCGCATCCTAACTCGTCGCCTGGTCTTCGCCGACCAGCGCAACGCTATAGAAGCCGTTATCTTGCAGCGCATTCATGACCTGCATGAAGTCGCCGTAACGGGTGTTCTGGTCGCCCCGAATGAAGATCCGCTCATCGGCCGGGTTCCGGGATCCGATCTGTTTCTTCAGATCTTCACCCAGGGCTCCGACGTCGGTCCGGAAGTCGCCCACATAGACGTCGCCGTCATTCTGGATCGAAATATAGACCGGCTTGGGCGGGTTCGGGGCCGCCTTGGCGACGGCGATTGGCAACTCAACAGGCACCGACACGGAGGCTAGCGGAGCTGCCACCATGAAGATGATGAGCAGGACCAGCATGATATCAACGAAAGGCGTAACGTTGATATCACTGTTGGCCTGAGGCAGGTTGCCAGCGCCGCCCGATTTAATCTTGGCGGCCATCCGTCTTACGCCCCCTTGTCGAGCTGACGCGAGATGCCGTTCAGCAGCTCAGCGGCGAAGCCGTCGGCGCGCGTGCCGTAAGCAGCGATGCGGGTGTTGAAGTAGTTGTAGAACACAACGGCCGGGATAGCGGCGAACAGACCGATACCGGTGGCCAGCAGAGCCTCAGCGATACCCGGAGCCACGACGGCCAGGTTGGTCGTGTTCGACTGGGCGATACCGATGAAGGAGTTCATGATGCCGTAAACGGTGCCGAACAGACCGACGAACGGACCGATCGAGCCGACCGACGCCAGGAACTGCTGGCCGCCCGACAGGCGCAGGGCCAGACCGGATTGCACGGCGGCGACAGCCGACTGAGCGCGGGCCATGGCCGAGTCGAGGTGATCGCCGGTGACCGACAGACCCGATTGACGCGACAGTTCGATTTCCTCGGTGGCGGCGGCGGCCATGTCGGCCAGCGGGTTGCCGTCGAACTCTTCCTGAGTCGAGACAGCGCGCATGTCAGCGATGGTGCGGGCGCCGCGGAAGTTCTCGAGGAAGTTGTCGGTCTTACGGTTCAGAGCGCCGAACTCGAACAGCTTGATGAGCAGCAGGGTCCACGACAGGATCGAGGCCAGCAGCAGGCCGGCCATGACGACCTTAACGACGACCGTGGCTTCCATGAACATGGAGATCGGGGTGATGTCGCCGTGACCGCCGCCGACTGCGTCGTTCACCGTTGCGGGATCAGCTTCGCCGGCAGCGGGAGCGGCGGCTGCGGGAGCCGCAGTCGAGGCGGCCGGGGTGGGCTCGGCCGGGGCCTGGGCCAGGACCGGCGAGCTCGCCATCAGCGCGGCGGCGCCGGCCATGGCGAGAAGGATATTCGTCTTTTTGCTGTTCAGCATAATTCGCCAGTTCCTGCTTGGTCTGACTCGTGGAACCAAAGGTGCGGCCATAGTCAGCGACCGCCCCCCAACCTGAAATGTTTCCTTCAACGCGCCCGTCCTTTCGAGGATAAGAGCTCGCTGAAATCTTCGGTGGAGATCGAAACGGTCGCCCGCCTCGTCTCCGCTGGTCGAACCTTCGGAGACACGTCTCCGGCGATCCGCATTAACGTCTTCTTGCGAAGGCGCCTCAACCCTTTGACGAACCCTTACCGGAGCGTCAAGGGACAACAGGGGCTTTTAACCCGTCGAGAGACATGGAGAAAAGTTCCACCAACCGGCGCATTAAAGTGCAGCTGCGCGACATTTTGATGATGATCTGGCGTCAGATGGAGCAAGTTTGTTCAAAACGGCCATCTTGAGCGCGATCATGTCCCGATATTGCAAATGTCGGGCTGATCGCTGCAAGCCCACTGAAACCCAAGGAGGGCGCAAAGGCCGCAGCGCAGGATCATGCGTCCGAAACAATCGATTTTCACGGTGTAGGAAAATATGGTGCCTGGAGGCGGGTTCGAACCACCGACACGCGGATTTTCAATCCGCTGCTCTACCAGCTGAGCTATCCAGGCGCCGACGCGGCGTCGCGAGAGGCGGGTCTATAGGGGAGGCTTTTCCGCCTGTCCAGCGCCCAATCCGTACTTTTCGTCATCATCTTGCGCACCCTCGTCCAGGGCGACCGGAATGGCATAGGCGCCAGTGAACCAGCGTTGAAGATCGACATCCGAACAGCGGCGTGAGCAGAAGGGCTTGTACTTGGGATCGGCGTCAGCCTTGCGACAGATGGGACAGGAAGCCACCGCTCAACCCTCTTCTATTCGTCCGCGCCCTGGCGGGATCGCGGCATCGGCCTGAATCACCGCTCGCGGGCCCAGACGAGCCGCCAGGGGATAAGCGATCAGGGCTTCGTCCGGTGCGCAGCGCGCGATGATGCGTGGCGACAAGGTATCCGCCAGCAGCTGCCGTCGCAAAGCGCGCACGACAGATATGGCCCGCGTCTGAACCGAGGGGCTTCCGCAGGCGTCGAGCAGAATCTCCTCGATCGGCGTGCGACACCAGGGAAGCGACATCTGCAACAGGCCGAATCGACTGACGGGTCCGAAGACGGCCTGGGGTTCATGACCGAACGCGGCCCGCGCGACCTTGGACTGCGCCTCGGCGTCCTGACCGTCCCCGACCATGTCGATGACGACTAAACCACCCCAGTTCCGCAGGCCGATCAGCCGCGCCGCCTGTTTCAACCCCTCCCGATTCGCAGTCGCCCTTGCCTGTTTCGGATCACGACCGGGGGTGGAGGTGAAGTCGATGTCCACAGCCACTAAGGCGCGCGTGCGTTCGATGGCGAGATCGATTCCGTGTGAGGCGAAAACGACCGATTGAGCCAGAGCCTCCTCCTCTGCCTCGACCACGGCGTCGATGGCGGGGATGCCGGTGACTGATTCCTCGCCGGGCGCGAAATCGCGCAACTGTGCGGCGATGCTGGGTGCGGGCTGGGTCAGGCGAGACGCCCCCTCCCCCGGCCCCAGACGGCGAACCACCGCCCCTTTTCCCGCTCGAGGTTCGGCGGTGACGACGACTTCCAGCCGTTGGCCTTTCGTAAGTCGGTCGTTTTTTGGGAACGGCAGAAAGGCGGCGGCAGGTGCGGCGATATCGACGAAGGCGCCGCGCAAGCCGGGGTTCACCTCAATGACACGCCCCACCGAGCGGGCGCCGAGCCGGGTCTGCGCCGCATCATCCTCACGATGGATCAAAAGATGAGTGTAGCGACCGTCCCGCATGATCGCGCCACGCGTTTCGCCAGGCGTCTCGTCGAGGAAGACCTCGACTGCGCCGCTCATGAACGCCAGCCGACGCCGTGCAAAAGCTGGACGGCTTCGTAGACGGGCAGGCCCATCACGGACGGATGGCTGCCGACGATACGCTGAATGAAGGCGGCCGCTGGGCCCTGGATGCCATAGCCGCCGGCCTTGCCGCGCCAGTCGCCCGTGGCGACGTAGGATGCAATCTCGTGGTCCGACAAGGGTTTGAAGGTCACGCGGGTTTCGTTGACGCGCGACGACAGTTTCCCGGCGCGCCAGACGGCGACGCCGGTGAAGACGCGGTGATTACGGCCGGACAGCAGTTTCAGAAAGCGTGTCGCCTCGGCCTCGTCCGCCGCCTTCTCCAGAAAGCGACGCCCCACGGCGACAACCGTATCGGCGGCGATGACCACCGCGTCGGGACGGCGTTCTGCGACGACCAGGGCTTTCGAGGTGGCGAGCCGTTCGGCCAGACGCGGCGGGGTCTCGCCCTTCATAGGCGTTTCGTCGATGTCGGCGGGATCGATGTGGTCGGGCGTGATCCCGACCTGCGCCAGCAATTCGATGCGGCGCGGGCTGGCCGAAGCCAGCACCAGTTCGGGGCGACCCGCAGCCACTTACTTGAAGCGATAGGTGATGCGACCCTTGGTCAGGTCGTAGGGGGTCATTTCGACCAGCACCTTGTCGCCGGCCAGAACGCGGATGCGGTTCTTGCGCATCTTGCCGGCGGTGTGGGCGATGATCTCGTGGTCGTTCTCGAGCGTCACGCGGAAAGTGGCGTTCGGCAGCAGTTCGCTGACGGTGCCGGGAAACTCGAGCAGTTCTTCCTTAGCCATGCGGCCTCTCACGCCCGTTGAATATGCGTTCGACCCCACGCCGGGCGGGCGCGAGGGGCGGAATGGACGGGCCTAATGCCCGAAAAGACAGAGATAGTCGAGGTCAGCCGCGACGGTAGAGGGCGCAGAGCAATGTAAACAGGCGCCGCGACGTCTCGTGATCGACCACGATCTTGCCGTCCAGTCGCGTCTTCAGCTGCTCGGCCCCTTCGTTGTGAAGGCCGCGCCGGCCCATGTCGACCGATTCGATCTGGCTGGCCGAGGATCCGCGCAGAGCCTCATAGTAGCTGTCGCAGATCATCAGATAGTCTTTGATCACGCCCTTAAGCGGCGTCAGGCTGATGGCGTAGGTCCGCGTGAAGTTCTCGCCGTCGATGTCGAACACCAGACGATTGTCCTGAAGCGACAGCTTCAGCCTGTAGGGTCCACCCTCGGCGCCGACGGGCTCGAAGCTGTTCTTCTCGACCAGATCAAAGATGGCGACGCGACGCTCGTGCTCGATCTCGGCCGTCGCCGCCGGCAGGGTCGCGGCGTCCAGTTCGACCGAGGCCAGCTTGTGATCGGCGCTCATGCCGCAGTCCCTTCGTCCAGTTCGGGCGTGTCCAGGTGGGTCGGCGCGATCCGTGCGGGCCAGCGGTCGGAGATGTCCGTGACGACGGCGTCCAGACATTCCACGTCGATTCGCAGGTCGCCGCCGCCGGCGAACATCAGGATGACGCGCCCGCTCAGGTCCTCGGTCGGAATGAAGTCGAGCGCGAGCAGTTCGAGCGAGGCGTCGGGACTGCGCGACAGGCGACGGCTCTTGACCGCCAACACATCGCCGAACTGCATGGCGCACATCACCCGCGTCCCGCCGCACTCCCAGCAGAAGCGGCTAAAGGCGATGGTTAGGGTTCGGGCCGCCTTTTCCCAGACAATATCGACGGGCCGCAGGATGGCGTCTTGGAGCGCGGCGGAGATGATCTGAAGATCGTCGGCGTCCTCGGCCAGCAGACGCAGCGGTTCGACCGGCGCCTTGGCTTCGGGGATGACGCCATCGATCTCAGTGCTCATCACCTGTTCCCTTTATGCGGCGGATGTCGGCTCCGCACGCGCCGAGCTTTTCTTCCAAACGCTCGAAACCGCGATCCAGATGATAGACGCGTCCGACCGTCGTGTCGCCCTCAGCGACGAGGCCCGCAATGACCAGGCACATGGACGCGCGCAGGTCGGTCGCCATAACCGGTGCACCGTGCAGGATTTCGACGCCGGTGACGTGCGCCTCTCCGGCATGAACCGAAATGTCGGCGCCCAGTCGCGCCAACTCCGGCACATGCATGAAGCGGTTTTCGAAGATCGTCTCGCGAACCGTGCTGACGCCGTCCGCCGTCGTCATCAGCGCCATGAACTGGGCCTGGAGATCGGTGGCGAAGCCCGGATAGATGGCCGTCTCGACGTCCACGGCCCTCAGTCGCTGCTTCGGGTCGCGCTTGATCAGCACGCCGTCGGCGGTCGGCGACACCTCGACGCCCGCCTCGACCATCTTGTCGGTCAGCGAACCGATCAGTTCAGCCCGCGCCTTGGTCAGGCGCACCTCGCCGCCCGCCATGGCGGCGGCGACGGCGTAGGAGCCCATTTCGATCCGGTCGGGAATCACAGACCAGGTCGTCCCGTTCAGCGACGAGACGCCGGTGATGGTCAGGACGTCGGTGTCGATGCCCTCGATCCTAGCGCCCATGGCCGTCAGACAGTGGGCCAGATCGCCGATCTCGGGTTCGCGCGCCGCGCGTCGCAGGACGGTCGTGCCTTCCGCCAGCACGGCGGCCAGAAGCGCATGTTCGGTGGCGCCGACCGAAACGAAGGGGAATTCGATCTCGGCGCCCTTCAGGCCCTTGGGCGCGCGGGCGGTGACATAGCCTTCGTCCAGCTCGATCTCTGCGCCCAGCGCCGTCAGCGCCTGCAGGTGCAGATCGACCGGACGCGCACCGATGGTGCAGCCGCCTGGCAGCGAGACCTTGGCCTCGCCGGTGCGCGCCAGCAGAGGCCCCAGCACATTGAACGAGGCCCGCATCTGGCGCACCAGATCATAGGGGGCGAAGGTCGAGGTCAGATCCTTTGCGTGGAATAGACTTTCCTGACCATCCGCGCCGTCACGCTCGGTCACTTCGATGCCGAACTGGCGCAGCAACTGACCCAGGAACCGGGTGTCGGCCAGGCGCGGCATATTGGTCAGCAGCAAAGGCTGATCCGTCAGGATCGAGGCGGCCATCAGCTTGATGGCGGAGTTCTTGGCGCCGCTGACGGGAATGTCCCCGAAAAGCTGGGCGCCGCCCTGAATGGCGATGCTGTCCATGACGTCCTTAAGCGCGCCCGATGCCAACGCCTCGGGGGGGGAAGGTTCTCTAGCAAGCCGGCGGGCGCTTGCCAAAGGGCTGCGTGATCGCGAGCCGATGACTTTCAGTTGCTGTCGCGCGGCGCGGCCGGCGTGCGCGCGGGCGCCTTGCGCCGGCGCAGATTGGCCCGGAGCGCCGAGGCCAGCCGCATGGCCTTTTCCGCCTTTGCGCGCGCTTTCTCGAATTCCGGCCCCGATTCGACGATCGGCGTCGCCTGCGCGGCGGCGGAGGGCGTATTGGCGTCATGCGGCGTGCGAGTCATGGCGCGATGATGCCGTGATCACGGGCCATGTCCAAACTTTCTTTCAGATCGTCAAAAAGCCGCTTCCCTCCCCGGAAGGGTTTGGCTATACGGCCGCTTCCTCAGTCGGGGCCGCCGTAGCTCAGTGGTAGAGCGCATCCTTGGTAAGGCTGAGGTCGTGGGTTCGATTCCCCCCGGCGGCACCATCTGAGACTTGAAAAGGCCCGGCTTTCGCCGGGCCTTTTTGATTTCCAGATCGGACAAAAAAGCCTTCAGTCGTAGCCGTACAGGCCGCGGCGATAGGGATCGCGGTCATCCGCATCGCCGTCCTTGCTCCAGCTGAACCCCATAGACATCGACTTGGTCGTGGTGTCGGCCCCATAGCCTCGACCGCGCCAGCTGCCGCCATAGGGCGAGTAGAAGCCCGGCCCGCGCAGACCATAGCCGTCGTAGCCGTAGCCCCACGGCTCGTTGCGGCCTTCGCGGTAGGCGAGGTCCAGGCGGCCGTTCTCGCCGACGGGCAAGGAAACGGCCGCGCCATAGCTGCGATAGCCCCCGGTGCCGATCCCGGCCTCGACCATGCCATGCATCTTGCGCTCGGCCGGCGCGCCCGGCTCTGCGCTTTCGTCGAAGCTGGCGCCCGGCGTGCGCGCGCTGATCCAGTATTGGATCTGCTGTTCGGTGGTCATGCCGTGCGGTGCGGCGTCCTGAGCCGTCGGCGCAGTCAACGACGCCTCAGGCGCCGCCGCCAGGGCCTGAGCCAGGGTGGGCGCGTTTGTCGGCGCGGTCGTCACCACGCCGTCAGGATCACCGTCCGACGCCGCCAGCGCCACACCCGCCAAGAGACTTGCGATCAGCATAGGCCACCTCCGTTCGACATCATCCTAGCACAGCGATTGAGGCCAAGGTCAGGCGATGCCGTCGCCCCGGTTCAGGGGGTCCGGCAGGGCCTCGCCTTCGGCCACGAAACTGAGCGCGACCGAGTTGATGCAATAGCGGTTTCCGGCGGGCGGCGGGCCGTCGGGGAAGACGTGACCCTGGTGGCTGCCGCACCGGGCGCATTGGGTCTCGATCCGGATCATGCCGTAGCTGGTGTCGCGGATCGCGTGGACGTGGGCTTCATCGACCGGTTGGGTGAAGCTGGGCCAGCCGGTGCCGCTTTCGAACTTTGTTCCGCTCTTGAACAGCGGCAAGCCGCATTCGCGGCAGCAGAAGACGCCTGCCCGCTTCTCGCCCAGCAGAGTGCCGCAGAAGGGCGCCTCCGTGCCATGAGACAGCAGGACGCGCTTTTCCTCTGGGTTCAGATCGGCTTCGAGCCGGACGCGTTCTTCGGCGTTTGGCGGCGTCAGGTCATAGCCCGACGGCGAACGGAGGGATTCGGAGGTTTGGGCGAGATCGGTCATGGACTGCAAATAAGAAGGGCGGGCCAAGGGTTCCACCCCTGCCCGCCCCTCGTTCATTCGACCGACCGTTCCTTATTGGAACAGCGTGCCCACCCAGGCGCGCACGGCCGCTTCGTCCGTCGCCGAGCCGGTATAGGCAAGGCCCTGCGCCGGGGTGAAGGGCGCATCGTTGCCGCGTTGACGCGTGGTCCAGGCCTTATGACCATAGGTCAGCTCGGCATAGTTCGACGGCAGGCGCAGCACAGTCGGTTCGATGAAGATCGAGTCCTCGGCCGTCACCGATCCCGCCAGTCGCACGTTCGGCAGGCGCGTCAGCAGATCCAGCGTATCCAGGCACCCGCTGGTGCAGCCGCTGTCGACCAGGACCACGACTGGACCCGCGACCGGATTCGCCGCGCCCGTGTCCGCCACCGAAGGACGGCCTGGCATGGTGAAGGTCGGCTGATTGGCGGCCAGGGCCGAATCGAAGGCGGCGACGATGGCCTGGGTCTGTTCAATCACCGGGCCGGATTCGGCGACGAAGCGCGGGTCGGCCTGCATGCGCGCCAAGGTGTCGGCGAACCACTGACGGTTCGCGGGCGTGGCGCGGTAGGTGATCGAGCCGGCTTCAGGCTGACGGCTGACGGTGAACTCCGGCGTCCAGATGCGGTTGGCCAAGCCATAGCCCTTGCCCGTCGCATTCAGCGAAGCGCCGTTTGCACCGCGCAGATCGATGACCAGCCCCTGCGCCTCGCGAATGGCGGGCAGTTGGGCTTCGACAGCGGCGTAGAAGGCGTCCCATCCGGCGTCGTCAGCCAGGGTGTGAACGTTGATCCACGGACGGCCATCGACCGTCTCGACCGACAGCGGATTGGCGCCCGGCGTGTAGACGGTGGCGCGATAGGCGGCTTCCAGGCTGGCGGCGTCGGCCGGCTGGGGCTGCATCTGGAAGTCGCGATCACGACGCCCGACCTTGAAGGTGCAAAGCGAGGGCACGCCGCCGGTGAACGGGTTGTTGCGGTTCCACAGCAGATAGGGGGCGGTGCGGACACGTCCGGCTTCCGTCGTCAGGTCGCCTTCCCAGCGGTCCAGCCGCTCTTCGGCCAACTGAGCGGCGGTCTTGTCGCCGCATTTGACCAGGGTCGCGCCGAGCGGCGGCACGTTGCGAACGCCGGGCTTCACATAGGAAACGACATATTCGCCGTTGCGCCACGCCGTGGTCACGCCCGGCCAGCTGGTCGCGAAGAAGGGGCCGAGGCCTTCGTAGGTCGGGCGAATCGCGATGTTCGAATCGCGGAAGCCGTTGGCGTAGTAGCGCATCAGATAGGCGTGGCTGTCGCCGCTGTTCACGCGGCCAACCTTGCCTTGCGCATCGGTCAGGCCGGAATCGATCCAGCTGCGAAACGCTTCGCTGGGCGCGCCGGGAATCACGGCGGCGGGGTGGTTGGCGGCCAGGGCGTCATGCGCGGCCTGAAGGTCCTGTTGCGCCAGAGCGCGAAAATCCTGTGCGACAGCGGCGCCGGCGGCGACGGTCAGCGACAGAACGGCGGCCGATGCGGCGGCGATCATTCGGTTCATGGGTTTCCTGCGGCCTTTGATTTCAAGCTCGTGGGAAAGGTTAAACCTCATGCGTCCGGCGCTTGCCAACCCCGCCGCGCGGGATTTCGCCCGATTGTCACATGGGCTGCGGCGATGCGGCGCGCATCAAAGCGGCGCCGGCGCCTCGACCGCTGCGCCGAAGATCCGATCGAAGCTGCGCCTCAAGGCCTCGTCCGCCTCGTCCATCGTCGCCAGAACGCCGAGATCGACCAGGCTGGTGACGCCGTGTTCCTGAATGCCGCAGGGGACGATGCCGCCGAAATGATCCAGATCCGGCTCCACGTTCAGGCTGATGCCGTGGAAGCTGACCCATTTGCGAACCTTGACGCCGATGGCGGCGATCTTGTCCTCACGCGACCACCCTGCCCCCTTGCGCTCGACCCACACGCCCACGCGACCCGGCCGGATGTCGGCCTTAACGCCGAACGTCTCCAGGGCGCCGATCAGCCACAGTTCAAGCCCGCGCACGAAACACCGGACGTCCTTGCCGCGCCGGTTCAGGTCCAGCATCACATAGGCCACGCGCTGTCCCGGCCCGTGATAGGTGAACTGCCCGCCCCGCCCTGTGCGGTGCACCGGAAACCGGCCGGCATCCAGAAGGTCGTCGTCCTTGGCCGAGACGCCGGCGGTGTAGAGCGGCGGATGCTCCAGCAACCAGACCATCTCATTCGCCTCGCCCGCCGCAATGGCCGCGACGCGCGCCTCCATGAAGGCCTCTGCGGCCGCATAGTCGACGTAGCCTTTCGACACGGCCCATTCGACTGGTCGGTCATCGTCGAGACGCAGTTTCTGAAGGGACGGGCTTAACGGCTCAGCAAGCATGAGGCTTCAATGTGATCGCCAGGGCGTTTCTGCAAGAGACGGCCCTCCAGTGAAGAGAGCTTTACGTGACCCAGATCAACGCCGTCGATGTCGAAATCTCAGTGGTTCTGGGTCGCTCGGTGCTGCCGATGTCGCAACTGCTGCGCATGGGGCGCGGCGCGGTGATTCCCCTAGACGCCGCAGAAGGCGACGAGGTCTGGATCCTGGCCAACAACTATCCGGTCGCGCGCGGCGAAATCGAGATTCGAGACGACCGTATCGCCATCACCGTCACCCGTCAGGCGGACGTGTACGACTTCATGGCCGGCTCGGCCTGATGCTCTGATCCGCGACGTCTTTGCGTCGTTCATTTCACCCTTTCCTTTTCCAACGGCTTCGTCTATTCGCCGCCGCTCCGATGCGAGCGGTCGTGGCGGAATTGGTAGACGCGCAGCGTTGAGGTCGCTGTGGGGCAACCCGTGGAAGTTCGAGTCTTCTCGACCGCACCATCTGGCTAAACAGGGCGATTCATCGGCTAAATACGGCTGGACATTCTACCAAGGGAGGCGACCACG
Organism: Brevundimonas vesicularis; assembly: GCF_044807075.1. Lineage (GTDB taxonomy): Bacteria > Pseudomonadota > Alphaproteobacteria > Caulobacterales > Caulobacteraceae > Brevundimonas > Brevundimonas vesicularis_G. The sequence continues at coordinate 2,521,837 of NZ_CP085234.1, forward strand.
TGAGCACCACGGACACCGCCTTTGCTCCAGACGAGACGCTCGATAACGAAGACCACGCCGCCCTGGACGAGGACTATGTCCTCACCCCCCAATTCGTCGAGAAAGTCGTGGACGCCGCCGACGACGGCGACGGGATGCGGCTGCGCTCGTTGTTGGAAGACCTGCACCCGGCCGACGTCGCCGACCTGATGGGCTTTCTGACGGCGGAACACCGCGCCGTCGTGGTCCTTTGGTTGCCGCCCGAGCTTCTGGCCGAGACCCTGCCCGAGCTCGACGACAATATCCGCGAGGAGGTGCTGGAGCGGGTCCCGCACGGCACCCTGGCCGAGGCGCTGCAGGAACTGGATTCCGACGACGCCGCAGCCGTCGTCGAAGACCTGGAAGACGACCAGCGCGAACGCGTTCTGGCCGCCATGCCCGAAGTCGATCGCGCCGCCATCGAAAGCAGCCTGGGCTATGCGGAAGAATCCGCCGGCCGCCTGATGCAGCGCGAGGTGATGGCCGCGCCCCAGTTCTGGAGCGTGGGCGACACCATCGACCACATCCGCAAACAGGGCGACGACCTGCCCGAGCTGTTCTTCGACATCTATGTGGTCGATCCGCTGAACCGTCCGGTCGGCGGCGTGCCGATCAGCGGCCTGCTGCGAGCCGCCCGCACCGTCGCCCTGACCGATCTTATGGAGCCGATCAACGAGATCGCCGTCGATCAGGATCAGGAAGAGGTCGCCTACATCTTCGAGAAATACCACCTGATCTCGGCGCCCGTCGTTGACGCGGCCGGTCGGCTGGTCGGTCAGATCACCGTCGATGATATCGTCAACATCATTCAGGAAGAAAACCGCGAGGACATCCTGCGTCTGGCCGGTGTCGCCGACGAGGACCGCGGTTCGTCCGTGCCCGAAATCGTGCGCGGTCGCGTGCCCTGGCTGGCGATCAACCTGGCGACGGCGGCCCTGGGCGCCAGCGTTATCGGCCTGTTCGAAGCCACCATCCAGCAGATCGTCGCTCTCGCCGTGCTCATGCCGATCGTCTCGGCCATCGGCGGCAACGCCGGCACCCAGGCCCTGACCGTGACCGTGCGCGCCCTGGCGACACGCGAGCTGAACAGTTCGAACGCCCCGCGCACCTTCTGGCGCGAGATGGTGGTCGGCCTGGCCAACGGCCTGATTCTGGCGCCTCTGATCGGCATCGCGGCCGGCTTCTGGTTCCGGGACGAAGACTGGAAGATCGGCCTGGTGATCGGCGCGGCCATGATCCTGAACCTGCTGGTCGCCGCATCGATCGGGGTCCTGACGCCCCTGACACTGTCGAAGCTGAAGTTCGACCCTGCCGTGTCGTCGGCGGTGTTCGTTACGGCGACCACCGACTTCTTCGGCTTCCTAATCTTCCTTGGTCTGGCCACACTGGTGCTGCTCTAGACACGAGGCGGACGATCCGGCGCGGCCCTTGCTGGGAGCGGTGCGAGCGCCGCGCGCCTGTTTCCAATTGGGTCAACTGTGTCTGACGTCCTCCCAAAACCGACCAAGGTGTCCCGCGAGGGCGTCCTGCTGATCAAGAGTTTCGAAGGCTTCCGGCCTCGGGCCATGCAGCGCAGCGACGGTCGCTGGGTCATCGGCTATGGCCACACCCAGTCGGCCCGTGAGGGCGCAAGAGTGTCCGAGGCCGAGGCCGAACTGCTGATGCAATACGACCTAATCCCGGTCGTGAAGGCCGTGGCCGATCACGTCCGCGTTCCCCTCAACCAGCATCAGTTCGACGCCCTGGCCAGTTTCGCCTTTTCCATCGGCGCAGACAGGTTCGCCGCCTCCCACGTGGTCAAGCAGTTGAATGCAGGATCTGCTCGTCAGGCGTCCGCTTCCATGAGCGCCTGGGCCGATGAAGCCGCAGCCGAAACCCCGACCCGCCGTCGCTCGGCTGAACATGCGCTGTTCAACGCCGCGCCCGGCGCGCCGGTCACGCTGGCGGACCTTTTGGCCGCGCCTCTGCCGTCTCCTTTCGAGACGGATGAACCGACCCTGCCCGCCGTCGAAGGCGCCCTGGATGAAGCCCTCGCTCCCTTCCCGGCGCAAGACGGCGCAGCGCTGGCTCAAGCGACCATCGTGCCTCAGCCGCACGCCGTCTATACCGCGACGGCTGTCGGCCCGGTCCCGGACGTCGTGCCGTTGACCCGGCAATCGGAGAGCGTCTCCGTCGCCGCGCCGATCATCGCCGCCAACGACATCCACGCCCCGGTTGAAACCCAACAGCCGGAGACGCCGTTGGGCTTCGCCGATGCGCAGAAGACCAGCGTGGTGCTGACCGCGCCGGGACTGGCCGAAGCCGCGTCCGGCGACAGCGCCGCCGCACCGGCCATCGAAGGTGATGCCGCCGCCAGCGAAGACGTGCTGAGCACGCGCGAGGTGGTGGCCCGCGCTCGGGCCAAGCGGCGCTCGGGCCTGGGTGAAACCCTGACCTTCGTCATCATGGGCGGCCTAGGCGCCCTGTGCCTCGGCGTCGCCATGGCCGCCTTTCGCCGCGCGTCGCTATCGAACAGCAGCGACACCGCCACGGTCGCCTGGGTCCTGATCCTGGTCGCCGCCGCCTGCCTCGGCGTATCAGGCTACAACTGCTATCGGCGCTGGGGACGGGCTGACCGCGTCTGACAGCGCTTGGCGAAAGGCCGTGCGCGATGCTACGCCCTAGCGCATGAGCATTCCCTTCGCGCCCCAATCCATGGAATTCGGCCTTGGCGACAACGCCGACGCCATCCGCGACACCACCGCCCGTTGGGCCTCCGATCGTCTGGCCCCGCTGGCCGCCGAGATCGACGAAAAGAACGCGTTCAAACGCGAACTCTGGCCCGAGATGGGCGAGCTGGGCCTGCACGGAATCACCGTCGAGGAAGAGTTCGGCGGCCTTGGCCTGGGCTATCTCGAACATGTCGTCGCGATGGAGGAAGTGTCGCGCGCCTCGGCCTCGATCGGCCTGAGCTACGGCGCCCACTCCAACCTGTGCGTCAATCAGATTCGGCGCTGGGGCACGGCCGAACAGAAGCAGAAATATCTGCCCAAGCTGATCAGCGGTGAACACGTCGGTTCGCTGGCCATGTCCGAGGCCGGATCAGGTTCCGACGTCATGTCGATGCGCACCCGCGCCGAAAAGAAGGGCGATCGCTACGTCCTGAACGGCACCAAGTTCTGGATCACCAACGCCCCCCACGCCGACACCCTCGTCGTCTATGCCAAGACCGATCCGGATGCGGGATCAAAGGGTTGCACCGCCTTCCTGATCGAAAAGGGCATGAAGGGTTTCAGCGTCTCCAAAAAGCTGGACAAGATGGGCATGCGCGGCTCGGACACCGCCGAACTGGTGTTCGAGGATTGCGAAGTGCCGGAAGACAACATCATGGGTCCGCTGGGCGGCGGCGCCGGCGTGCTGATGAGCGGCCTGGACTATGAGCGCGCCGTTCTGGCCGCCGGTCCGCTCGGCATCATGCAAGCCGCACTCGACGTGGTCCTGCCCTACGTCCGCGACCGCAAGCAGTTCGGAAAGCCGATCGGCTCGTTCCAGCTGATGCAGGGCAAGATCGCCGACATGTATGTCGCCCTGAACAGCGCCCGCGCCTATGTCTATTCGGTCGCCCGTGCCTGCGACGCCGGCCTGACAACGCGCTACGATGCGGCGGGCGCGATCCTGCTGGCGTCCGAGAATGCGGTGAAGGTCACGATGGAGGCCGTTCAGGCCCTGGGCGGCGCCGGCTACACCAAGGAATGGCCGGTGGAACGCCTGGTCCGCGACGCCAAACTCTATGACATCGGCGCCGGCACCAACGAGATCCGCCGCTTCCTGATCGGACGGGAACTGCTGGGCGGCTGACGGCTTGTCTCCGCACAAGGAGACAGACCATGCCCGCCAAATCCGCCGCTCAGCAAAAGGCCGCCGGCGCCGCCCTGTCGGCCAAGCGTGGGGACACCCCGAAGTCGAAGCTGAAGGGCGCATCCAGGTCCATGGTCGAGTCCATGACGGAAAAGCAGCTGGCAGAGCTTGCCGAAACCAAGCGCAAGGGCAAACCCGAGCACGTGAAGGACTGAGACACAGTCGATTTATCTGAGGACCTGTCCGTTCTGTAAGTGGCGATCCGCGCGCCGACCGCCTAGATGGGCGCAATCTCCAGCCGAGCGCCCCGCCTGATGCCCGCCCAACCGCCCCCCAACGACGACCTGCGGCGGTTCTCCGACGTCCTTGAAGACCTCGGGCACGCCCCAGAACCCAAGCTGACCATGGCCGAACTGGTCGCGTCGTTCGGCGAGCGCGGATTCGGGGCCATGATCCTGATCCTGTCGCTGCTGGCGCTTTTGCCCTGGCCGCCCGGCGGCAAGGCGGTCTTCGCCGTACCGATCATCCTGATGTCTCTGGAACTGGCCTTCCAGAGGCAGAGCGTGTGGCTGCCGCGCTGGATGTTGAAGGCTTCGGTGTCCCGCGCCGCCTACACGTCCTTGATCGCCACGCCGTTCGCAGCCCCCGCCTGGCTACGCCGCTGGGTGCTGTCGGCAAAGGTGCGGATCGCCGGGCGCGGCTACATCTTTTCCGACGGCGTGAGGCGCGCCGTTCGCAGACGGCCGAATGGGCTGAGCGTCCTGAAGATGGTCCGCGCCATCGAACGCTTGACCCGCCCGCGCCTGCCGCTGCTGACCGGCGATGTCGCCGACACCTTCACCGGCTTGGTCTGCGTCGTGTTGGCCCTGATCATGGCCTTGCCCATTCCGTTCGGGGACGCTTTGCCCGGCATCGCCCTGGTTCTGTTCGCCCTAGGCATGATGCAGCGCGACGGCGTCGCCATCCTGCTCGGCGTCGTCGCCACCGCTGCCAGCGCCCTCTATCTGTTCCTGATCTGGGCCACGGTGGTCGAGGTCGCGCAGCACGTCACCGGCTGGTTCGCTAAGCTGCTGCACTGACGGCGACAAAAAGGGCCGCCGGGTTTCCCCGACGACCCTTCATTGCCTGACCGCGAACGGTCCGGCCGCAACTCAGTCTGAAAGGCTCAGACCAGACCCTCTCCGAGGGCCAGGGTCGCGGTCGCCGCTCGCGATTGATGACAATGAGACACTGGATCACCTCCTTTCGACTGTTGAACAGGGAGGTGAATCATAAGACCGCTCAACGGCTTGCGCCAATGGGGTTCGCGCTTTCGTGAACGCGTGCCGATCTACTGCGTCGGCGACGCCCCGCCGGACAGGCCCTGCATGATCATGCGGTTGATGTCGATCAGGTCCTGGAAGCTCTCCTCGCCTCGCATGATCGCCGAGGAATGGCGATTGACGAACAGGCTCAGCGAAATGATCTGCGCCCGCATCGGAGCGCCCAGGGCGTTGCCCGGGTCGCTGCACTCGCCGGCCAGCGTCGACCAGAGACGCCGGTTCCAGTCCAGCGCATCGATGCGGGTGGCGATGTCGGATTCATCGACGGTCGAAGCGTGAACCAGAGCGCGCGTGACCTGACCGAACAGACGGTACTCCAGGTCGCGCGGGCTTTCAGCCCTCGCCGTCGCCGCTGTGTAGGCCTGAAGCGACATTCAGCACTCTCTCTTCATACTCGACAATCTTACGCGCCGACATCAGGGCCTTGTAGTATTCGCGCGCCAGCACATGACGCGAGGCCGCGACACATTCCGCCAGTATCTCGGGATTCTGTGTAGCGCCCATGAATTCCGTGATCCGCAGGGCCAGTTCGTCGAAGAACTTCGACGCCGAACTCTCGTCCAGATACATCATCATGATCGGGAAATAGATGCGGCGTGCGGGCGTAGTGACATCCTCGGCCTGCATGATGTCCTTCTCGCGCAGGACGCTGGCGCGGTTCTGAAGGATCAGCACGCCGCGACGATCGCCGTTCTGGACCACGGCGCCATTCAGAACGAACTTTTCGCCGGGTTTCAGCGACAGCTTCAAGGCCATTGAGGACCGTACTCCAGTCGTGTCGAGCCGGTCGCGCACGACAGCTCCGAGTGAATCAGACTCTACCCCGGCATCAGTTAACCATCCCTTGTGAGAGCGATCCGCTGGAACGCGTATCGTCGCCGTTGCGTTGGCTTGTCGAAGAGGAGACGACCATGCCGGACAACGACTATCAGGACGATCAGGAACAGTCTGAGACGTTCGACGAAACCCATCTGGACGACGAGGGCGACGGCGAATTTTTGCTGGATGAAGCCGATCAGGTGCTGGACGTGACCCAGGCCGATGGCGACGCCGACGAAGAGGATTTCGACGAAGACGCCGAGATTGATCTCGATGACCAGTTGGCCCTCGACGGCATCGAACGCGAAGCCGACGCCCTGCTGGGCGTGGATGGCGAAACCCGCGATCAGATCGACGCCGAAGGCGGGCCTGCGTCGGCGCCGGACGAAGTCGAGCTGGTCTATTCGGGCCTGATGGAAAACGAACGCGGCGCACAGGCCAGCGCCGCACACTGGGAGGCCAAGCGGCTTTCCGATGACGACATCACCGACCTGGGATACGGCCCGGACGGCGATCAAGACGCTCCGGCGCAATAAGGAGAGAATGACATGACCGACGACAAAGCCCGTCACGACGCGTCGCCCGACGCTCCGCACGCCAAGCGCACGACTTCGCAGGACGGCGTGCCGGACCAGCTCGACAAGATCGACAAGTCCGACAGCCGCCAGGAGGCCCTGGTTGATGAAGGCCTGGAAGAAACGTTCCCCGCCAGCGATCCAGTCTCGGCGAAGCGCATCACCTGATCGCTGTTCACAACGCAAGTGATCCGCTAACCCACTTCGTGGAAACACGGAGTGGGTTTTTCTATGAGCCGTTTCGAAGGCACAGACCGTTACATCGCCACGAGCGACCTTAAGGTCGCGGTGAACGCCGCAGTCGCATTAGAGCGTCCCCTGCTGATCAAGGGCGAGCCTGGCACAGGCAAGACGGTCCTGGCCTATGAGATCGCCAAGGCCTTTGACGCCCCGCTGATCACCTGGCACGTCAAGTCGACGACAAAGGCCCATAATGGCCTCTATGAATACGACGCGGTTAGCCGGCTGCGCGACAGCCAGTTGGGCGAGGAGCGGGTCCACGACGTCCGCAACTATCTGAAGAAGGGCAAGCTGTGGGAGGCCTTTACCGCCCCTGCCCGTCCCGTCCTGCTGATCGACGAGATCGACAAGGCCGACATCGAGTTCCCGAACGACCTGCTTCAGGAACTGGATCGGATGGAGTTCTACGTCCAGGAAACGGACGAGACGATCCGCGCCGAAGTGCGCCCCATCGTGATCATCACCTCCAACAATGAAAAAGAGTTGCCCGACGCCTTCCTGCGGCGCTGCTTCTTCCACTTCATTCGGTTCCCCGACGCCGAGACCCTGTCGGCCATCGTCGACGTGCACTTCCCTGGCATCAAACCGCGCCTGGTGTCCGAGGCGCTGAAGACCTTCTACGAAATCCGCGACACGCCGGGCCTGAAGAAGAAGCCGTCCACCTCGGAGCTTCTGGATTGGCTGAAGCTGCTGCTGGTCGAAGATATCGACGCCGAGACCCTGCGCGAGAAGACGCCGAACAAGCTGATCCCGCCGCTGCATGGCGCGCTGCTGAAGAACGAGCAGGACGTGCATCTGTTCGAACGCCTGGCGTTCCTGAACCGCCGCGAAGGCTCGCGCCCCGGCGGCTGACCCGGTGATTACCGCGATTTCACTGGATCACGCGGCGCCGCAGCGCGCAGAATGGGGGCCAAGAGAGGTTCGACCATGCGTCATGTCCTGCTTTACCTCGCGCTCAGCGCCAGCCTGGCCGCCTGTGACGGCGACAACTCGGTCCGCATCACCACCACCTCGTCCAGCGACGATCAGGGCGCAGGCGTGTTGAAGGTGATCGACGCTCTGCAATGCCCGGACAATCTTGGCGTCCTGACGCGAAAGGGCCTGGCGGCGGCGGGCGGCGCAAACTGCGTCTATGGCGGCCCCAAGGGCGCCGACGTCGTGCTGCATCTGGTCAAGCTGGACGGGCGTTCCGTCGATGACGTCCTGCGGGACTTCGAGGCGCGCGCCAGCGCCGATCTGCCCCATACGGTCGCGCGCCTTGCTCCCGGGGCCGGAGATGCGCCGCCGCCTCCGCCATCGATCGAGGCAGGCGATACGACGTCCGTCCAGGCGCCTGGGGTCAACATCAAGACGCGCGGCGAGGACGCCTCGGTCCGCCTGCCCGGCCTGAAGATCGAGACCCAGGGCGATAACGCCAGCGTCCGCATCGGCGGCATCAACATCCAGTCCAAGGACGAACAGAACGTCCGCACCGAAACCTCGACGGTCAGCGTGGACGCCAACGACAACTCCACGCGCGTGCGCACCCGTGCGCCGGGCGCGGCGACGCGCATGACCTATATCCTGGCTGACGATCAACCCGGCGATGCGGGTTGGCGCCAGGTGGGCTTCGAGGCGCGCGGCCCGAGCGGCGGCCCGATCGTCATCGCCGTGGTCAGGTCCAAGGATCGCCGAAACGACGGCATTTTCGACGACGCCAAGGAACTGGTCACACTGAACGTCGGACGCTGACGCGGCGATTTCCTGCACCGTCTGGTCCCTCCCGCTTGATCCCGGCGTGTCTTTGCGTCACCTGACCAGCCGACAAGCGATCAGGACACGCGATTTGGCCGAGCGCCCCACCAAGAAGAACGCCCCCCGCGCCTGGCAGCGCATGCTGTCCGGTCGTCGCCTGGATCTGCTGGACCCGTCGCCGTTCGACATCGAGATCGAGGACATCGCCCACGGCCTGGCGCGCGTCGCGCGCTGGAACGGTCAGACCATCGGCGAGCACGCCTTCTCCGTCGCCCAGCACTCGTGCGTGGTCGAAGAGATCGCGGCCCACATCAAGCCCGGCCTGGATCCGAAATGGCGTCTGGCCGCCCTGCTGCATGACGCCTCGGAATACGTCATCGGCGACATGATCTCGCCGTTCAAGGCGGCGCTCGGAGCCGGTTACAAGGATTTCGAGGCCAAGCTGGAAGCCGCGATCCACCTGCGCTACGGCCTGCCGCCCAAGACGCCGCAAACGATCAAGACCCTGATCAAGAAGGCCGACAAGGCCTGCGCCTTCTTCGAGGCGACGCAGTTGGCGGGTTTCACCGAAAAAGAATCGCTGGGATTCTTCGGCAGCCCGCCCGAGGGCTACAGCCTGACGATCGAGCCGCAACCCGCGCCGGTCGCCCAGGCCCGCTATCTGGAACGCTACCGCGTTCTGGCGGGCGCCGTCGGCCTGATCCCCGCCGACGACGCCTGGCACACGGAATAGCGCAATGACCCAGGCGGCGGAGGACGGCGTTCGCATCGGTCTGTCGGCGGTCGTGATGACCCTGAAAGATCGGCAGGCCGTCGTCCTGACCACCCCCACCGAGGACGGTTCGCGCGCCCTGCCCTTCGGGCCGTTCGATCCGGTGCGCGACCGAACCTTCGAGCGCGCCCTGCGGGACTTCGTGACCGCCCAGACCGGGTTCCGGCTCGGTTTCGTCGAACAGCTCTACACCTTCGGCGACGCGGGCCGCGCCTCGCCCCGCGCGACGCCCGGCCCTGGGCGTCACAGAGAGGTCTCGGTCGGCTATCTGGCCCTGACGCCCGACGCGGCGGAAGGCCAGACCCACGACGCCCGCTGGGACGCCGTGTTCGAGTTCTTTCCCTGGGAAGACCGGCGCGGCGGCCATGACGCGCAGATCGCGGAAGGCCTTCACGCGTGGGCAGATGACGACGAGCACCGGCTGGCCCGCGCCCGCGCCCTGTTCGCCCTGACGCCCGATCACCGCTGGAACGAAGAGCGGGTGCTGGAGCGCTATGAACTGCTCTACGAAGCGCGTCTGGTTGCCGAGGCGTGGCGCGACGCGGACCTTTCGCCCACGCAGCCCATGCCGGGCCGCATCATGTCTTCCGATCACCGGCGCATCCTGGCGACCGCGCTTGGCCGCCTGCGCAGCAAGCTGAAATACCGCCCGGTCCTGTTCGATCTCACCCCCTGCGTCTTCACCCTGTCCGAACTCCAGGCGGGCGCCGAGGCCGTCTCGGGTCTCAGCCTGCACAAGCAGAATTTCCGGCGGGGCGTGGAGCGGACAGGGCTGGTCGAGGCCACCGGACAGCTGTCTTCCACCACGGGCGGCCGACCCGCCGAACTGTTTCGATTCAAGGGCGTGGACGCCCAAACCGGCGCCGCACCGGGCCTGTCTTTGCCCGCGCAAAGATAGCGTCGGATTTCTTTCACAGACGGGTTGCGAAGCGCTGCGGCTCCGACTAGAGAAGCCCCTCGCTCGACCAAGCGATATCGGCGCCGCGGAGAGGTGGCAGAGTGGTCGAATGTACCGCACTCGAAATGCGGCGTGCCTGGAAGGGTACCGTGGGTTCGAATCCCACCCTCTCCGCCATTCCGCCGGGAATAGCCTAAACTACAAACGCTTAGCTTCCCGGCTACCTCCGGACGCGCTTTTCTGGTACACATTGTGGTCCACACTGGTGACGGTGTGGATAGTCCCAAGTTTCGATGGGACCGCGCCCCTTGCCGGGGCTTGAGGTTCGCCGCCATTCGCGGAGCACGTCCTCGTATCTCTTTTGCCGTGGCGGCATCTATTACCTGCGCGTGCGGGTGCCGCTTCGTCATCAGGATCGAGTTGGTGCCGCCGAAGTGAGACGATCTCTACAGGTCTGTCATCCACGTACCGCCCGCCGCTTGGCCCTGAAGCTTAGCGCACGCGTGTTCGAGGTGTTTGACATGATGGAAACTACCCCCCTGCCGAAGTCGAAGGTGCAGCAGCTTATCCACCGAGCCTTTGCCGAAATGGAGCGGACGACGGGCGGCGGGTTCATTCCTTGCGGGCCTTATCCCGACATCGAAATCGAAGAGCAGCAAGAGATTTCAAGGGAACGAATTTCCACTCTCGCCGACGAGATCACCACCCTCTCCTTTTCTCCGGAAACTCGGGTGAAGACCATGCTGCTAGCCGCCCGTGCGGGGCTTCGTTTCGATGAGCAGCCTCAGTCAACGCAGTACGATTTGATGCATGGCGTTGCGCGCATGGAAATGGAACAGGCGCGACTGATGATGTTTCGAATTTCCGAGCGTCTTTCGCCGTACCAGCCGCACGACAGTCTCTTTGCCGATTCGATTATCAACCCGACAGCGTCGCACGGTCCCGCCATCCAAATGCCGCTAGCGATGGCCAAGGGCATGACCTTGGGAGATTTGATCGACGCCTACCTGTCGTTCGGCACAACTCACTGGACTGCCAAAACAGTAAGTGACCGGAAAAGAAAACTGTCTTTGCTGGCAGAATGCCTTGGCGTGACTACGCCCGCACGCGCCATCGATACGGGCATGATGCGAGACTTCCGCGACTTCCTACTGAAGCTACGGCGGAGCCATGGCAAAGCCAAATCTCTCGCGGCGAAGGTCACAGAGAAGACGGCCCACCGAGTCGCGCCTAAAACAGCATCGCTTGCTTTCGAGAGCGCGAAAGCACTGCTGCGATGGGCGACTGAGGAAGGTCACTTGGAAGTCAACCCGGCGATTAAGCTGAGGGTGAAGTTGCCGCCCGCGAAGGAAGCACTGGCGAGCGAACGTCGGCCATTGACGTGACCCCCGTTTCTCATCCAGCCATAACGAGAGTCCTAGGTTGATCTGAGCTGTGATCGGCTGGGTTGGCAAGAGGCCGGTCTGCGCAGCCATCAACCAGCGCAGCAGGCCGGCCGATGTGTCCGGTGAGCGCTTCTGCATAAGCCTGCGGCGTCAGCCACCCGAGCTTCGAGTGCGGACGCTGCTCGTTGTAATCGCGTCGCCACGCCTCCAGCACGGCGCGAGCGTGCGGCAGCGAGCGGAACAGCGTCTCGTTCAGCAGCTCGTCACGCAGCCGCCCGTTGAAGCTTTCGTTGAAGCCGTTCTGCTGGGGCTTGCCCGGCGCGATGTAGTGCCAGCCGACGCCGGTGTCGTCGGCCCAGGCCAGGACCGCGTTCGAGGTGTACTCCGTGCCGTTGTCGCTGACGATGGTGTCGGGCCGCCCTCGCTGCCGGATGACGGCGTCCAACTCCCGCACGACCCGCGCGCCCGACAGCGAGGTGTCGGCCACCAGCGCCAGGCACTCGCGCGTACAGTTATCGATCACCGTCAGGATGCGGAAGCGCCGCCCGTCCGTCAGCTGGTCTGCGACGAAGTCCAGCGACCAGCGCTGGTTGGGCGCCAGCGGCAGGTCCAGCGGTCGCCGCGTGCCCATCGCTCGCTTCCGGCCGCCGCGCCGGCGCACCGTCAGTTGCTCGTCGCGATAGATCCGCTGGACCCGTTTCCTGTTGACCGCATGGCCCTCGCGCCGCAGCAGCACGTGCAGGCGACGATAGCCGAACCGTCGACGTTCCTGGGCCAGGGCCTTCAGCCGGTCGCGCAGAGCGCCGTCGTCCGGGCGCGTCGCCTGATAGCGCACGCTCGTCCGATCGACGCCCAGAACACGGCACGCCCGCCTTTCGCTCATCTCGTAGGCGGCCTGCAGATGGCCAGCCGCCTCGCGATAGCCGGCGGGCGTCACCACTTTTTTCCCAGCAGGTCCTTCAGGGCCACGTTGTCCAGCATCGCGTCCGCCAGCATCCGCTTCAGCCGGGCGTTCTCATCCTCGAGCGCCTTGAGCCGCCGAGCCTCCGACACGTCGAGCCCGCCAAACTTGGCCTTCCATTTGTAAAAGGTCGCCGAGCTGACCCCGTGGCGTCGGCACACCTCCGCCGTCGCTACACCGGCCTCCTGCTCCCGCAGGATCCCGATGATCTGCTCTTCCGTGAACCTCGATCGCTTCATTCTGTCCGTCCTTCGTTGGGCGGACTCTAGCTATTCCTGGAGGAGTTTCAGGGGGTCACGTCAGGACTGATGCTGTGCTTGTGGCCAGAACAATGCGACGTGCAATCAGTTGCAAAGGACGACTGGGTGGGCCCTATCCACTGGTCAGGCGAAGTGCCGACCTTCGCTTTGGATCAATACACCCGAAGCGGCAAAGCTGCGATCAGGCGATATGTTAGTCAATCGATAGAGTGGAAGAGCTTTTGTGATGAAGCACCGATACCAGCCGGCCTCCGGGAAGCCGCCGCTGGCGAAATCCTGTTTCGCGTAGACGGCTCCGCATTAGCAAAGCGACGCCTTAATCCGTTTTCGACCTCCCTGAATAATCGATCCAGGGTTCTAGGTGCCTTCATGGACACCAACAAAGTCTACGAAGCAATGACAATCCTACGACGCCAGCTTCCGCTTATCGAAAAAATCCGTAGCTCTTCTATTCCTATCTTTCCAAAGGCCTAGTGGGTTCCACGGCGTCAAATATCACCCTTAACAGCCAGTAATAACCTTCACTTAGGCATCAGGTGCTGCTGTTGGACGCGAATGCCTGAGATGCGCCAACAGGAGACATTGGTAGATCGCCGAATTCCAGACCTTCTGATCGGCGTCGTCAAGTCACTTCCGCCCCGCTGCAGGCCCTATGAACGTCTGCATTCTGATCTCCATTTCAGGTGGCAGACTCAAGCCCGCCATACCATCAAGCTGCCGTGACGCCGCCGTCCATCAGGGTGTCGCTCCCTATGATGAAGCCGCCCGGTCCGATCAGCAGGGCGCCGACCCCGCCGACCTCATCGGGCGTGCCCGCACGACCTGCTGCAGAGGCGTCGATCATCCGGCGGTAGCCCTCGCCGCGCGGGCCGCCCAGTTCGTCGCGCGCCAGCGGAGGCATGATGATCCTCGGACTGATGCAGTTGAGACGGGCCTCCCGCCGTACCGCCGCCTATGCGCTGAGTTTCAAAGCAGCCCGACGAGCGACCGCTGCCTGAGATAGGCTTGGGTGAAGCCATCTCGCGACCTTGGCAATCAACTCGCCCCTATTGCAGAGGAAGATTTGTCAGAAGCCTCAGGCTCTCGGAGTAGTAGTCTTCGGTCGACTGTGGCGTCGACGGTTTGCGATCCAGAACGGAAAAGGCGACCGCCTTGACGCCATCGGAGGCGGCATAGGGGGCCATCGCGCCGCTGGTCACGTCGATCCATGCCGGCCAACCGCCGGCCTTCTCGGTCTCGCGCCAGTATCTGCTGAACCGCACCAACTCCGAGGTGCGGCCCGACAGTATCAGATAGAGCGGTACGCGCACGGCGTCGAAGCCGAACCGCGCTGGTCGTCCTGCGGCCGGCTGCACCAGGCCCGCAGCGTTGATCTGAATCCAGTCGGTGGGAAGACCCCAGCTTCCAAAGGCGGCCGCGCCGATCAGGTCCGCGCCATCGCTGATGACGTCGTTCCACAACGGCTCCAGCCGGGCGAAAGCGTCCAGGGCGGGCCAGACATAATAAGACGGATTCAGGGTCGCGACGCCGTCCGCCACGAACCCCAGCCGTCCCGGCAACAGGACGCGCCGACCGGCATGGCTGGTGCAGGCTTCGCGCAGGATGGCCGCGCGTAGGCTTTGCGACTGCTGGGCGTATTCCGGCATGTTCCAGGCCTGCGCCGCATTCAGCAGAGCCCAGGCGATCAGGAGGTCGCCGTCGGTGGCGTTGTTGGGATCCTTGACCGGCTCGCTCTGGGCTGGATCGAAACGCCAGGCCAACAGGCCCGTATCGGTACGGGACAGATGCGTCTTCGTCCACGACCACATCGAGGCGAACGCCGCACGATCCTCGGCCGCGAACGCCAGGATCATGCCGAACCCCTGACCTTCCGAATGGCTGACGTTGCCGTTGCCGGTGTCGATCACACGCCCGTCGGGCGAGACGAACCGCTGCTTGTACGACTGCCAACCGGGACCTTTCAGGTCCTCGGCGCAGGCCGCAGGCGCGAACGCAGTCATTCCCGCGATAGCGAGGAGGGTCCGCCGATCAATCTGAATAGACAAACTTCAGCTCGCCTTTCGACCTTGCACCCCGACCCAGAACTCCACGCGAGTCCATCCGGTGGAACCAACTGCGGTAAACGCCCTCGACGATAAACGGCAGGGCGTCGCTCCAGAGCACGGCTTCGGGCGGTAATTGAGGCAGGCGGTGCGCGATCTCCAGCCGTCGCGTCCCGGTCGTCAGCGTCACCGACCCCATACCGAGCTCGGCCCAGATGCCGTTCATCCAGCGCGCCAGATGGCCCGTGTCGCCTTGAGCATTCATGACGCAGGCGTCGCCGATCTTTTCTCCGACAGTGACCAAGAATTCGTCCGACCGCGCACCAAGTTGGTCACGCAGTTCGGACAATATCGCCATCGCCAGCAGGGATTCGACGCCGGCTGGGATCACTGACCGCCTCCAAAGGCCTGCTTCAGCCTCAGGCTCATCCGGTATTCGTCATAGTTGCCGAAGGTATTCATGCGCGCATCCAAACCGATGGCCGTGGCGCCCATCTGACGCCAGCCTTCGACGCCGCCCGAGAAGGCGAAGCCGCTGTGGCTTTCGCTGTCATACTGGGCGCGGACATCGTTGTTGAGCAGTTTAAGCGCCGTCAGCTGCCCCTGGGCGGTCGGATCTTCAGGATAAAGCGCCTCGGCGTCTTGTTGATAGGTCTGATAGCCCGGCGAGAACTGTGCGTTGATGCTCCAGTCGCCGCGCTTCCATCGCGCGTCGATCGGGAAAGCCATGCTGACGAAGCTTTGTGGGCTGAAATAGCCCCCGTGGCCGAAGGTGAAGTAGGACAGGTTGCGGTCGAACGCCTGATAGTTCAGCGAAATTCCGGCCGTGACGTTCAGCGCATCGCTGCCATACAGGCGACGATACGCGCCGATATTCAGCTCCAACGCCTTGTTGTCGCTGACGCGCTGACCGGCATAGGCGCGGTAGGCGACATCTCCGAACAGTCCCGTCCCCCCCTGCTCCCAGCTGGCGCCGATGCCGCCGCCGGTTTTCATCACCGTACCCCAGCTTCGTCCCGAAACCGGATCGACGGATCCGGCATAGGACAGGACGCTGTCGGTGACGGGGCGACGTTCGGCGAAAACCTTCAGGGCGCCATGCGCGCCGAGACGCGGCCGCCAGGCGAAACCGGCCTGCACGTTCTTTCGCTCGAACCCGAGCGGGGTGGAGCCGACGTCCGCCGAGATCGTAGGGCTTTCATAATAGGCCGACAGGGCGACCCCGGCGGCGTACTGGCTGTCGGGCGTGGCCAGAACCGTCGGCTGCTGGGCCACGATGGCCAAAGCTTCCGCCGTCGCATTGCGGCCGAAACGGGCGCTGGCGGAACGATTGAGATCGCCGGCGTCGATGACGGTGGGCGCGACCGACAGACCGATCCGTCCTTGGCCCACGGGCGTCGAGCCCCGAATGGTCGTCGTCAGGGAGTTCAGGCGGCTGAGGCCGTCTTCACCCGAGCGGACTCGCGCCTCGACGGCGGCGTCCACCATGGGCGCGTCCTCGCTTTCCAACTCGGCCAAAGCCTGCTGGACGGGCGTCCTGACCGGCTCGCTGTCGCTGCTGCGACCCGCGCCACGTAAGGTCTCGGGTGCGAATGGATTGATCGGCACGGCGATCTGGTTCTGCGATGCGTTTCGGAACGGATTGGCGACCGTAAAGGCCGATCCGGCGGCCAGTCCGCGCGGTTGGCCCAAAGCCTGGGCCTGTTCCAGCAGACGGCGCGCGGCGCGACGGTCGCCCGCCGCCTGTTCGACGCGGGCGCCCGTCAGATAGGCATCGACGTCCTGCGGCCGGTCACGCAGCAGCAGGCGATAGGACTGACGCGCCTTGGCGAAATCGCCCTGAGCCGCTGAAGTGTCGGCCAGGCCGGTCAGGGCGTCGGGGTCGCCGGGCTTGCGCTGAAGCGCCAGTTCGAAGACCTGGCCGGCCTCCTGCGTCATGTCGCCTTCCTGATAGAGGCGGCCCAACGAAACCAGGATCGCCGGATCCTGAGGTGCGACGCTCCAGCCGGACTGGAGCACGTCGAATGCCTCCGCCCTCATGCCGTCTTCGCGCAGACGGTCAGCGCTGGCGACGGCGAGGGTCGAATAGAGCCGACGCGCGGCGGCCGAGGTGGTCGAACCGCCCGTCGCCCGTTGGATGACGCCCAGCGCCATTTCGTCCTGTCCGGTCTGAGCCAGCAAGCGAACCAGAGGCTCGACGGAGGTCGCCGATCCGCCCGGCTGGGCTGCTGCGGCGGACGCAAGAGACGCTGCACGATCGCGTGCGCCCAAGGCGTAATAGGCGCCGCCCAGACGGATCCGCTGACCGACAGACGCGCCGGGCACGTTCAGACGATCGAGCAGGGCCAGGGCTTCGTTCGCGCGCCCCGATGCCGCCAGGGCGCGGGCCTGTTTCTCGGCGTCGGCCAGGCCGATCTCCGCTTCCAGCGACCGCATCTCAGCGGTGCGGGCCGCTTCGGGCACGCGACGCAACAGACGCAGGGCGTCCGCCGGCCGCTCGGCCTGATTGTAGTAGAGGGCCGCCGCATACAGGCCTTCGCTGGAGGTCGAGGTTTCCAGCGGCTGGATGATGGCGGCGCCGTCGCTGGCGCGTCCCTGTTCCAGCAGGAAACCGGCGAAGGCGTAGCGCAGCCACGGATCACCGCCGCCGCCCCGCTCAAGCGCCTCGCGATAGGCGGTTTCGGCGCGCTGGGGATTGCCGTCGGCGGCCGCTTGCGCGGCTTCGGCATTGGCGATCTTGTAGGCGGCGTCGGCGCTCGCCCCTTCCGCCTGCGCATAGGCGGCGCGGGCCTCGGCGTATCGCGACTGGAGCATCAACAGATCGCCCAGTTGCACCGCGACGAGCGACTTCTGCTCCGGCGTTGCGGCGCTGGCGAGCAGTTGGTTCAGCAACGCCTCGGACCGGCGGCTGTCGTTGGCCTGCCCTGCCGTTTCAGCCTCGCTCAGCAAGGCGAAGAAGCGTGCGGACGCCAAGGCTTCTGTCCAGCGCGATGCGCCGGCGCCTTGGGACGCGCGTTCAAGAAGATCGCGGGCCTCGCTGAAACGCTCCTGACGCAGCCGGGTCACCCCAAGACCGCCCAGGGCGTCCGTGTCGCGGCCGTTGATGGCCAGCGCCTGCTGAAATTGCGTCGCCGCGCTGGCCAGCTCGCCGCGATCCAGCGCCGCATAGCCGGCGACCCGCATTCGCCCGGCGCGATCGGCCGCCGAGGTCGTGGCGCGAGGTTGAGCGGTCTGGCGCGGCGTAGCCGCCTGCGTCGTCGAACTGTCGCCCGTCGAAGGCGCTGGACGAGCGGGCGCCGCAGGCGCCGGGCCCTGGGCCGGACCGGCCAGACCGCGTCGGGCGGCGGCATTGCCGGGGTCGAGCTGCAAAGCCCGGTTATAGGCCTGCGCCGCCAGGTCGCCCCGTCCGCGCGAACGCCAGAAGTCACCCTGACGAACCAGGTCCGCCACCGCGCCCGACGCGATTTGGGCGGAGGCGACGTTCATCGGCCCGACCAGAGCCAGCAGGACCACGCCGCTCGCCACCGAGAGTTTCAACAGAGACTTCATGGGCCACAGCCTATTCATGGTCGGTGCCCGCCAGTCGTCTGCGACCATGTGCCTTGAGCGAATAATAAAGCGGGAAGCCGATCAGCACCGCTGCCAGGATGGCCGCCAGCGCCAGCATGAACGGCCGCTGGGCGAACCAGTAGCCGATGCCCAGCCACCAGGGAAGTTCGCCGCGCCAGTGCGTCGAACGCACCTGATAGGCCTTGAACTCCGTGCCGCTGCGCACGACCAGATCACCCCGGATCTGCGCCTTCGCATCGGCCGTGGGCAGCAGACTGGTCAGTTGCGGCAAGGCGTCCGGCTGGCTGCTTAGAACCGCCACGACATGGCGATCCTTCGAATAGGGCGACGGGAAGCTGGTCAGGCCCTCGAAGCCGTTTGCGGGACCGACGGCCGTTTCAATATCTTCGGGATTGTCGTGACGCTCAGGCGCGAACCAACCAAAGAAACGCTCAAGCGGCGCCAAGCGCGCGACCTCGACGCGTTCGTTGCGGAACCCCACCGGCGCATACTCGAACAACTGGTCGTTCCTCGCCAGATCGGCGCTTCCGACCACCAGGATGTCCTTGTCGGCCATCCGGCTGGGTTGCAGGGTCCGCATGACGGCCACGCGCGTCGCGGCGGCGCCGGTCGAATCCCCGAACTGCCCCATCAGGTTCAGGAAGGCCTCGATCTCGCTTACCGACGGATTGGCGCCCATCAGCACCGCCGTCTCGCCCAGGTCGGGCGTCCGTGTAAATGGGAAGCCCCCGCCTGTGAACAGGGCCAGATTGGGCATACGCGTGGCATGGTGAGCGCCGCTGAAGTCCAGGGTGCTGCCCGGATCGATGGAGGACATGACGTTCTTGGGCAGTTGCCCCACGCATTCGCCGGGATCGCTGACCTGCAGGTCGTAGGTGAAGCCTAGTTCGTTCTTGCCAAACAGGGTATAGGCCGGAAGGGTCGCCGTCGCCGTTGAGCGATGCGAGGTCACACCCGGCTCCTTGCCCCAGAATCCGAACCCGCGCGTCTGTAGCGGAAGGGAGCGGACGTACTGGCCGTTCACCGTCACGTCGAGCCGCGACCGCTCACGATTCATCCACTCTCCGCGCGGATAGTTATAGATGGCGTTCAGCTTGGCCCCCTCCGCCGGCCAGAAGAACAGATCGGGGGCCAGGCGGAAGGTCGCGGCCAGACGGCCGGGCTGAAACCCCATTCCCGTCAGGTTCTTGGTCTCGGCCAGCTCGCCGAGACGGACCGGACGATCGATCGTCAGCCAGCGTGGCGCGCTGTTCGGGCCATAAACGGGGGCGGCGCCGCCCGACAGGTCGACGTAGTCGCCGCTCAGACTACCCTGGGCATAGGCCAGCCCTGCTGCGGCCTGCTTCAGTTCTGTCGCGTCGCGGCCCATGATCAACAGGACCGTGTTGTAGGGATCGCGCGGATGGCGAAGGATCGCCGCCGACGGTCCGGTGATGGTCCGGGCCAGCTCTGGCAGCATGTGGTCGGGCGTCATGAAGGCAATAGAATCGCCATCCGGCAAGCTGCCGACCGAGGCCGGGAAGCTGAAACCGCGATAGCTGGCCATTGCGCCAAAGGCGCTGGCCATCGCCGCCGCAGCTTCCAGATCGCCATTCGAGGGCTCGCCGCCGAACACGAACGGCAGCCTCAGCGGCGCAATGTCGTGCGCGTCATAGAAGGGCGCGGGATAGGTTTGAAGGTTCGGCGCGCCGCCGACCTTCTGGAAGTTCAAGTCTAGATACGAGCGAACATTACTGACATTGGCCCACAGGGTCGAATGCAACGGATCCTCGCAGTCGCGGGTGTAGTGGCCGATCAGGCGCAGGTTGAGGCGGTTGTCGCCGGGCACGATCAGGGATGGATTGATCGGCACCTCGATCCGCGTTCGGTCCGCGCCCGCCTTGGGCAGGGGCACGCTGCGCACCACCTCGTCGTTGATCAGCACCGTCAGGCTGCTGAGATCCGGCAGCATGGCAGGCGAATAGCCAAAGTCGAGCACCAGCTGGCCGGACTTGAGGATTTCGTCGGCGCGACTGCCGAACGGAATGCCGACCTCGCCGTCGACGCCGCGCAGACGCACGCTCTGACGGACCTGAAGATCGCGCAGGCTGGCGCGAACGTGCCTCTGACCCTGACCTAGGCGATCCACGGTCGCCACGGTGTTCATCCGCGCCTGCACCTCGGCCGAGACCTGGGGCGTGGATCCGATGGCGTTGGATTGGACGCCGCCGTCGACGCCGCGAATGGCGCTGATGGTTTGGGCCGTCGCGCCAGCGACTGGCGAGATGACAAGCATCAGCGTCAGACCGGAAACGCTCAGGCCGCGCGCCAGGCCCGACTGACGGCGGAGATTTGACTTGGGACCGACAGTCATCAGGCGGCCTTCACCATAGAATTTTCAAGCTTCCGATCTTCCGTTTCCCAGGCGTCGGAACGCCCCAGGACGGCGACGCTGAGCCCCATACGTTGTTCGAACGATAGCTTCAGGAACCGCACCCGCAGCAGGCCGGCCCCTGCCCCCGCCGCCTTTACCGGCAGCACCAGATTTTCCCCGCCCGTGCGAAGTTCGACCTCGGTTACGGCCAGGTTCGACAGGTCAAGGTCGCTGGGAATCCGAACCGCCAGACCTCCGATGGAGGCGTCTTCGGTCACGGCGTCGATCACCGCGCCATTGTCGAAAAATAGAGTGACGGGCAAGGCGGCCTCGATGCGGACGCTGTGCCGGGACTGGCGGGACTCGCGGCCGATCATGATCGCCGAGATCAGGATCAACAGGCTGAACACCGACCAGGCCATGTTCATCACCACCGTCCAGACATCAGCAGTTCCGAGCACCAGACGACCGAAGCCGGCGCAAAGACCGGCCGCCAGCAACGCCGCCGCCACCATGTGCGGCATGACGCTCCCATAGTCGAAAAAGGGTTTGTCGATCACGCCGCCCTTGGCCGTCACGTTGAACTTGCCCAGTTTGGGATTGATCAGCGTCTCCAGCGTCGGCCGCAGCAGGTGGAAGGCCAGCAGGGACTCGTAGATCTCGCTCCAGAACAACCGCCGACTGCCGCCCTGCACCCTGTGCGTGGCGATCATGGCGCCGAAAAGGTGTGGCGCCGCATAGGCGAAGATCATCGGCGCCGCCGCATGGATCACGCTCTGACCCGCCAGCAGGAACGCAAGCGGCGACGTCAGGAAGACGATGCGCGGCAGCGGAAACTGGAAGTGCAACATGGCGTTCAGGTAGCAAAGCCGCTGCGGCAAGGTCAGGCCCGGACCCAGCAACGGATTGTCGATCCTGAGAATCTGCGACATGCCCCGCGCCCATCGCGCGCGCTGACCGATGTGCAGAGCCAGCTTCTCGGTCGCCAGACCCGCCGACAGCTTGATGTTCAGATAGGCCGATCGCCAGCCCAGCCGCTGAAGCTTCAGGGCCGTATGGGCGTCCTCGGTGACGGTCTCGCCGGCGAACCCGCCGACCTCCTCCAGGGCGGAGCGGCGAATGATGGCGCAAGATCCACAGAAGAACGAGGCGTTCCAGAAGTCGTTGCCGTCCTGCACCACGTCATAGAACAGCTCGCCCTCGCCCGGCAGTTCGCCCGTCATAGTGAAGTTGCGCTGGATCGGATCGCGCGAATAGAAATGGTGCGGGGTCTGCAGCAGAGCCAACTCCGCATCCCGCTGGAACCAGCCCACCGTCATCTGCAGAAAGGCGCGCGTAGTGACGTGGTCGCAGTCGAAGATGCAGATCAGTTCGCCCTGGGTGCGCGGCAGGGCGGCGTTCAGATTACCGGCCTTGGCATGGGCGTTGTCGGGTCGGGTCAGGTATCCACAGCCTGCATATTTGGCGAATCGCCTGAACTCGGGCCGTCCGCCGTCATCCAGAATATAGACCCTGACCTTGTCGGCCGGATAATCGACCGCCATCGCCGCGAAGACGGTGCTCTGAACGATGGCCAGGTCTTCGTTGTATGTCGGAATGTAGATGTCGACGGTCGGCAGATCATCGTCGGCACCGGAGAGGGCGACCGGCGGGCGACGCAGCGGCCAAAGGATCTGCAACAGGCCCAGGACGTGGATCAGCCAGGCGAACACCTCCGCCAGAAACAGCCCGCCGCCCAAGAAGTATTCCGAAAGGTGATCGAACGTCAGCGTATTGGTCGCCCGCCACCAGATGTAGCGGGTCGAGGCCAGCAGCGAGATCAGGCAGATGACCACGGTCGCGCGACGCGCCACGCGGAACTGCAACAGAGCCATCGGCACGATCATGCCGATGGCGAAAATCCACTGCCCGCCCAAATCAAGCGGCGTCACAATCACGGCGATGACCAGACCGGCGGCCAGCAAGGTCGCCAGGACCAGTCCCGCCCAGCGCAGGCCGTCGCCCGCCGTCGGTATGGAAACGGACCGTCTCACTTCGCCATCACCGCAGCGACAGGAAGGCTGTTCATCTTGTTGAGCAGGCTGACGAAGGCGAC
The DNA here is from genome assembly GCF_044807075.1 of Brevundimonas vesicularis. Taxonomy (GTDB): domain Bacteria; phylum Pseudomonadota; class Alphaproteobacteria; order Caulobacterales; family Caulobacteraceae; genus Brevundimonas; species Brevundimonas vesicularis_G. The sequence continues at coordinate 2,544,718 of NZ_CP085234.1, forward strand.
GCGAATGTCGGTCCAGGCCGCGCTGTAGGGCGAGGTCGATGACAGGGTGTCCAGAGCGGCGAGCGCCTCATCCACCGACTCGTCCAGACGAACTTGCCCGATCACCCGATCGCCGAACTGCTCTTGCAGATAGCTTGCGGCGGCCGTCTTCAACGCCACGCGACTGTCGGCGAAATTGATCAGCAGGAAACGGTTCTCACCCGCCGAGAGGAAGGCTTTCACGCTGGGCGCAAGCGCCAGACCGGACGCGGACGCCGGCATTACGAGCACGACGGCGTCTGCGTCTGCCATCACGTCGTCACGGAGACCGGGTCGAGCGCGCGGCAGGTCGAAAATCGCCAGGTCGGCGCCGATCACGACGTTCCAGTCCTGCCCTGTCCGGAGCGTGATGCGTGCGTTGGCGCTTCTGTTCTCGCCGTCGTCCGAGAGGGACGCGAGACCGAGATGATGCTTCAACAGACCCTGATCATCCGCATCCACGCAGGTGACGTCCAATCCCTCGGCAGCGGCGGCCTGCGCCATGCCGGAAACCAGCGCGGTCACGCCAGCGCCGCCGCGCAGAGAGGTGATGGCGACCCGGATCATTGATTGCGTCCCGTCGCGATCCGACCCACAAGGGCCTGGATCGAGTTTCCACTATCGACCGCATTCACTGCCTGCGCCTCGGGTAAAGCCTCTGGAGCGGAATGGGCGTGACTGGCGCGCAGTTGGCGCGAGACCAGTTCGAACAACGGCCAGCGCTCGACACTCGTCGATGACGCACTCTCATATTCGCGATATTGGAAGTCGGGCTGGCCCAACCTGTCCAACAGACGTTTTGTTTCTATTCTCACGACCAAGTCTCTCAAAGTTTTTCGGCCGCGACCGAAACAAGCCCGCACTTGAATGCGCGCGGCCTTTATCATTCGAAATCAATAGCAGACAGTTTACCAAAAGCGTTAACCTGCAGCCGAAAGGTGTAGACAAGCGCCCCACCTGACCCGACAAACCTGGATGCTTCACTCGTAAGCCACAAACTCAAGCCACTCGCCACTGAGAAAACGTCGTTATAATTTCGTCGGTAGAAGCCGTGTGCTTGCCGACACAATCTCGCGTTCCTCGCTTCTCACCGGCCGCACCCCGGTCTCGTCGGAGATGACCATCCTTCGTGTCAATATTCTGGACCTGCCCATCGAAGCGCCGGCTGAGCTTTATTGGAACTTCGGCGACATCGCCAAAGCCGAGATCGCTACTGGCTCAGGCACCTAGAAGGTCTGCGCATAAGCTGCACTCACTGGCAAAGGTTCCGAGCCCCGAGTCGGGGGGCGGTTGAACGACCAGAAGCGGACTTTCCGAACGTCGCAGTTGAGTCACATTGAGACCCACACCTTGCTCCACCTTGCATTACTGTTATTGTTATAATTCAGAGCCTTAAGGGACGAACAGGAATGCCCTACTTCTCCCACCCTCTCCGCCACCGGCCTGACGAAGGCCTAGGTTAAGTTCCAACAACATCGAACGAGGCTTCGGCCTTTGTCGTCGGGTGTCTACGCCTGCATCTTGACCTCGTAGGCATTGCGCATTGAATGATCATGATACCGGTGTCAGGATCGCTCTCGTTGGATAGCAGATGGGCGACGACCGATGATCACGCGACGTAAGGCGCTGCTAAGCAGCTTGGCGACCGCAGGTCTGCTTTCGGCGCCCTCCGGCGTTCTTGCGGCGACGGCGCCAAATAGCGTGATGACCACTGCCGGGCCGGTAATCGGGCTGCGGCAAGACGGAATCAGCGTCTTTAAGGGCGTCCGATACGGCGCGTCTACACGGCGATTTCAGCCGCCGGAGAAGCCGACGCCATGGCGCGACCCGGTTCGTGCAACAAGTTACGGCGCGGCCAGTCCGCAGCGCGGCGATGAGCCGAATCAAAGCGAAGACTGCCTGTTCCTGAACGTCTGGACGCCTGGGACCGACGCGGATCGGCGACCGGTGATGGTCTATATCCACGGCGGCGCCTATTCGAGCGGATCGGGATCGGACCCGCTTTACGACGGCACGCATCTGGCGGCGCGCGGCGACGTCGTGGTGGTGACGCTGAACCATCGACTGAATGTCTTTGGCTATGCCTATCTGGCGCGACTGGCGCCGGGGTTCGAAGATTCGGGCAATGTCGGCCAGCTGGATCTGATACTGGCGCTGCAGTGGGTGCGGGACAATATTGCGGCGTTCGGCGGCGATCCGTCGAGGGTGATGCTGTTCGGTCAGTCCGGCGGAGGTGCAAAGATCGCCACCCTGATGGCGACGCCGGCGGCGCAGGGTCTGTTCCATCGCGCTGCGACCATGAGCGGCCAACAGGTCACCGCGTCTGGGCCAATCAACGCCACGACGCGGGCGACGGCCTGGCTGAAGGCGCTGGGCCTGACGCCGGATCGGGCGGCCGAGGTGGCGACGATGCCGGTGGAGCGACTGCTCGAAGCGCAAGGCGCCGAGGATCCGATCCTGGGCTTTGGCGGCCTGTATTTCGGGCCGGTGCTGGATTTTCGCACCCTGCCCCGCCACCCCTTCTATCCCGACGCAGCGCCGCTGGGCCGGTCAATTCCCATGATCATCGGCAACACGCGCGAAGAGACCTTGGGCTTCATGGGCAACGATCCCAAGAATGTCGGCCTGACGTGGGAGACCCTGACGACGCGGCTATCGCCCGGCGTCATGAGGATCGACATCACGCCCGAAGCCGTGATCGCCGGCTATCGCGCCATGCATCCCGAATGGTCGCCCGACCAGGTGCTGATCGCTGCGACGACAGCGGGGCGGTCATGGCGCGGCGCGGTGATCGAGGCCGAGGAGCGGGCCAGGGCCGGCGCACCCGCCTGGGTCTATCAGCTCGACTTCCCTGGAGAGTTGGCCTCGGGTCGCAAGGGCGCCTTCCATACCGCCGACATCCCCTTGGTGTTCGACAATGTCGAGGCGACAGGCTCGCGGACGCGCGGGCCGGGCGCGCAGGCGCTGGCGGATCGCATGAGCGACGCCTTCATCGCCCTGGCCCGCGACGGCGATCCGAACCATGCCGGACTGCCGCGCTGGGACCGATATGAGCTGCCTCGCCGACAGACGATGTTGATGGATGTGCAGCCTCGCATGGTTGATGATCCGCGCGGCGACGAGCGGGCCTTCTTCTCGGCCATTCCCTATATCCAGCCGGGAACCTAGAGCGGAAAATCCAGCCGGGCGGCCCAGGCGCGCACCAGATTGGGCCAGACCTGGGCGGGCTCGCCCTGGATCAGGCGGACGCCGAAACCGTGGCCGCCTTCCTGGAACAGATGCACCTCGGTCCGGACAGAGGCGGCTTTGAGCGCGGTCAGCAGTTGCAGGCTGTTCTCCACCGGCACGGACGCGTCGTCCATGGCGTGCAGCAGGAAGACGGGCGCTGCATTGCGCCAATCCATCTGTTCCAGAGAATAGGCCGCGATCCGCTCGGCCGACGGCGTATCGCCAAGCAGGTGCGTCCGCGATCCGGCGTGGACGTAAGGGTCCGCCATGGTCGCGACTGGATACATCAGAACAGTCAGATCCGGTCGCAATGAAACCGTGTCAGCCGCATCGACCGGTTCATAGGTCGAATCCCTTCGCGCACTGGCCAAGCCCGCCAGATGGCCACCGGCCGAGGCGCCCAGCACGGCGATCTTCTGGGGATCGACAGAATAGTCAGCGGCGCGGCTGCGGATCAGCCGGATCGCACGCTGGGCGTCCTGAAGGGGCGCATCGGCCCCGGCCGCCCAGCCGTCGGCCGGCAGGCGATAGCGCAGGACGAAACAGGTCGTGCCGCTGGCCGCGAAGACGCGCGCGACGTCATACCCCTCCTTGTCCAGCACCGCCCAGCGATAGCCGCCGCCGGGGATGAGGAGCATCGCCGAACCGTTCGGCCGCTCGGGGCGAAAGACGGTCAGGATGGGGTCGGTCGTATATTGCGCGTAACGGTCGTGGAAAGCGGGATCGGTCGACCGCTCTGGCACAACCGGCGTGACTGTCACACCCTGCCCGCCCGGCGCGCCGTCGGGCCATAGGCGGATGATCTCGGTTGGGTCCGGCGGTGCGACGCGGCCGCCGTCCCCCACTGTCTGCGCCTTCGCCCCGGATGCGCCAACCACGGCCACCATCGCCAGACCTAAAAGCGTCCTGCGTTCCACATCCATCACGGTTCTCTCTTCCTGAAAAGACGACGGCCGGACGATCGCTCGCCCGGCCGCAATCCTTGATGACGTAGCGGCGCTGAGCCACTCAGCCTTTCGTCAGACCTTGGCCAGTTCGTATTTCGGCGTGATCAGGTGAATGACCAGAAGCGCGATCAGATAGGCCGAGGCCGCCACGATGAAGATGGGCGTATAGGTGCCGATCTTTTCCAGGACGTAGCCGGCGTATTTCGCCATAGCCATGCCGCCGATGGCGCCCAGCATGCCGCCGATGCCAACGACCGACCCCACCGCCGAGCGGGGGAAGACATCGCCCGGCAGCGCATAGAGATTGGCCGAGAAACCCTGGTGCGCGGCCGTCGCCAGTCCGATGATGCCGACCGCAAGCCAAAGGTTTGACGCCTCGGCCGCGAAGGCCACCGGCACGGCGCACAGGGCGCAGATCAACATGGTGATCTTGCGGGCCTTGTTGATGCTCATGCCCCTGTGCATGAAGCGCGACGAAAGCCAGCCCCCGCCAACCGACCCGATGTCGGACAGCAGATAGATGGCGACCAGCGGCGGGCCGAAGGTCTTCAGGTCCAGCCCATAGGTCTTGCCCAGGAAGTCCGGCAGCCAGAACAGGAACATCCACCAGATCGGATCGATCAGGAACTTGCCCAGAGCGTAGGCCCAGGTTTCCTTGACCGTCAGCAGTTTGGTCCATTTGACCTTTTCGACAACGTCGGCCGGGTCCTGCTCGATATAAGCCAGCTCAGCCGCTGAGAGCTTCTTCTGCTCACGCGGCTTGCGATAGACCAAGAGCCAGATCGGCAGCCAGATCAGGCCCAAGGCCCCGGTGATGACGAAGGCCATCTGCCAGCCGAAGGCCAGCACGAGGCCCGGAACGATCAGGGGGGTGACGATGGCGCCGATATTGGTGCCGGCGTTGAACAGGCCTGTAGCGAAGGCGCGTTCCTTCTTTGGGAACCACTCCGCCACCGCCTTGATCCCGCCAGGGAAACCGCCGGCCTCACCGACGCCAAGGACCATCCGCGCCATCATGAAGTGTGACAGATCTCGCGCCGCACCGTGCATGATATGGCCGATCTGCCAGATGCCGAAGGCGATCCCCAGCCCCCAACGCGCGCCGATCCGGTCCATGATCCGGCCCCACAACAGGTAGGCGACGGCGTAGGACGCCTGGAACCAGAAGACGATGTCGGCATAGTCCGTTTCGGACAAGCCGAATTCGGCCGAAAGGGTCGGCTTGAGGAAGCCGATCATCTGACGATCGACGTAGTTGATGACCATGGCCGCGAACAGCAGCCACATGATGATCCAGCGATACTTGCCGGGGGATGGCGCCTTGATCTGGATCGGCGGCGCGACGGAGGCGTCTGACATGGTTATGAAAACCCGTTCCTGAATATTCCTCGACACGTCCCTGCTCTTTTCCGTCCCTGAACGGCGGCGGGGTGGGCGTGATGTTACTGGGCTTCGGCCCTGACGACCGAACAGTGAAGTTCTGCGATACCCTTGAAGATGCACACGGCCTCGTCGCCCGCGTGGACACGGTGAACGCCGGTGACAGCGCCCGTTGAGACCAGCGTGCCCGCCTTCAACGGACGGCCCCAGCGTGCGCAATGTTCCAGCAGAAACCGCACGGATTCCATCGCCCCGCCCGCGAGGGACTGCGACCCTCCGGTGCCGATGCTGGCGCCATTGATCACCGTCTCGACCGCGATATGGTCCAGACGCTCACGCCAGTTCTCGACCTCGGGACCGATCATCAGTCCGCCATTGTTGCCGAAATCGGAGGCGACCACGGCGGAGCCCAGGTCGTTGATCGTCGAAAGCGGACTGCCGGCCAGCTCGACGCCGATGAAGACCTTGTCCACGACGCCCATGGCGTCTTCGATGGTCCAGTCGGTCTTGGCTGGATCGGCGTCGGCGCCGATCCGAGCAATGAACTCGGCTTCCACCGCCGCGAACCCGCCCTCGATTTCGGGCAAAGGCACGACCGTATCGCCGGGCGCCGGCCAGACGTTGCGCGCGAAAATGGCGCCGGCCAGACGATGGATCCCCAGCTTCGGCTGCTGCTCGGGCGGGACACCGCCCACCTTCCAGCCCACGACCTCATCGGGAAACAGACCGATGGCGACGTCCTGGATGGCGTAGGATTCGGCCATGCTTTGAGGGATCACGCCCGGATAGTCCGGCGTGTTGCGCGCCGCCAGACGCGCGGCGACGAACTGCTGTGCGATCGCCGCCGGGTCGGCCGACAGCGCGTCGTCCTGGCTCGCAAGAGAGGGGGTCGAAGTCAAAGGTGTCGCCTCGTGAATAGGCTCCGATAAGAGCGACGAAGGAAACCGGTGTCAATGCGCTTTAGTCGAGCCCCATGGCGTCGGCCGCGAGTCGCGGCTATGCCTTCAAGCTGCACATAGGGAAGGAGCCGAGCCTTGGCTCAAGACGATCCGCGATCCGGCAAGCCGGGCAAGCGGGCAACCATCAACGATGTCGCCCGTGAGGCGCAGGTCTCCAAGAAGACCGTCTCGCGGGTCATCAATCAGTCGCCGTTCGTCAAGGAAGACACGCGCGAAAAGGTCAACGCCGTCATCAAGGCTCTGGGGTTCACGCCTGATCCACAGGCGCGCGGCCTGGCCTTTCGACGCTCGTTCCTCGTCGGTCTGATCTACGACAACCCCAGCCCGACCTACGTCGTGAACATGCAGCAGGGCGTGCTGGATGCGCTAAAGGGGTCCGGCCTGGAACTGGTCGTTCATCCTTGTAATCGCAACTCCCCTACCCTGCTGGAAGACATCAGGGGCTTCGTCGAGCGCCAACGTCTTTATGGCGTCATCATGCCGCCTTCGGTGTCCGAAGACGAAAAGGTCATCGACCTGCTGCGCCAGCTCGACTGCCCCTATGTCCGCATCGCCTCGGTGGCGTTGGATGAACCTCAGGCGATGGTGGTCACCAATGACTGGATCGGCGCGGCTGAGGCGGCGGCGCATCTGGCCGACCTGGGACACAAGCGAATCGGTCTGGTGCGCGGGCCGGACCTGTTCCGGTCATCGGCCGTGCGGGGCAAGGGGTTCCTGGACGCTCTGGCCGAACGCGGGATCCCGCTGGACCCGGCTTACGATTTCAAAGGCGCCTATACGTTCGAATCAGGTGTGGAGGCGGGCCACGCCCTCTTGGCGCTGGAAACGCCGCCGACCGCCATCTTCACCCTCAACGACGACATGGCCATCGGGGTGATGCAGGCGGCGCGAGATCGCGGCCTTGAGCTACCGCGCGACCTGTCCGTCGTCGGCTTCGACGATTTGCCGATGGCGGCGCGGGTTTGGCCCAACCTGACTTCGGTGCGCCTGCCGATCCGCGACATGGGACGGATGGCGGCCGAAAAACTGCTGGCGCCGATGCGGGGCATAGATCCGACCAAGATGCAGCAGCCCGAAGTTCGACCGGCCCTGGTGGTGCGCAAGTCAGCGATCCCGGCAGTCTGAGTTGGGTCGGCGCCCGTGATCGCGCGCCGACCTCTCTGAGCCTCAGGCCGTTTCGAGCGCAGGCTTGGCGGCGAGAACGCCCTTCAGATAGTCGCGAATGCCCTCATCCGTAGCGTTGGCGAAGAAGTAGTCCTGGAACTTCTCGCCGGCGATGGCGGCCTTCAGCAGGTCCTGATCCATCGTCTTCAGAACCGTCAGCATGTCGTGGCAGGTCACGGCCTTCAGGTCGCTGAGTACGCCGCGGTTCTTGCGCATGATCTCGGCGCGCTCCTTGGGGTAGCCCAGGCCGCGCTCGCCATCGAACAGCTTGCGATAGACGTCCTGCAAATTCAGTTCTGCAGCCCAGCCGAAGCCCTTGGCATAAGGCATCGAAATGGCGTTGCCGTCGTTGATCTGGCCGAACAGGAAGGCGTCGGTCGGGTCGATCACCAGACCGCAGAAGACGCCAGGCATGCTGTTGCAGGCCAGCATCGAGCCCATGCCGGTTCCGCACCCGGTGACGACGAAATCGGCCGCGCCGGAGTTCAACAGAATGCCGGTCAGCAAGCCGTTCATGACGTAGGTCAGCGAGGCCTTATCGTCGGCCGCGTACATCCCATAGTGGAAAACTTCATGGCCCAGCGGTTCGGCGACGGCGGTCAGTGCGGCATGCACCGTCTCGCTTTTGGCGGCCTGGCTGTTTTCGATGATGAGAGCGATCTTCATGGGGAATCCTCAAGACGGTGACGAAGCGATGCCGACATATGTGGGCGGGGTTGGTCTAATCGATTGCATCATTATATGACACCGGTTACCTAGTCCACAGAAGGGCGGGCGTAAGAACCGTTTCGGCGTCTCGCGCTGCGAGTTCCCAGGGAGACCGGCATGTACGATCCCATGTACGATAAAGTCTATCAAGCCACCCATCCCGACATGATGGACGGGGCCTCGAACCAACAGCTGCGCGATCGCTATCTGATCCAGGATCTGTTCGTTTCAGGCAGGATCAAACTCAACTATTCCCACCATGAGCGGATGATCATCGGCGGCGCCACGCCGGCCGAGACGGCGCTGAGCCTGCCGACGCATTCGGAACCTCCGTCGCTGGCCGGCGCGCCCTTCCTTCACGCCCGTGAACTGGGCGTCGTCAATATCGGTGGCGCCGGTTCGATCACCGTTGACGGCGAGACCGTCAAACTGGGCTTTCGCGATGGCCTCTATGTGCCGATGGGATCGACAGACGTCAGCTTCGCTTCCCAGAACCCCGCCGAGCCGGCCAAATTCTATCTGGTCGCCACGCCCGCCCACGCCCGCTACGACCTGACAAAGATCTCGATCGACGAGGCCGTGCCGCTGGAAATGGGCGCGCTGGAGACGTCGAACGAACGGACCATCTACCAGTATGTCGTGCCGGCGAAGGTAAAGTCCTGCCAGTTACTGCTGGGCGTGACGGTGCTGAAGCCCGGCTCGGTGTGGAACACCATGCCGCCTCACATCCATGACCGCCGCTCGGAAGCCTATCTTTATTTCGGCCTGGGCGAAGACGACCGCGTCTTCCACTTCATGGGCGAACCGGACAAGTCGCGCCACATCGTCATCGCCGACGGGGAGGCCGTGATCTGCCCGCCGTGGTCAATCCATACCGGCGCAGGCACTTCGAACTACACCTTCATCTGGGGCATGGGCGGCGAAAACCTCGACTACACCGACATGTACAAGCTCGACATCTGCCAGCTGAAGTAATCAGGACAAGAGGAAGAAAAATATGAGCAATCCATTCGACCTGACCGGCAAGGTCGCCCTGGTCACCGGCGGCAACGTGGGCCTGGGCCAAGGCATCGCCCTGGCTCTGGCCGAGGCCGGCGCCGACATTGTCTCGGTCGCCCTGTCGGAGTCCGACGACACGGTCGCGAAGGTCCAGGCGATGGGCCGCCGCGCCCATGCCATCAGCGCCGACCTGACCTCGATCGAGCCGGTCGAACGCGTGGTTCAGGAAGCTCTGGCCGCCATGGGCCGGATCGACATCCTTGTGAACAACGCCGGCCTGATCCGCCGCGCTGACGCGGTGGACTTCACCGAGGCCGACTGGGACTTGGTGATGAATATCAACCTGAAGACGGTCTTCTTCATGAGCCAGGCGGTCGCCCGTCTGTTCATCAAACAGGGCGACGGCGGCAAGATCATCAACATCGCCTCCATGCTGTCCTTCCAGGGCGGCATCCGCGTACCCTCCTATACGGCGTCCAAGTCGGGCGTCGCCGGCCTGACCAAGCTGATGGCCAACGAGTGGGCGCCGCACCGCATCACCGCCAACGCCATCGCCCCCGGCTATTTCGCCACGGCCAACACCCAGGCCCTGCGCGAGGACCCGGTCCGTTCGGCCGAGATTCTGGGCCGTATCCCGGCCGGTCGCTGGGGCGAGCCGTCGGACCTGGGCGGCGCGGCCGTCTTCCTGGCCAGCCGGGCCTCCGACTATGTCCAGGGCGCCATCCTGCCGGTCGACGGCGGCTGGCAGGCGCGCTGATCCAGGGCTAGCGTTGCGATCATGACCCAGGCTGCATCTTCCCGCCGCATCCTCTGCTTCGGCGAGATGTTGCTGCGGTTTTCGCCCAACGACAACGAACTGCTGATGCAGTCCCCTGCCCTGACCGTGCGTCCGGCCGGCGCCGAGGCCAATGTCGCCGTGTCACTGGCTCGCTTCGGCGCGCCAACCGGCATGGCGACGGTCCTGGCCGACAATGCGCTGGGCCGCGGCGTGCGTGACGAGGTGCGCAAACACGGAGTCGACACCTCTCAGGTCGTCTTCAAACCCGGCCGTATGGGTCTGTATTTCCTAACGCCCGGCGCTGTGCGTCGTCCGTCGGAAGTTCTCTATGATCGCGCCGGATCGGCCTTCGTCGAACATGTCGATACGGCCTTCGACTGGGACCAACTTCTGGACGGCGTGGAGTGGCTGCACGCCTCGGGCGTGACCCCGGCGACGGGGCCGAATGGCTCGGCCGCCGCCGTCGCCCTCATCGAGGCCGCCGTCAAGAAGGGCGTGAAGGTCAGCTATGACGGCAACTTCCGCGGCAAGTTGTGGGAACAATGGGATGGCGATCCGCCGGCCACGCTCGGCAAGATGCTGGCCGGCGCCACGGTAGCCTTCGCCGACGACCGCGACTTCGCCCTTGTGCTGAAGACGACATTCGTCAGCCCCGACCCGGCTGTGCGTCGTCGTGAAGCCGCCACGGCCGCCTTCGCCGCCTTCCCCCGCCTGCAACGCATCGCCTGCACCCTGCGCGTTCAGGATAGCGTCGCCGACCAGGCCTTGTCGGCTGTCATGCTGACGCGCAATGGCGGCGAAGTGATCGAGACCAGAGCCGAGGCCATTCACATGGCCGGGGTAGTGGACCGGGTCGGCGGCGGCGACGCCTTCGCCTCGGGCGTGCTGTTCGGCCTGTGGAGCGACTGGTCGGATCAGGAGGCCCTCGACTTCGGCCTCGCCGCCGCCGGCTTGAAACACTCGGTCCCCGGCGACTTCAACCTGTTCAGCGCCGACGACGTGCGCGCCGCCATGGGCGAAGGCGGGTTTGATATCCGCCGCTGAGGCTGCGAACATTGAGATTGGGTGGAGGCCGCGTGGAGAAGCCGATGCGGCCTTTTTCAATCGCGCCAAAGGACTAGGAAACCGGTGTCAACCATGCTTCAGTGACGGTTCGAAACGGTCATTAGAAACCGTGCGAGAGAGGTCACACCAGGAGTTTCCATGTCCGTCACGTCCATGAACCGCCGCGCCCTTTTGGCCGCGGGCGCCGCCGCCACCTTCGTCGCCGCTTCAGGGCCCGTCATGGCCCAGGCGTTGCCAGAGCGCGCCGCCATTCTGGACACCATGAAGCGCGCCGCCCGGTTCATGAGCGAAGAGGCCGCCGTCGAAGGCGGCTATGTCTGGCAATATCTGCCCGACTTCTCGCGCCGTTGGGGCGAGCTTGAGGCCAACCCGACGATGATCTGGGTCCAGCCGCCGGGCACCGCGACCGTGGGCCATCTGTTCCTGGACGCCTATCACGCCACCGGCGACGAGTTTTACTATGAAGCGGCCAAGAAGGCTGCGGACGCCCTGGTCAAGGGCCAGCACCCGCTGGGCGGCTGGAACTATGTGATCGACACCGCCGGCGAGGAGTCGCTGAAGCAGTGGTACGGCACGGTCGCCGCCAACGCCTGGCGATTGGAGGAATTCCACCACTACTACGGCAACGCGACGTTCGACGACGCGGGGACAGCCGAGGCGTCGCAACTGTTGCTGCGGATCTACCTTGAGAAAAAGGATCGCAAATATCTGGCGCCGCTGAACAAGGCGATCAGCTTTGTGCTGGAGAGCCAGTACGACAACGGCGGCTGGCCGCAGCGCTATCCGTTCGTCGAGAACGGCGGCCTGCACGGCCATGCCGACTATACGCCCTACATCACCTTCAACGACGACGTGGCCGGCGAGAACCTGGAGTTCCTGATTTACGCCTATCACGGCCTGGCGCGGAACGGTCGGGGCGATGCGAGGATCCTGGACGCCATCAATCGCGGCATGGACATTTTCGTGAAGACCCAGCAACCGCTGCCGCAGCCCGCCTGGGGCCTGCAGCATTTCCCCGACACGCTGAAGCCGGCGGGCGCCCGGACCATTGAGCCGCAAGCCTTCGTCACCCACACGACCGGGACCAATATCAAGTCGATGATGGGCTTCTATCGCCTTACCGGGGACCGGAAATATCTGGCCCGCCTGCCCGAGGCCATGGACTGGCTGGATCAGGTCGCGGCCAAGCCGCCGTTGAACACGCCGGGCCGCACGCACCCGACCTTCATCCTGGAAGGCGCCAACACCCCGATCTACATCCACCGGCGCGGGTCGAACATCGCCAACGGCCAGTACTACGCCGACGACAACCCCACCAATCTGATCGTCCACTACGGTTCGTTCCGCAATGTGGACACCCTGGCCCTGCGCGCCGAATACGCACGTCTGTCGGCCATGCCGGTCGATGAGGCGACGCGCGGTTCGCCGCTGAAGGCTCGCCCCGGCTCGCTGAACCTGCCGAAGTATTTCACGCTGCAGGACGTCGATGTCTGGGACATGTCCAGCGACGCGCGTCGCCCGACCGCGCCTCACGCCGGTCGCGCGGCCGAAGTCATGGCCGGGCTGAATGCGCGCGGCTATTGGCCCACGCCGCTGACCACGACATCAAACCCGTACAAGGGGCCCTCGCCCACCGCCGTGACCGGCGGCGAATACCAGATGACCCGTGTCGGCGACCTGTGGGACACCTCGCCTTACAACACCGACTTCCCGGTCGAGGGCGTCTCCACATCGGTCTTCATCCGCAACATGGGCGACCTGATCGAGGCGTTGGGGGCTTAGGGCTGCGGAGCCTAGAGATAAGCCCCCACCTGCCAGGGCACGAACTCGTTGTCGCCGATGCCGAGGGCTTCGGATTTGGACGGCTCGCCTGACGCGACATCGAGCATCTTCTGGAAGATGACCTCGCCGACCTCAGCCAGGCTGGTCCCGGTCAGGACAGGCGAGGCGTCGATGTCCATGTCCTCGTCCATCCAGTTCGCCAGTTTGGCGTTGGAGGCGACCTTGATCGACGGGGCGGGCTTGGCGCCGAAGACCGAGCCCCGGCCGGTGGTGAAGACGATCAGATTGGCGCCCGAGGCGATCTGGCCCGTCGCCGAGCACGGATCGTAACCGGGGCTGTCCATGAAGCTGAGGCCCTTGGCCTGAAGCGGTTCGGCGTATCCGATCACGTCGTTCAGCGGGGTCGAACCGGACTTGGCCACCGCACCCAGCGACTTCTCCAGGATGGTGGTCAAACCCCCCTTCAGATTGCCGGGCGAGGGATTGTTGTTCAGCTCCATCTGGTGGCGATCTGCGTAGTCGCGCCACCACGCCAAACGCGCGTTCAGCTTGTCCGCAACATCCTGAGACGCCGCACGCCTAAGCAGCAGATGTTCCGCACCCCAGATCTCGGGCGTTTCCGACAATATGGCCGAGCCGCCGTGCGCGACAAGCAAATCGACAGCTGCGCCCAAGGCCGGATTGGCGGTGACGCCGGACCAGCCGTCCGAACCGCCGCATTGCAGACCGACAGTCAGGTGAGATGCGGACTCAGGTTGGCGCTGGACCTTGGCGGCCTCAACGACCAGTTCGCGCACGACCTCGATCCCGGCCTCGATCGCCCGGGCCGTGCCGCCGGCATCCTGGATCGTCAGGGCGCGCAGATGCGGGCCGGATTGAAGGCCTTCATTGGTCAACCAGGCTGGAATCTGATTGGCCTCGCAGCCCAAGCCCACAATCAGGATCGAATGGAAGTTCGGGTGCCGGGCATAACCGGCCAGCGTCCTCTGCAGCAGGGTGACGTCGCTGCTGAGCGACGAGCCGCCGCAACCGCCCTGGTGGGTAAAGGCGACCACGCCATCGACGCCTGCCGGCAGGCTGGAGTCCGGGAAGGCGTCGGCGATGCGACGCGCCACGGTGGCCGAACAGTTCACGCTGGTCAGAACGCCGATATAGTTGCGCGTGCCGACGCGACCGTCCGGGCGAACTATGCCGTTGAAGGTCGCGCCTGACAGGGGCGTGGGCCGCCGCAGGTCAGCCCCGAACTCGGCCTCACGGCCGTCTTCCGCCATCGCCAGATTATGAACGTGGACGTGGTCGCCGGCGGCGATGGCGGTCTTGGCGCGACCGATGACCTGACCATAGCGGCGGACCAGACCGCCCTCCTCCACCATATGACGAGCGATCTTGTGACCGGTAGCGATGTCGGCGCGCGCCGGGGCGTTCAGACCATCGGGCGTATCGCCGCTGGCGATGTCGTCCAAAGCGATGGCGACGTCGTCGACGGGGTTTAGGGTCAGGACGCGAGACATGAGTTTACTCCGCAACCATACGCGCGGCCGCGACGGCGCCGTTCTGGTTGATCGACAGATAGGCGGACGTAACCGCTGCGGCGAACCGGTCGTCGGCGGCCAACGCGGGCGGGAAGACGGCTGACAGGGTCAGCAAGGCCGAAACTCGCGCCTGGTCGTTGTCTGCATCGGCCAGGAGTTGGGCGGTCTTAACCGCCAGCGGATCATCGACGACGACGGTCTCGCCATTTTCGGTCACGCCCGACTGCCATTTCATCCAGGCGGCGACGCCCAAAGCCATAGCGTCGATACCCTGCCGCGCCGCCAGACGTTCGGCGGCTCCGGCCAACATGCGCTGGGGCAACTTCTGGGAGCCGTCAATGGCGATCTGGCGCGTGCGATGCATCAGGGCCGCATTGGAGAACCGGGCCATCAGCGCGTCGCGATAGGCGGGGACGTCCAGACCCGGCGGAGGGTTGAGCGTCGTTTCGGCCTCATCCCACAGAGCCTCGACATAGGCGCGAAAAGCCGGCGCCGCGACGACCTCGTGGACATGCTCGTAACCCGACAAAGCGCCCAGATAGGCGATGGCCGAGTGTGCCCCGTTCAGAAGGCGCAGCTTGGCGTCCTCCCACGGTTCGACCGCATCGGTCAGTTGCACGCCTAGAGACGCGAAGTCGGGCCGTTCGCCGGCGAACCAGTCCTCGATCACCCACTGGGTGAAGGGTTCGGCCTTGACCATTCCCTGGTCTTCGACGCCGAGACGGGCGGTCAGGCGGGCGATGTCGTCGGGGGTAGTCGCCGGGACGATCCGGTCGATCATGGTCTGGGGGAAGGCGCCCTCGGCTTCGATCCAGTCGGCCAGCGCCGGGTCGATCTGGCGCGCCATCGCCAGCACCCCGGCCCGGATGCGCTTGCCGTTGTGGGGAAGGTTGTCGCAACTGATGACGGTGAAGGGCTTCAGCCCAGCCGCCTTGCGGGCCTGAAGCGCCGCGACGATGAAGCCCGGCGCGGTGCGGGGCGCGGCGATGTCGGCCAGATCGGCCGCCACATCGGGATCGTCCAGCAGCAGGTCGCCGGTCGCCGGGTCGAGGCGATAGCCCTTTTCCGTCACGGTCAGGGTGACGATATGGACATTGGCGTCGGCCATGGCGGCGACCAGGGCGGCGGGGTCCTCCGGCCCGACCATCACGCCCGCGCAGGCGCCGATCACCCGCAGATGCTCGTCCGATCCGTCACGCACGATCAGGGTGTACAGCCCGTCCTGCGGATTCAGCTGATCGCGTACGCCGGGCGACCGAAGCGAAGCCCCCAGCACGCCCCAGCGCGGATCGCCCGACCTGATCGCATCGTCGAACACCACCGCCTGGTGGGCGCGGTGGAAGGCGCCGATGCCCAGATGGACGACACCCGTCTTCACTTGGGCGCGGTCGTAGCCGGGCACGGCGACGTCGGCGAGCAGCCCCTTCAGGGCGGCTTGGTTCAATCTGCTCACAGCTTGTACGCCGCCTTGACCAGGCCATAGGTCAGGGCGTGGGCCAATTCGTGCGCCTCGTCCTCCTCCATCCGGTGCTCGACGACCAGTTTTGCCAGGAAGCCGCAGTCCATGCGCCGCGCCACGTCGTGACGGGCGGGTATGGACAGGAAGGCGCGGGTGTCGTCGTTGAAGCCGACGGTGTTGTAGAAGCCGGCCGTTTCGGTGACCTGTTCGCGGAAGCGACGCATACCTTCTGGGCTGTCGTGGAACCACCAGCTGGGCCCCAGCTTCAGCGCCGGATAGTGGCCGGCGAGCGGCGCAAGTTCGCGGCTGTAAGTGGTCTCGTCCAGAGTGAACAGGATCAAAGACAGACGGCTGTCCGACCCGAACCGGTCCAGCAGCGGCTTCAACGCCCGGACGTAATCCGTCTGGGTCGGGATGTCGCAACCCTTGTCTCTGCCGAAACGGTTGAAGACGGTGGCCGAGTGGTTGCGGAACGATCCGGGGTGCAGTTGCATCACCAGACCGTCCTCGACCGACATGGCGGCCATTTCGGTCAGCATCTGGCCGCGGAACAGTTCAGCGTCGGCGGCCGAGGCCGGGGCGGTCGAGACCCGCTTGAACAAGGCCTCGGCATCCGCCTTAGACAGATCAGCGGTGAAGGCCGTTGGATGGCCGTGATCCGTCGAGGTGGCACCCATCTCGATGAAGAAAGCACGGCGATCGCGTAAGGCCTGCAGGTAGCCGTCCCACGACAGCGTATCGCGGCCGGTCTGTTGGGCCAGGATCTTCAGATTGTCGCGGAAACCCTCGTAGTCCGGATCAAGAACCGGATCCGGGCGATAGGCGGTCAGCACCCGCCCCTTCCAGCCCGAGGCTGCGATGGTCTTATGATGCTCCAGCGTATCGAGCGGACTCTCGGTCGTGGTCAGGACCTCGATATTGTAGCGGTCGAACAGGGCGCGCGGCCTGAAGGCGTCGGTCTTCAGGGCCGCATCGATCACGTCGTAATAGTGATCCGCAGTCTCGGCCGACAGGCGCACGTCGATGCCGAAGGCCTCGGCATAGACCCAGTCGTGCCACATCCGCGAAGGCGTCCCCCGGAACAGGTGATAGTTCTCGGCGAAGCGCCGCCAGATCTTGCGCGGATCGCTCTCGACCGGCCCGCCATCGGCGCGCGGCACGCCCAGGTCCTCCATCGCCATCCCCTGCGAGTGCAGCATGCGGAAGACGTAGTGGTCGGGCGTGATCAGCAGCTCGGCCGGATTGGCGAAGGGTTCGTTCAGCGCAAACCAGCTCGGATCCGTGTGGCCATGCGGGCTGATGATCGGCAGCCCCTTGATCTCGCCATACAGACGACGAGCGATCGCCCGGGTGTCGGCGTCCGCCGGAAACAGGCGATCGGGATTCAATTTGAGTGGATGAACCATAGCGTCCCTCATTGCCTCATGGCGGAGGCTTGGATCGCCTCTCGATCTTGATGCAAAAAAGCCTACAACATGGGCCGTAAAAAGACACCGGTTACCATAGTCGAACCTCAGCTTGTTTTCGGCGTCAGACGTCGGATTTTCCGCAAGCCTGCGCTGGCGCCTTGCGTCCAGGCGCGAGGCTGGACATAAGGGCCGCTCACCGCCCGTGCGGGCCGGCTTAGCTCAGTTGGTAGAGCGCCAGTTTTGTAAACTGGATGTCGCGGGTTCGATTCCTGCAGCCGGCACCACGCCTTTCGACCATCGGGGACATGGCCGACACCACCAACAAGCTGGGCCACAAGATCGGTGCACGAGGCGGCAGAACACGCCAGGCGATCCTCGACGCGACCCAACGCCTGTTGAACGAGCGGCACTACGGGGAAATCCGCGTCGCCGATCTGGCTTCGGCCGCAGGTGTGTCTCCATCGAACTTCTACACCTATTTCAAGACGGTCGAAGAACCTGTTCTGGCACTGTGCGAGGTCGCTGCGGCTGATTTCCAAGGGCTTGCGACGCACTTTCAGGCCGACTGGCCGGGCGACAAGGCCTTCGTCATCGCGCGCGCCTTCATTCTAGACGTGATGGCCATCTGGCGCAGCCACGGTCAGGTGCTGCGCGTCGAACATATGCTGGCCGACAATGGCGACGCCGCCTTCGTCGAAAGCCGGGTGCGCCGTTTGCGCCGGCTTCACCTGTCCATCGAACGCCGCGTGGCCCAGGCCCACGCCAGCGGCCTGCATCCAAAGGACTATAATCCGCGGCTGGCCTCCTATCAGATCGCCTCCATCGCCGAATCGACGGCGGCCAGTTTCGATCTGTTGCGGCGGGCCGATACGCCCGAAGCCATTCTGGATACGGCGGCCATCATCATCGTAAAGCTGACGACCGGACGTTAGAGGCCCAACGGCCCATACAGCCAGGTCATCCAGATCCCGACGGCCAGGAAGACGCCGAACGGCAGCTTCTCCGATCCACTGACGCTGCGCCGAACCATCAAAATACCGAAGACCTGACTGAGCCCGACCGCGCAGGCCCACAGCAGCACGCTGGGCAGGCCCATCCAGCCGACCCAGGCCCCAGCTCCAGCGAACAGGAAAGGATCGCCTCCCCCCAGTCCCTGGCGCTTGCGGACGAGTTGGTACAGCCAACCGACCAGCCACAGCCCACAGAACCCGACGACCGCACCGATCAGATGGAAAAAGCCGAGGCCCCAATCCAGAATCAGCGCAACCGTGACGCCTGTCGAGATCAACGGCAGGGTCAGACTGTCCGGCAGCCAGAAGTGTTCCCCGTCGACGATGGCGATCAGCAACAACTGCCAGCCCAGAACGGCCGTGGCGGCGATCATGAACGCCGAGGCGGCGCCTGTCGCGCCCCACAGCCCGGCCCAGATGCCGACCGCTGCCGAAGCTAACTCGATCAGGGGATAGCGCGGCGAAATTCGCGTGTGGCATCGCGCGCACCGCCCGCGCAAGGCAAGCCAGCTGAAGACCGGCACAAGCTCCCAAGGGCGTAACGTCTGATCGCAGCCCCGGCATCGCGAGCGAGCGACGACGATGTCCTCTTCGCGCGGCAGGCGAACGCTGACGGCGGCGATGAAACTACCGACGATCAGGCCCAGCCCGCCCATGAGGGCGGCGGCGAGTACAGGATTCATCAAGGGCGTCCCGAAGGCGGCGAACCCTTCCGGCTTAACCGCCTCCGAGCGCCACCGCCACATGATAGGTCACCAGCGACGCCAAATAGGCCAGACCGAACATGTAGCCGATCATGATCCAGGTCCATTTCAGCGAGTTGGTTTCACGCCTCACCACGCCTAGCGTCGCCACGCACTGGGGCGCAAAGATGTACCAGGCCAGGAAGGACAGGGCCGTCGCCAGCGACCAATGCGACGCCAGGGTCGAGGCCAGAAGGCCTGTCGCATTCTCGGCGTCGGCGATGGCGTAGGTGGTGCCCAGCGCCGCCACCGCGACCTCGCGCGCCGCCATGCCGGGGATCAGGGCGATGACCATCTGCCAGTTGAAGCCGATGGGGGCGAAAATGGGCTCGAGCGCCCGGCCGATCATGCCCGCGAACGAATAGTCGATGGCCGGCAGGGCCGCATTCTCCGGCGGATAGGGGAAGGTCGCGAGCACCCACAAGATGATCACCAAGGGCAGGATGATGCGGCCGGCCCGGTTCAGGAAGATCTTGGCCCTAAGCCACAGATTGAAGCCGACGCTGCGCAGGTCCGGCGTCTTGTAGGCCGGAAGCTCCATCATGAAGGGCTCGACCGCCCCACGCCAGAACACCTTGCGGATCAGCAGGGACACGATCAGGGCGCTGATGATGCCGGCAGCGTAGAGGCCGAACATCACTAAACCTTGCAGATTGGCGAAGCCCCAGACCGTCTCATTCGGAATGAAGGCGGCGATGATCAGCGTATAGACAGGGATGCGCGCCGAGCAGGTCATCAGCGGCGCGACCAGAATGGTGGTCAGGCGGTCGCGCCGCGAATCGATCACCCGCGCCGCCATCACGCCGGGAATGGCGCAGGCGAAACTGGATAGCAGCGGGATGAAGGCCCGGCCGTGCAGCCCCGCCCCGCCCATGATCTTGTCCATCAGGAAGGCCGCGCGGGCCATATAGCCGAAGTCTTCCAGCGCGATGATGAACAGGAAGAGGATCAAAATCTGCGGCAGGAACACCAGCACGCTGCCGACGCCGGAAATGATCCCGTCCACGATCAGGCTTTGCAGCAGGCCATCGGGAAGGACATTGGCGACCAGACCGCCCAACCAGGCGATGCCGGCCTCGATGCCGTCCATCACGGGCGCGGCCCAGCTGAACACGGCCTGGAACATCACGAACAGCAGGGCGAACAGGATCAGCAACCCGCCGACCGGATGCAGCAGCACCGAATCGATCCTGCCGGTCAGGGTGTCGGGCCGCTCAGGCGGGCGGACGCAGGCCTTCATGATCCGCTCGGCTTCGCGGGCGGCCGTTCGCAACTCGGCGGCGTCCGGACTGCGCCATTGGCTTTCGGTCACGGCGGCCACGGCGGCCTGGTCCTCAATGGCGGCGACCAGATCGTCGATGCCGCGCTTGCGCGTGGCCACGGTGGTGATGATCGGCACGCCCAGTTCGGCGCGCAGTCGCTCCAGATCGATGCGCAGGCCCTGGCGCTGGGCGATGTCATACATGTTCAGCGCCAGAACCATCGGCCGACCGACGGCCTTCAGCTCCAGGATCAGGCGCAGGACCAGACGCAGATTGGTGGCGTCGGCGACGCAGACCACCACGTCGGGCGTCGTCTCGCCGGCCAATCGCCCCAGAACGGCGTCGCGCGTGACCTCCTCATCAGGGCTGCGGGCGCGCAGGGAATAGGTGCCGGGCAGGTCCAGCACCGACATCGTGCGGCCCGAGGCGGCGCGGATCAGGCCTTCCTTGCGCTCCACCGTCACGCCGGCGTAGTTGGCGACCTTTTGGTGAGCGCCGGTCAGGGCGTTGAACAGAGCCGTCTTGCCGCTGTTGGGATTGCCGACCAGCGCGACGCGAGCCGTCTTCAGCGCAATGTCCATCAGGCGGCGTCCAGCCGGATCGACAGGCTTTCCGCCTCGTGGCGACGCAGGGCCACGCGCATGTCGTCCACCTTCATGGCGATGGGGTCGCGTCCTAACAGACCTTCGTGCAGCAGTTCGATCTGCGCGCCTTCGACAAAGCCCAGTTCCAGCAGACGGCGTTCCAGCTCGACCGCCTCGCCCTGATGGTGACAGTGGGCGCCCACCTGAACGATGACGCCGCGATCGCCGCGTCGGGCTTGGCTCAACTTGATGATGTCGGTCAATTCTACGCTCGCACGGGCGAGGCCGCTCCCCAACGGCTCCGCGTTTCTTTGACACTGATTATCAGGTGCGAGGGGCCTCCGTCCAGCAGGACAGCTTGACCAATTGCCGCGCCGATGCGTTCCGGTATCAAAAAGGCAAACAGGAAGCCGCCATGACACGCCACGCCCTCGTCGCCCCCCTTCTTCTGGCCCCGTTTTTGACCTTGGCCGCCTGCGGTCAAGGCCAGCCGTCCGCAAACGCCCCTGCCGCGCCGGCCCACGTGCTGACGGATGCGGAAAAGGCGACCCTGTTGGCCTCCCTGCCCGCCCCCTACAATGCGGGCGACCTTGAGAACGGGCGTCGGGCGTTTGCGCGCTGTCGCGCCTGCCACACCATCGGCGAAGGCGGCCCCGACATGGCGGGTCCGAATTTGTACGGCGTGTTCGGCCGCAAGGCGGGCGATCGTCCGCGCTATAACTATTCCAACGCCATGCGCACGGCCAACTTCACCTGGGACGCCGAGAAGCTGGATCACTGGCTGGAAAACCCGCGCACCTTCCTGCCCGGCAACAAGATGACCTTCCCCGGTCTGGCCGACGCCACGGATCGCCGCGACGTCATCGCCTTCCTGAAGGTGGAGACGGGCTACAGGCCAGAGCCGGCGCCCACCTCCTGATCAATCAGGCTTCGGGCAGTTCCTTGGGGCCGCCTTCGCGCAGCTCCTGCGCTTCCCACTCCTCGATCTTGCGGGCGGTCCATTCCGGCGACTTGGTGAAGCGCGCCAGGACGCCATAGATCACCGGCACGACGAACAGGGTCAGGACGGTGGCGAAGATGGCGCCGGTGAAGATCACCACGCCGATCGTCTGACGGCTGCCGGCGCCTGCGCCTTGCCACAGCACCAGAGGCAGGGCGCCGAAGGCGGTTGCGATCGAGGTCATGATGATCGGACGCAGACGCAAGGACGACGACTCAATGATCGCCTCCCGGATCGACCGCCCCTGGTCGCGCAGTTGGTTGGCGAACTCCACGATCAGAATGCCGTTCTTGGCCGCCACCCCGATCAAGATGATCAAGCCGATCTGGCTATAGATGTTCAGGCTGGAGCCCGCCATCAGCAGGCCGAAAAGCCCGCCCGCCGCCGCCAGCGGCACCGTCAGCATGATGACCGCAGGCGTGATCCAGCTTTCGAACTGGGCCGCCAGAACCAGGAAGACCAGCAACAGCGCCAAACCGAAGGCCGCGAACACGGCCCCGCCCGCCTCCTGCTGATCGCGCGCCGCACCGCCCCATTGCGTGACGACGGTCCCTTGCGGCTGCTTCGCCGCCTCGGCGTTCAGGAACTGTATCGCGTCGTCGATCGTGGTGCCGGGATTGAGGTCGGCCTGCAGGGAGATCGCGCGCTGCCGATCCAGACGACGACGGTCCGGCGTGTCGCCGCTGGTCTTGGTGGTGACTACGGCCGACAGGGGCACCAGTTGGCCGCCGCCGGTCGCGACATACAGAGCTTCCAGGTCGGCGACCTCGCGACGATTGTCGCGCTCGGTCTGCAGGATGACGTCGTATTCCTGACCGCCCTTGATGTAGGTCGTGGCGCGGCGAGACCCGAACATGGTCTCCAGCGTGCGGCCGATCGATTGTGACGAAACGCCCAGCGCGGCGGCTTTCTGCGGATCGACATCGACCAGCAGACGCGGCGAGTTCGGCTCATAGTTCAGACGCGGACGCGAGAAGCCGGGATTGGCCTGGGCCGCGGCCAGCATCGGCTGGAGCCAGGCGTAGATCTGCTGGTAGTCGCTGCCGGTCGCGATCAGCTCGATGGAGTTGGAGTTGCCGCCGCCGCGCTGGAAGGCGCCGGGGGTCGAGGCGTTGACCTGGGCCCCGGTCTGGCCGCGCAGCTTGCCGTTCAATTCCTGAGCGATCTCGGCCGCCGAGCGGTCGCGCGTGGACCAGTCGGCAAGCGTGAGGACCGCATTGCCGGAGTTGAAACCGCTGCCGCCGAAGCCTGGCGCGGACACCAGATAGCTGTCGGCCTCGCCGCTGGCCTTGTATTCGGCCAGCAGCGGCTCCAGCCCCAGCATGATCTTGCGGGTGTAGTCGAAGCCCGCGCCCTCAGGCCCGGCGACGCGCACCGTGACCCGGCCGCGATCCTCGTCCGGCACCAGTTCGTTGGGCAGGGTCAGGAAGATGCCGCCCGCCCCCGCGGCCACCAGCAGGATCAAGGCGCCGACACCGATCACGGCGATGCGACGGCCCAACAGCATGTCCAGCGACCGGCCATAAGACGACTTCAGCCGGTCCATACCCCAGTCGACCTTGCGCGCCACCCAGCCGCCGCCATGGGCAGGTCGCAGGATCTTGGACGCCAGCATCGGCGACAGGCTGAGCGCCAAGAAGGCGGAAAAGGCGACGGCCGCCGCGATCGCCGCAGCCAGCTCGACGAACAGACGTCCGACATAGCCCGGCAGGAACAGCAGCGGCGCGAACACTGACAAGAGGACGATGGTGGTGGCCACGACCGCAAAGAAAACCTGGCGCGCGCCACGCTCGGCGGCGACCAGCGGCGGCTCGCCGTGGTCCAAACGGCGTTGGATGTTCTCGACCACCACGATGGCGTCATCGACCACGAGGCCGATGGCCAGAACCAGGGCCAGCAGCGTCAGCAGGTTCAGCGAGAAGCCCAGCGGCGCCAGGACGATGAAGGTCGCCAGCAGACAGATCGGCGCCACGATGGACGGAATCAGCGCGGCCCGCAGGCTGCCCAGGAAGATGAAGTTCACCAGGGCCACCAGGGCCATGGAGATCCCGATGGTGATCCAGACCTCGTCGATCGCGTGCGAGGTGAAGACCGAGTTGTCGGATCCGACCTCGATGGTCACGCCCGGCGGCAGGGTCGGCCGGATTTCCTCGATCATCTTGTGGACGCCGTCCGAGATGGCGAGGTCGTTGGATTGCGCCTGACGGGTCACGGCCAGGCCGATCTGGTCCATGCCGTTGCCGCGGAACAGACGCCGGTCTTCTTCCGGCGCTTCCTCGACGCGGGCGATGTCGCCCAGGCGCGTCACATAGGTGGGCTGCCCCTGGATGATGGCCGAGGATCCGCTGCCCGTCCCGGTGGCGACTGTCGCCGAGGTCGAGGCCGAGCCGCGGGTGCCGATGGGCAGTTGGCGGAAGTCCTCCGGCAGGGCGTAAGTGCGCGCAACGCGGACGGTGTAGTCCTTGTCCGTCGATTCCAGCGAACCGGCGGGCAGTTCGACGTTCTGGTTCGTCAGGGCCGTCTCGACGTCGTTGACCGTCAGACCCCGCGCCGCCATGGCCGCGGAATCCAGCCAGATGCGCATCGAGTAGCGCTGCTCGCCATAGATGTTGACCTGGGCCACGCCGGGCACCGTCGCCATCCGGTCGATCAGATAGCGGTCAGCATAATCGGTCAGCTGAAGCCGGTTCATGCTGGTCGAGCGCAGGAAGACGATGATGATCGGCTGGCTATCGGAATCGGCCTTGGCCACCTCGGGCGGATCGGCCTGATCCGGCAGGCGGCCGACCACGCGGCTGACGCGGTCGCGCACGTCGTTGGCGGCGTCGTCGATATTGCGGTCCAGCGAGAACTCGATGTTCACGTTGGAGCGCCCGTCGCGGCTGGTCGAGTTGATGCGTTCGACGCCCTGGATGCCCGCGATCTGCTGCTCCACCGGCTCGGTGATGCGGCTCTCGATCACCTCCGCCGAGGCGCCGGCGTAGCTGGTGTTGACCGAGACGATGGGCGGATCGACGTCCGGCAGTTCGCGCACGGGCAGGAAGAAGAAGGCCGCCGCGCCGATCACGCACAGCACGATGGCCGCGACGGCCGCGAAGACGGGCCGCCGGACCGAGACGTCGGACAGCATCATTTGGCGGCGCCCGACTTGCGACCCTGGCCGCCCACGCTGACGGGCGCGCCCGGCTGAATACGGTTCAGGCCCGATCCGACGATGCGGTCGCCGGCCTCGAGGCCGGACAGGATTTCGACGAAGCCGTTCTCGACCGCGCCGGCCTCGACCTCGACCCGCTGGGCGGTGGAGCCGTTCTGGCCGGGCGCGATGCGATAGACGAAGGCGCCGGCGCCTTCATATTGCACAGCCGACTCGGGCACGGCGGCGCTCTGACGCTGGCCCTGCTGGACCGCGACGCGCATCAGCATGCCAGGACGGATGCGACCACCGGGGTTGGGAAACTCCGCGCGGGCCGTTGCGGCGCGGGTCGTTTCGTTGACGCGCGTGTCGATCAGGGCGATCCGGCCCTGGAACGGCTCGTCGCCATAGGCGTCCGCCGTCGCCGTCAGCGCGGCCCCGGGCCGCAGAAGGTTCAGATAACGCTCCGGCAGCGGGAAATCGACGCGGATGGTCGAGGTGTCGTCCAGCGTGGTGATCACCGCGCCTGGATTGATCAAGGTGCCTGCGGTGACCGTGGTCAGCCCGACCCGCCCCGAAAACGGAGCCCGGATCACCCGGTCGCCGCGACGCGCCTGGGCGGCCTGTAACGACGCCCGCGCGGTTTCCAATCCGGTCTCGGCCTGTTCCAGCATCACCTGGGGCGCGACGCCCCGATCAGCCAACGCCTTATAGCGATCGTATTCACGCTGGGCCTGATTGACGGTGGCGCGAGCCTCGATAATGGCGGCGTCCTCCTCGCGCGCCTGAAGTTCGACCAGCGGCGCGCCGGCCGAAACGTACTGGCCATCCGTGAACAGGACGCGGGTGATCAGTTCGGTGGTCGAGGAGGTGATGTTTACCGACCGCTCGCCGCGCGCCACGCCCAAAACGCGAATCTGATCCGAGAAGGGTCGCTGCGCCACGACGGCCTCGGACACCTGCTGCGCTCCACGTCCGCGACCGCCGCCCGGCCCTGCCGCCTTCTTCTCATCTCCTGCCGAGACTTTGACGATGGTGGCGACGACCATCAGGGCAAGCAGGACGGCGGCGACGACGAGGAAGAAATGACGTTTGATCACGCGGGAGTCTCTCGGTCGGGGGGACGCCGCATTGCATTACCGGGTAATGAGGTGCGCGCAATGTCTGCTTCAACGCGCCAGCCGGCAACTTCCGTCGCGAAAAGATGCGCTAGAAGCGGCGCCACAGCGCGACGACAGGTCCGCGCGCGATCGCGGCCTCGCGCCCTGCGACGGTTTGCCTCCATCCGGCCTGCAAGCTCCAGTCGCCGAAGTCACGCACCACCGAGGCTTCCAGTGAGAGCCAGCGCGCGCCGCCGTCAGCCGCGCCGCCGAACGCCTGACCCAGCACCATCCAATCCTCGCCGATCCGGGCGCCTGCCGTGGCGTCTATGCGGGTTTCATCCGGCAGGCCGTCGCGAAGACGGCGTGCGGCCTGAAGTTCGACGAATGCGCCGTCCATTACCCAGCGCTCGCCCATCTCGCCGAGGGACCGGCCGACCGAAACTCGCGCCTCCCAATCGTGATCGCCGACGCCCGGCGCGGCATAGCCGGCGTTGCGCCCCTCCCCGGCTTGCGTATAGCCGCCGTAAAGGCTGACGGCGTTCCGGTCGTCGCGCCAGACCTGCCAGGTCGCACCGATCTCGATGGGGCCGCGCCCGCTGTAATCAACGAAGGCGTCCTCGCCGTCCTGCCAGTCCGCCTTTAGCTGAAGCGCCAGCCGATCCGACACGCCGTATTCGGCGAATAGACCCAAGGTCGCGTCACGCCGCCGGCCAAGAAGATCACGCTCCTCGCCAGCAGCGTCGAAACCTGTGTCGGCGTTCAGCCGCTCGTATTTGACAATGGCCTGGCCCTTGCCCTTCGGCTGGGTCCAGGCGCCGGCGAGGGCTTGGGTCGGCGTCAGCGCCGCGAGGACCAGCGCCCCCGCGAGAACGGGAATTAGGCGTCGTAGCCCGGCGACTTGCGATCGAGTTGGCGCAGCGCGCCCGGCCAGGCCAGCGACGAGATGAAGCCGATGCCGCGCCCCTGCTCCTTGGTCTCGGCCTGCGCTTCGTCCGGCGCCAGCAAGATGTGCTCGCGCCCGCCGGACAACGCCGCAACCTGCTGCGCGCAGGCCCTCTCCAGAAAGAAGATGCCGATCCATGCCTGAGCCGCCGTTTCCCCGACCGCCAGCGTGCCGTGGTTTCGCAGCAGCATCAGCGGTTTGTCCCCCAGGTCGGCGACCAGACGTTCGCGCTCGTCATGGTTCAGGGCCAACCCCTCATACCCATGATACGCAACCTGATGCTGTAGTAAACACGCGTTCTGACTGACGGGGAGCAAACCTTCGGCCTGAGCGGCGACGCCCACGCCGGTCACTGTGTGCAGATGGATGACGAACTTGGCGTCCTCGCGCGCGGCGTGGACCGCCGAGTGGATGGTGAAGCCCGCCGGATTGATGAAATACGGCGTGTCCTGGACGATGTTCCCATCCAGATCGACCTTCACCAACGAAGAGGCCGTGATCTCGTCGAAGTAGAAGCCGTAGGGATTGATCAGAAAATGATGCTCCGGCCCGGGCACGCGCGCCGAGATATGGGTGAAGATCATGTCGTCCCAGCCGTTCAGGGCGACGAGCCGATAGAGGGCCGCCAGCTCGACACGGACCTGCCATTCGGCTTCGGACACGCGCGACTTGATCGAGGGACTGGTTCCGTCCGCCATGATTTCCTCCTGCCTCTGGATGGGCTTTTACAAACCGTCACCCCGCGTGGTCGCGTCGTCAAGCCGACAAGGCCGCCGTTGACGTGACGTCACCCCCTGCGGCGGCCTTGCTTAACCCGGTCTTCATTACACAAGCATATGGTTAAGCATCGTCGCCGGTTCGGGGAGCCGCCTTGTCTGTCGTTCAACTGGAGCCGCCCCGCGACGCCTGGGATGACCGGACCGTGTCCCAGCTGCTGGCGCTGGCAAACAGTCGTTCGGCTGACGACCGACAGCGTCTGCTGCTGAGGGTCACTTCCCTGTGCGAGACCACACGACCGCCGTCGACGGTCGCGCCGCTGCTCAGCGACATCTTCATGACTTTGGCTGCCCAGGCCGAGCGTGACATCCGCCTGGCCCTGTCCGAGCGGATCGCTGGTGTCGACTGGGCGCCGCCGGCCCTGGTCAATATGCTGGCGCTGGATGAGATCGAGATCGCGCGACCGGTCATCGCCTCCAGTCCTCTTCTTAACGACAACGACCTGATCCGACTGCTGATCGAGGCGACGCTGGAGCATCAGATCGCGGTCGCCCGTCGCCCGCAGTTGGCGCGTCCGGTCGTGGACACGATCGTCGAACGCGCCGAGCCCGTCACCATGACCGCTCTGGCGTCCAATCGGTCAGCCGACATCGGCGAGGAGGCGATGCGCAAGCTGGTCGAACATTCACGCCGCATCGCGGGCCTGCGGGCGCCGTTGACGCGTCACCCCCGGCTGAACGAACAACTGGCTCAGCAACTCTATCAGTGGGTGGGGCAGGCCCTGCGCCAGTCCATCGGCGAGCGCTTCCGCATCGACGACGCCCAGCTGAACGTCGCCGTCCAGGACGCGGCGGCGAAGGCCGTCGGTAGCCCCGAATGGCGCGCCATGCCCGGCGGCCGATTGACCCAGAATCGTGAACGCAGCGAGGCGGAACGTCGGCTCGTGGACAAGCTTCGAGCCGCCGGTCAGTTGCGGCCCGGTCTGCTGGTGCGCGCGCTGCGGGAACAGCGCTTCGAACTGTTCGAACAGGCGCTGGCCGTCCTGGGCGGCTTCAGCGAGGCTCAGGTGCATGACGCCATACGCGCGCCGACCGCCGAACCGTTATATCTGGCCTGCATCGCCGTGGGCGTAGACAAGGCCGTCTTCGCCTCCCTGCTGGTCGAGGTGCGCAAACTGTCTGGCGGCCTGCCGGGCGATGGCGGCTGGAAGGCGACGCCGATGAGCGCGCACGCCGCCTCTCGCGCCTTGCATCAGATGATGCCCAACTCCGCGACCGTTTGACTCTGCGCCCAAGCTCGGGCCACGTCGCCAAGTGACTCAGTCAAGCTCCTCTCCCCTGCCCTCATCGCCCCGGTTGGCCTTCGTCGCCAGCGATCGGCCCGAAGCCCAGGCGGCGCGCAAAGCCCTGATCGCCCGCTATAGCGCCGTGCCTGAAGCCGAGGCCGATGTGATCGTCGCGCTGGGGGGCGACGGCCAAATGCTGGAAACTCTGCACGGCAACCTTCGCCAGCGCACGCCCGTGTACGGGATGAACCGCGGATCGGTCGGCTTTCTGATGAACGACTATGATGAAAACGGCCTGCTGGAGCGGATCGCGACGGCCGAAAAGACGGTCATCCACCCGCTGCAGATGGACGCTTGGACCGAAAGCGGCGAAGTCCACACCGGCCTGGCCATCAACGAGGTGTCGCTGCTGCGCCAGACACGCCAATCTGCCAAGCTGCGCATCACCGTCGATGAGCGCGTGCGGCTGGAAGAACTGTCCTGCGACGGCTGTCTCGTGGCGACGCCTGCGGGGTCGACCGCCTATAATCTTTCGGCGCACGGCCCGATCATTCCTCTGGACGCCCGCATCCTGGCCCTGACGCCGATCAGCGCCTTCCGGCCCCGTCGCTGGCGCGGTGCCCTGTTGTCGCACGGCGCCAAGGTGCGGTTCGAGGTTCTGGAGGCCGACAAACGCCCGGTCTCGGCGACCGCCGACAACTTCGAGGTCCGCCGCGTCGCCCGCGTCGAGGTGCGCGAGCGTCGTGACGTCACCCTGACCATGCTCTTCGATGCGGGCCGGTCGTTCGACGAGCGGGTGATGGCCGAACAGTTCGCCAACTGATCGGTCACGGCTTCTTAAGCCCGCTATCGTATCTTGGCGAGAATGTCCTATGGAGCCCGCCATGAGCAATCCGGCGCAGATCACCCCTCCGACCAACTCGCTGCGGCTCAAAGTCGGCGGCGGCTTCGGCATCAAGGCCGACGCCATCGCCAAGGCAGAGGAGGCGCTGAAAGCCATGTCGGCCCAGTTCGGCCAGTGGCTGAACGACGAGATCGTCAAGCTGGACAAGGCGCAGGCCGACATCCGTGAGCAGGGCTACACCCCCGCCACCGCCGAGGCTCTGTATTTCCGCGCTCATGATTTGAAGGGCTTGGGCACGACCTATGAATATCCGCTTGTGACGCGCATCGCCGGTTCGCTGTGCAAGATGCTGGACGACGCCGATCGCCGCATGACGGCGCCTATCGCCATCCTGGACGCCCACATCGACGCCATCCGCGCCGTCGTCCGCGACCAGATCAAGACCGACGAACATCCGACCGGCCGCGCCTTGGCCGAGACTTTGGAAGCCCGCGTCGCAGATCACCTCGCAGGCTGAAGTCCCCCCAGCCGTTTGCGAAAGGCCCGCCGTTTCCGGCGGGCCTTTTTTCTTAGGCGGCGTTGGCGGCGGACAGGCTAAGCGGCGGAGACTGATCCAGCCGCTCCATCAGATAGGCCAGATCGTCGCGCAGCACCGCCGGACGCTGGGTCAGGAACCGCTCCAGCATCTGATCGCGGAAATAGGCGCTCGACGTATCGATCCCCTCCGCCGCCAGCGCACGCCAGGTGTCGACGCCCGCGCGGAAGGCCTGGAACAGGCGCGGCGGCAAACCCGCGCGATCATAGATGGCCTTCAGCCCCAGCGGACCGGCGTCATGCACCATCAGCCAGGCGCGGTGATGCGGCGTGTTGGCCAATTCGGCCAGCCCATATTCGAACATCGCCATCTGACCCCGCGCCAGTCCGCGCAGCAGCAGCGATGCGTTCAGGACGCGACGGGCATTGAGCTGGGCCATGAAGGCCGCCAGATCGGCGCTGACGCTGGCCTGATCGACCAGATCGACCGTCATCCGCTCACGAGAGTATTGAGCCAGACGGATCGCGGTTTCCGGCGCCACGGCGTGGTGGCTGATCAGATGTTCGCGCACCGCCTCGCTGGCCAGTTGGATCAACCGTTCGGTCACATGCAGCGGCAGGACCTGGCGATAGGCCACGGCGGTAACGACTTCAGGCGCTTCGGCGAAACGATCGACGACGGTCGCCAGCGCCCCTTCGGACAGGTCGGCGTTGTCGTTCGCTGCCAAGGTGCGAACCGACTGCTCGCATCCTTCGGCCGCCAGCACCGTCGCGACATCGCGCGACACCCGCGCCCGTCCAGCTACGGCGACCTGACGTACGACCGATCCGGCGCGCACGATCTCGATCAGATCCTCGTCGCTGAAAGCCGGCGACGAGGCGATGATCGGCAGGGCGATGCTGTCCAGATCGCCGGCCAGTTTGCGGGCCACGTCGTTGGGAATCAGATCGGACGCCTTCAGCGTGACAGCCATAGCGCGACGCACCAGTTCGGCGGCGTCATTGGCCAGCAGACGCAGGATTTTCTGCGCCGCCGCCCGGTCGTCCTCATTCAATTCCGCGCGCTCCATATTGCGGCACAGCTTATGCGCCGCCTCGGCCCGCTCATCGTCGTCCGTCGCCTTGATCAGGCGTCGAATGTCCACTTCTGTCAGGCGGGCGCGGAAGGCGGTCATGAACGGCTCGTGATGGAATCGGACGTTGATCCCAGAATGAGACTGCCATGCTTAATGGGCGGTTTACCATCGGTTGCAATGCAACGACTCAGAGCCTGATCGCTTTTTGACGAACCGCTGCGCGGTTCGGCCTAAGCGTGAATCAGGCTCTTGCTTTGATCTGGAGCCTGATTCACGGCATCAGCGAAGTCGCGAAGCGACTTCCCCTCTACCGATCAGGCTCTAGGTCGATTCCTTGCCAGTTGGCGAGAAAGCGCCGCCGAAGCCGCTGCTTGACGACCCATCTTGGCCGAGCAGCAAAGCCAGTAGACCTTGATCCTGCTTCAGCCGATCCAGACGCGCGGCCAGCATCTGGTCCTTGTCGCTCAGATTCGGCACGGCGTATTTCGTCTCGCCGGCTCCAGCGGCGGGTGCGCCCTCGCCGGCCGTGCGCTGAAGATTGGCGTGGACCTCGGCGACCGTGGCGGCGCGTCCATTGCGATAGAAGATGCTGCGATTGGCCCGTGCAGCGTCGGGGAACAGGGCTGCGGCGCTGCCGCCCGGATTGCGATCCATCGCCTCCATCAAACCGGCGGCGCCCGCCGGCCCGAGGAAATGAGCCGCATACAGATCGCCTGCGCCGGGTTCCTTGCCCGTGCGTCCGCGCAGATAGGCGGCGTTGGACGCCGTCAACTCAGCCGCCATGGTCGAGGCCGCATGGGGATCGAACCGCAGGTCCAGCACGACGTTGCGCGCCGAACCCTCGACGCGCCAACGTCCGTCCGACCCGCGATGGATCAGGTCGGCGTACTGGCCGTAGCCGTGCTGGGCCCCATGCTGCTTGACCGTGCCCAGCCAGGTCTGCTCGATGAATTGAAACAGCCCAGCGGCCGACGAGGTCGGGGCCTTGGCGGACGGGTTCATCGCGCTCTCGCGCCGCGCGGTCTTGACCAGGAAGTCATAGTCCACGCCAACGGCGTTCGACGCGCGCCGGATGGCCGCCTCTACTCCGCCTGTCGATGGAATCGCTCCGATACCCATGTGCGAAGGGTCGGCGAACGTAGTTAACTAACTCTTAATTCTTAACGGCGGCATTAACGCCTCGACCTTCGTCGAACGGGAAAACTTCGCCGTAAAGCCGCCACAACCTGCGCGCTCAACTTCCAGTTACGGGCGCTGCGGGGGCGGTGAACGAGGGAGTGACGTTATGATGATCCGTGCTGCCGGTGGTCCCGGCTTGATCAGCCCGATCGACTTCGGGGAACGCAAGAAACCCATCCCGCGCTGGATGCTGGGCGCCATCGGCGTCTCGGTGGTCCTGCACGTTGCGGCGGGGGTGGTGCTTTATAATCAACGGTTCGAATTGAGCGGGATTGCCGATCAGCCAGTGGTCGATGATACGCCTTTCATCGTCACAATGAGTTCGCCTCCCAAGCCTAAGCCCTTACCGACACCCGCGACGGCGGCACCGCCTACGCCGATCCACAAGCCCGCGCTGCCTGTACCCAAGGGAATGCCCGCGATCGCGTTGACGCCACCCGACAGCACGGCCGACACGGCGCCGCCCGGACAAGTGATCGTCAGCACCGCATCCACCGGCGTCGAAGGCGGCACGGCGACGGTCGAGACGCCGCCGCGTCCGCCGTCGGTGATCAACAACCCCACTTGGGCCAGCCGGCCGTCGGCGGCCCAGATGGCGCGCGCCTATCCGAGCCGCGCCGCAGAGAACGGCACGCCAGGGTCCGCCAGCCTCAGCTGCGTGGTGCGGGTCGATGGCGGTCTGATCGGCTGTCGCGTCGTGGGCGAAACGCCCAGCGGCCAAGGCTTCGGCCGCGCCGCACAGAGCCTGACGCGTGACTTCCGCATGAACCCGCGCACCGTGGACGGCCGGCCTGTCGACGGCGCGACCGTCAACTTCACCGTTCGGTTTGCGATGGAGAGCTAGAACCGACCAGGGTCGAGGGCGCGGGCGTGCGGCGACGCCGTCCGCCCCTCGATCGCATCGGCGACCACTGCGCCGACCAAGGGCCCCAGCAGCCAGCCGTTTCGACGCGGCGCCAAGGCCAAAAACAAGCCCTCTTCACCAGGCGCCGCGCCCGCGAGCGGCAGGCCATCCGCCGTCGCGCCCCGGATGCCGACGCCCCATTCGATCGCCAGCGGTTTGGGCGACCGACCCAGCATGGCCCAAGCCGCTTGGGTCAGGCGTTCGGACGCCTCGGCATCCGGCGCCGTATCCCGCCGCCCCGGCTCCATTGTTGCTCCGATGACCGCGCCAGAGGCCATTGGCGCGACATAGGCGCCCGGTCCGCGCACAACATGATCGACAAGATGTGCGGCTGCGACGCCGATCTGTCCGCGGATCGGCTGGATCTCCTCGATCAATCGGCGCGCGACATCGGGCAGACCCGCAATGGCGTCACCGGCCCCGGTGGCCAGCACGACCGCCTCCGCATCCAGCCACTGATCGCCGACTTCGAGCCGCCAGCCGCCATCGGTGCGGGCGATCGTCGTCACCGTCCCCGCCACGACAGCCTTGCCCAGCGCCTGCCTAAGCGCGGCCAGAGCCTGTGCAGGATCGACCTGATAATCCTCTTCTGTCGTGACGGAGTCGCCCTCGCGCCATGCGTCGAAGCCCAGCGCGCGCAGTCTCGCTTCCATCCCTTTCACGTCGCCGCCTCGCCATTCGGCCGGTCGACGCGCCAGAGCGATGCCGGCCGCCGTCGCGAACTGGAGCCACAGGTCACGGCCCGCCCGAAACAGTTGGGCGCGTTCCGGCGATACGTCATCGATAGCTGATTCCATCGCCGGGGCGATCATCCCCGCAGCGACCAAGGAGGCGTTCACCTCGCCGGGATCCACCACCAACACCGCCCGGCCGCGCCGATGCAGTTCAAACGCCGTGCAGAGGCCCAGCACGCCAGCGCCGACGATCACGATAGGAGAGGAAGACGTCACGGGCCGTCTGATCGACCCGTGACGCCCCTATTGCAAGATGGCTTTCGCCTATTCCGCCGCCATCGAGGCCGCGCCGGCGTCGTCAAGACGCGCGACCAGGGCCGCGTGCTGGTTCCACAGGGCGGTCGGCAATCGATCGCCGAACTGGCGATAGAAGTCGGGGATCAGCGCCGTCTCTTCGGCCCAGACGCCCGCATCCACGTCCAACAGGGTCGACAATTGCGCCGGCGTCAGGTCCAGGCCTGACAAGTCCAATGCGACGATGGACGGCACGCGCCCGACCGCCGTATCGACCGCCTCGGCGTCGCCGTCGATGCGCTCGCTGATCCATTTCAAAACACGAACGTTGTCGCCGAAACCGGGCCAGACGAAGCGGCCGTCCTGATCCTTTCTGAACCAGTTGACGAAGAAGATGCGCGGCAGTTTCGAGGCGTCTCGCCCCTGGCCCATCTTCAGCCAGTGGGCGAAATAGTCGCCCATGTTGTAGCCGCAGAACGGCAGCATGGCGAAGGGATCACGGCGCAGTTCGCCGACCTTGTTCTCGGCCGCCGCCGTGCCTTCGGACGCCACGGTCGAGCCCATGAAGACGCCGTGCTCCCAATCGAAGGCTTCGGTCACCAGCGGCACAGCGCTGGCGCGACGACCGCCGAACAGGATGGCGTCGATCGGCACGCCCCTGGGATCTTCCCACTCCGGCGCGATGGCCGGGCATTGACTTGCGGGCGCCGCGAAACGGGCGTTGGGGTGGGCGGCGGGTTCGCCGGACGCCGGATCGTGCGGCTGTCCCTTCCAGTTCGTCAGGCCCTCAGGCGCCTGTTTCGTCAGCCCCTCCCACCACACGTCGCCATCGTTGGTCAGGGCGGTGTTGGTGAAGATGGTGTTGGAGGCCAAGGTCTCCAG
This sequence comes from Brevundimonas vesicularis, assembly GCF_044807075.1. GTDB lineage: Bacteria > Pseudomonadota > Alphaproteobacteria > Caulobacterales > Caulobacteraceae > Brevundimonas > Brevundimonas vesicularis_G. The sequence goes on from NZ_CP085234.1 coordinate 2,580,313, forward strand.
CGCATTGTGGTTGGTGTTGCGGCTGGTGCCCGGCGCGACGCCGAAGAAGCCGGCCTCGGGATTGACCGCATACAGTCGCCCGTCGTCGCCGAACCGCATCCAGGCGATATCGTCGCCGATGGTCTCAGCCTTCCAGCCCGGCAGGCTGGGCTGCAGCATGGCCAGGTTGGTCTTGCCGCACGCGCTGGGGAAGGCGGCGGCGACGTATTTCGCCCGGCCCTTCGGATCCGTCAGCTTCAGGATCAGCATGTGCTCGGCCAGCCACCCCTCGTCGCGAGCCATGATCGAGGCGATGCGGAGGGCGTAGCATTTCTTGCCCAACAGGGCGTTGCCGCCATAGCCCGAACCATAGGACCAGATTTCCCGCGTCTCGGGGAAATGAACGATCCACTTGTCGTCGTTGCACGGCCAGGCCACGTCCGCCTGACCGTCGGCCAGCGGCGCGCCCAGCGTATGGACGGCCGGCACGAAGACGCCCGTTTCGCCCAACTGATCCAGCGCCGGCTTACCCATGCGGGTCATCACGCCCATCGACAGGGCGACATAGCCGCTGTCGGTGATCTCGACGCCCAGGGCGCTGATTTCCGACCCCAGCGGGCCCATGCAGAACGGGACGACATACATCGTCCGCCCGGCCATGCAGCCGTCGAACAGACCATCCAGACGCGCGCGCATCTCGATCGGGTCGGCCCAGTTGTTGGTCGGGCCGGCGTCAGCCTCGTCGTCCGAGCAGATGAACGTCCGGCTCTCGACGCGCGCCACGTCGCGGGGATCGGAGGCGGCGTAGTAGCAGCCCGGCCGCTTGGTCTGATCCAGCGCCTTCAGCGTGCCCTTCGCCAGAAGGTCGGCGGTGATGGCCTCTTTCTCGGCTTCGGAGCCGTCGCACCAGTGGACCTTGGCGGGTTTGGTCAGGGCGGCGATCTGCTCGACCCAGGCGATCAGCCCGGCATGGGCGGTGGGCGCCTGGCGCAAGCCGGGCGTCGAAGAATTGGACAAGGACGTCTCCTGAGCAAAAAGAGCCCGGCGATCTGACGCCGCCATGACCCGACAACAAAACGATCACGCACTGTTACAGGCGGAATGCGCCGTCTGTTCCGCCGCGTCAAACCGCGCACGAAAGCGCCGATGTCCACCGGTGTCTCGGGCAAAAGATCGCGGGTGCGATCGCGGCGTCAGACGGGTAGAAGGGCTTGTGCAAACACTGGATCCGCTCACTGTCCTGCCTGACGGCGCGCTCACTTCGCCCGCCGCGCGTCGAAACGCCGAGGCGATTCTTCGCGTGCTCCATGCCCATCTGCCGGCGCGTGGATCGGTGCTCGAGATCGCGTCCGGATCGGGCGAGCACGCAGCCGCCTTCGCCGCCGCCCTGCCGGATCTGGACTGGACCCCCAGCGACCCCAGCGATCAGGCCCGCGAAAGTATCGCCGCCTGGAGCCGCCAGCTCGATCTGTCGAACCTGAAGCTGCCGTTGGCGCTCGACGCAGGCGATCCTCCGACATGGCCGTCCGACACGTTTGACGCCCTGTATTGTGCGAACATGACGCACATCAGCCCCTGGTCGGCGACCGAGGGGCTGATGGATTTGGCCGGTCGGGTCTTGAGACGCCCCGGCGGCCTGCTGGCGCTTTATGGCCCCTACCGCGAGGCCGAGGTTCCGCTGGCGGAATCTAACGCGGCCTTCGACGCCAGCCTGAAGGCGCGAAACGTGGAATGGGGTCTGCGTGATCGCGAAGCGGTCCAGGCCCTGGCCCGCTCGCATGGCCTTGCGGCCACGCTGCGGGTTCAGATGCCGGCGAACAACCTCATCCTGCTGTTCCGCGCCGTCTGATCAGACGATCGCGCCGACCAGCTTGGACAGCTCGGCCCGCTCGTTCAGGAGGGTCACTCCCCCATCCTTGAACACCGCGCCCTCGGCCTGGGCTGACACCCCGAAGCTCTCGGCCGACAGCGTGACGCCGTCGGCGAAGGCGATCACCGTCAGGCCGTTGGCCCGCGCTAGGTCGATCAGCGACCGTACGGCCGTTAACGACGCATCATCCGTCGAACCGCCCGGAACGACCAGACCCTTCAGGCGGCCTTCGACGATGTCCTTGGCTGTAGCGGTGGCCAGCACGGTCACGCCGCCGACGATCAGGCTGGCGTCGCCCGTCGACATCGGCGCAAGACCCACGCCTTCGGCCCGCAACGCGCCCTCCACGTCGCCCAACTCGCCAAACGCCATGTCACGCCGCATCACCAGCCCCATGCGCAGACGGGTGGGAACAGGACGGTTGTAACCGGTGCGACGGGGGCCTGCGGAGGATTTGTTTTGAGCGAACAAGACGTCTCCTTGAGATGTTTCAATACTGATCCAGATCCGACAAGCGACGCTGTCGGACCAACCACGCCGATGACCAGAAAAAAGAAAATCGACGGGTCCGACGCGTGTCGTCCCGCACTCTGGATCATTTGTGGAATGCCGTCAGATATAGTGATGATCCCGTCCGGATCAACCTGCCAGTTTGAACAGACTGGCCGTGCTGATCCTGAAAACGGCGACCCGCTTGCTCGCAATCCCGCCCGGCTCTAGACAGCCGCATCGACTGGACGACAGAATCGCATGGCCTTCACCCGCACCTATGACGGCGACGAACCCGTTCGCGTGAACAAGTGGCTGGGCCAGACGGGCGTCTGTTCGCGGCGCGAGGCCGATACCCTGATCGCCAATGGTCTGGTCTCCATCGATGGCGAGACGATCAGCGACGCCGGCCGAAAGATTCAACCGGGCGAAACCCTGACCCTGAATGACACCGCCCAGGCGGCCTTGGCGATGGGCATGACCCTGGTGCTGCACAAGCCGGTCGGTTACGTCTCGGGCCAGCCCGATCCCGGCAAGATTCCGGCCGTGCGACTGCTGAAGACGCCCAATCGTATCGGCGAGGGCGAGACGCCTGCCCGCGACGCTTCCCTGCCCCCCATCGGTCGGCTGGACGAAGATTCGCGCGGCCTGCTGCTGCTGTCGTCCGACGGCGTCGTCGCCAAGGCGGTGATCGGCCCGACGTCCGAGTTGGACAAGGAATATCTGGTCGTTGTCGAAGGCCAGATCACCGAAGGCAAGCTCAGCAAGCTGCGCCACGGCCTGTCTCTGAACGACAAGCCGCTAAAGCCCGCCCGCGTCACCCAGATCGAACCGCAACGCCTTCGCTTCGTCCTGACCGAGGGCAAGTATCGCCAGATCCGCCGCATGTGCGAACTGGTCGGTCTGGAAGTCGTGGATCTTTATCGCATCCGCATCGGCCCGCTGGAACTGGGCGACCTCCCCGAGGGTCGCTGGCGTCACCTGACCGATCAGGAACGCGCGATGCTCATTGCCGCCTCGACGACGCCGCCCGCGCTCTAATCGAGCGCCTTAATCAAGCGCTCTAAACCACCGGTCCAGCAGCTGGGCCTCCGCCCGGCGCGCCTCGGTGCGTTCGGCGGCCTCGGCGTCCACGCCCCACTGTTCTTCCTGAAACAGCTCGTCGATCCGCGACAGGTCGAACGCCGCCCCGCCATCCAACGCCCCCTGCTCCACCGCCAAGGCCAGTACAGCCGACCCCAACAGCGGCACGGCCGTCGCCAGACCGGTCAGGCGGAAATCGTCCAGCGACAGGGCATACGCTTTCACCTTTGCGATGGCGTCAGGGGACTGCTGCCGATGCACGATGCCTTCAACCGGCTCCAGCACCACACCCATCTCGCGCGCGGCCCAATCGCGCCACGGACCCCACTCCCGCGCCTGCCGTTCGACCAGCGGCGTCGGATGCTCAGCCAGATAGCAGACCACGTCCGATCCGGCATAGGCGGCAATCTCGTCCGCCACCGCATCGCGCGCCTGACCGATCCGGTCGATCGCGGTCGAGGCCAAGCGCGTCGCCGGCATGGTCGACGGATCCAGAAACTGCCCTTGCGCCGCCCATTCGTCGGCGACCAACTGCGCCGCAGCCTGTGTCGGCAAGACCAGCGCCGCCTTGTCCGGCGTCTTCGGCGTGCGCCCATCCAGCAACACGGCCCAGCCCCCGTCCGCATGCGGCCCCACTGTCGCTTCGGTCCAGAAACGGGAGATGCGATCCGGCGATTGTTCGACGAAACGCGGGCGATGCGGGGCGGGTTGATCGGTCATGAGAACGTCCGTTGAAATCAGGCCGGCACGACGTCGAACGCCAGCGTCAGACGCGACGCCTCGCCGCCGAACGGCTGGGTGCCATGCCACATATAGGAAGGAAACAGCACCAAAGTGCCGGGGTGGGGCTGCACGTAGTGTTCTGCCGCCAAGCTTGGCAGGCCGGGCGGCGCGCCGAACCGCAACCAGCCCTCGCGCCCCTCGCCCTGCACCGCCGGCGGCAGTTCGATATGGCAGGCCGAGGACAGCCAGCCGTTCGAATGGATATGGTCGGCGTGAAACCCGTTCGGCCTCAACCGCACCGACCAACTGCCCTGGATGCGATAGTCGCCCGTATTGCGCGCTCGCAGTGGATCGTCGCCACGGCCCAGCGCCGCCATATAGTCGCGGATCGGCTTGTCGATGGCCTGGAAGAAGGCGCGAATGGCCGGATCGTCGCTCTGGGCCAGGGAAGCGGTGGTCTGCGAACCCCCGCGCAGCGACTGGCCCACCGGATGGGTCTTCAAAGTGTGCAGATCGTGCAACGCCTTCGCCAGATCGACCAGATAGGCCTCCAGCGACGCCCAGCCGTCTGGCGCCTGCAGCCGATACGGGCGCACGAAGGCGTCGTAGTCGTACATACGGCCGTAGCGATCGTCGCCCAGCATCCGCCAAGCCGTCGCCTGAAACGCCAGGACGTGCTGGTTCAGCGGCTCGCGCGCCCTAAGAGCTTCAATCGGGACCAGCGCCGCCTCGGCCTCGCCCAACGCCAGCAGACATTCGGCCTGGGTCACCATGATCGCCGGGACCTCGCCGCCGGCCAGCGCCGCCGCCCGGTTCGCATGATCTAGCGCGCGACGGGGATCCCACGTCAGACACGCCTGCGCCGCCGCCAGTTCCCCCGGCCCATCCAGCGGCCCGGCAACCAAGGTGTGATAGGCCCGCTCGCCGTGCCCTGCATATTCTAGCAGCTTCGCCTTGATCTGGCGCAGCAAAGGCGTCGCCGGCGATACGACGATGGCGGCGTCCAGCGGCGCGCAGGCGCCCTCCAGATCGGCATCCCGCATCCAGATCAACTGGCTCAAATCCCGCAGCGCATCGCCATAACCGGGTCGCCGCAGTAATGCCTGACGATAGGCGTCCTCGGCCTCGTCGAACCGGCTTTGCGCTTGCAACGCCCGCGCCAGCACCAGCCAGGTTTCGGGCGCATCGCCGCCGATCGACATGGCGGTGCGACACGCAACCTCCGCCTCGGCCGCCCGCCCGAGATCGCCGAGGGTGGACGCCAGATTATGCCATGCGGGCATGCTCTGGGGGCGAACCTTGACGAGGCGCTGCGACAGCGCCGCACTCTCGTCCAGACGTCCGGCCCGCTTCATCAGATCGGCCTGAACCGACAGCGCCTGCCACGGCGCATCGGACTGCTGCGCCACCGGCGCCAGCATATCCAAGGCGGCGTTCAGCCGCCCGTCGGCGGCCAGAGCCTTGGCCCCTTCGACCCTCGCCTGCCAAACCTGCGCCTGGCGGCCAGACGTCACCGGATTCTCTTCACGCCCAGGAAGGGATCGTCGTCGGCCTCGTCCTCGGAGAAGCCGAAGTGGGCGAAGCCGGCTTTCATCTCGGGGCTCAAGGGGGCGGTGACCTTGAGAACGCCGCCGCGCGGGTGGTCCAGTTCGATGCTGCGGGCGTGGAGTTGCAGCTTCAGGGGGCCCGACAGTTCGCGCGATTTCTCGTCGCCGTATTTCGGATCGCCCAGAATGGGATGGCCGATCCCCGCCATATGGGCGCGCAGCTGGTGCGTCCGTCCGGTGAAGGGGCGCAGCGCCATCCAGGCCGCCCGGTGCGAGGCGCGGCTGATGGTGCTGAACGCTGTCTCGGCCGGTTCGGCGCGCGGGTCCTTGCGCTCGGCCGGACGCATCATCTCAAAATCATTGATGCCGGTCTTCTTCAGCGGCATGTCGATCTGGCCCGAATAGGGTTTCGGATTGCCGATGACGATGGCCCAATAGGTCTTCTTGGCCTGCCGTCGCGCGAAGGCGCCCGCCAGCCGCTTGGCCGCCTCCGGCCCCTTGCCCAGCAGCAGGACGCCCGAGGTGTCGCGGTCCAACCGGTGAACCAGGCGCGGTCGCTCCAATCCCTCGCCCCAGGCCGACAGCAGACGATCGACGTGACGGCTCGTCTTGGTCCCGCCCTGCACCGCCAGGCCATGCGGCTTGTTCAAGGCGATGACCATGTCATCTTCATACAGCACCAACGACCTGGCGAAGGCGATGTCACGTTCTGACAGGGTGTGCGCGTCGCCCGCCTGGCGAGAGGTGTCGTCGGGGATCGGCGGCACGCGCACGGCGGCGCCGGCGGTCAGCCGCCCTTCGGGCTTGATGCGGGCGCCGTCCACGCGGATCTGACCGCTGCGGGCCATCTTCTGCACCTGGATGTTGGACAGGTGCGGCCAGCGACGCCGGAACCAGCGATCCAGCCGGATGCCGTCCTCGTCCTCGGCGACATAGATCGTCAGGACTTCGCGCTTGGGCGCGTCGGCTGCAGGCGGCTGGTCGGTCAACCGGGAACTCCAAAGGCGCGGCGCGCGACCATCAGGCCGACGAACAGGGCCGCGATGGCCAGAACCACCGAGCCGATCAAATACGCGGCGGCCAGGCCGATCTGGCGGCGCTCGATCATCTGCACCGCTTCCAGCGAATAGGACGAAAAGGTCGTGAAACCGCCCAATACGCCCACGGCGGCGAACAGGCGCACCATCTCCTGCTGCGCCCCGCCCCGGAACGCCAGCCAGCCGACGAGCACACCCATCAGCAGGCCGCCGGAGACATTGGCGGCGAAGGTGCCAACGGGCCAGCCGGCATTGGGGGCAAGCCGCCCGGCGGCGAGGCCAAGGCCATAGCGCGCCATGGAGCCGATGGCCCCACCTGCCGCAACAAGAAGAAAACGTGTCATCGTGCGGCGATATATACGCCGCCCGCGCCGAAAGCGATGGTCAGCGCGGGATGGAGCTCTGCACCGAACGTGCGTCATAGGCGTTCGGACGATCGGGCTTCTGGCCGCGTCCCAGAACCACTTCCAACGTCGTCGAGGTCGGCTGCGGTCCGCTGAAATTCAGACCAACGCCCACGCCGACGCCAGACGCCGAATAGCCGCCATATCGGCTGCTGCCGCCGCCGATGGAGACGCTCGGGCTGACGCCGCCTGCGCCACCCGGCCGACCATCGGTCCAGCTCTGCGTCACCTCGAACCAGTCGTAGCCTTGTTCGGTAGTCAGGTCGGCGGCGCGCACCAGCGCCCAATTGGCGACACGGCCCGCAGCGCCGACGCCGTTGTAGGTGACACGGTAGCGGTTGGATTCAATCCGCTGCTCGGAATACCCCTGCCCGTTCGGCCCCATCTGTGCGCCATAGGGCGCCAAGCTGGCGCAGGCGGTCAGGGCCAGGGCGGAAAGACCGGTCAGGGCGAGGGCGAGACGCTTCATCAGAGGTATCCTTTCAACGACATAGCGCCAAAACGCGCACGTCGTTCCCAGAAGCGCCCGCGCCCTAAAGACCCAGCGCCGTCCTCAGCGTCGCGAAATCCTCGGGCGGCGGCGCTTCGACCGTCGTCGTCCCGCCCTCGGGATGCGGAAAAGTCAGTTTGGCGGCATGCAGCATCAGGCGCGGCGCCGGCCCGACCGGCGTCGTCAGGGCGCCGCCGTAGCGCACGTCCCCGATCAACGGCCGACCGATATGGGTCATGTGCACACGCAGCTGGTGCATCCGCCCGGTCAGCGGCTCCAGCTCGACCACGGCCCCTTCAGGTCCTGCAGCCAAGGTCCGATAGCGGCTCTGCGACCCTTGTGCGCCCGGCGCGTCAAAGGCGACGACCCGCATATAGCTCTCGCGCCCGATCTCCTCGCGGCGCAACGGCGCGTCTATGGTGGCCGCCTTGGGCTCAGGCGCGGCCGACAGCAGGGCCAGATACTGTTTCCTGAACCGCCGCATCTGCAACGCCTTGCCCAGAAAACTCGCCGCCGGCTTGGTCTTGGCCGCCAGAATCACGCCCGAGGTGTCGCGATCCAGCCGATGCACCAGCTCCGGCCGCTTGCCGTTCGACCGCGCGAACGCCCACAGCAGGTCGTCCAACGTATGCGCCTTGATCCGCCCGCCCTGACTGGACAGGCCGGACGGTTTCGAGAAGGCGATAACGTGCGCATCCTCGTGGATCACCCACGACCTGACGGCGGCGATTTCGTCTTGGGACAGGGCGACGGGTTGGCGTTCGGACATCGGGCGCTTCTAGAGGTCAGTCGCCTGACCCGTCCACCGCGATCCGCGCGCGCATCTCGGCCCAGCGTTCCAGCCGCGCCTTGACCTTCTCCTCGTGCCCCTCGCCCTTCGGCTTGTAGAAGGTGCGACGGTCCATCTCGTCGGGGAAGAAGTTCGCGCCCGAGAAGCCCTCGGGCGTGTCGGGGTCGTATTGGTAGCCCTTGCCGTACCCCAGCGACTTCATCAGCTTGGTCGGGGCGTTGCGGATATGGGCGGGCGGCATCAGCGAGCCCGTCTCATAGGCCGCCTTCTTGGCCGCCTTGAACGCCTCATAGACACCGACCGACTTGGGCGCCGTGGCCAGGTGGACCACCGCCTGCGCCAGGGCCAACTCGCCCTCGGGACTGCCCAGGAAGTCGTAGGTGTCCTTGGCTGCATTGGCGACCAGGATTGACAGCGGATCGGCCTCGCCGATGTCCTCAACCGCCATCCGCACGATCCGCCGCGCCAGATAAAGCGGATCCTCCCCCCCGTTCAGCATGCGCGCCAGCCAATACAGCGCCGCGTCAGGGTCGGAGCCCCGAACCGATTTATGCAGGGCGGATATGAGGTTGTAGTGTTCTTCTCGGCTCTTGTCGTAGGCGGGCGCCCGGCGTTGCAGCACGCCCGCCAGCCCCTGCACGTCCAACTTCTCGCCCTCAGGCAGGTCGAACAGCACCTCCGACATGGTCAGCAAATACCGCCCGTCGCCGTCGGCCAGGGCCAGCATCGCCTGCCGCGCTTCCGGCGTCAGCGGCAGGGTCCGGTCCATATGCGTCTCGGCCCGGCTCAGCAGCTGATCCAATGCTGCATCGTCCAGCCGCTTCAGCACATAGACCTGACTGCGCGACAGTAGGGCGCCGTTCAGCTCGAAGCTGGGGTTCTCGGTCGTGGCCCCGACCAGGGTCACCACGCCGGCCTCGACGAAGGGCAAAAAGCCGTCCTGCTGGGCGCGGTTGAAGCGGTGAATTTCGTCCACGAACAGCAGCGTGCTCTGTCCCGCCGCACGCCGCATCCGCGCCGCCTCGAACGCCTTCTTCAGATCGGCGACGCCCGAAAACACCGCGCTGATCGCCTGATACTCATAGCCCGCGGCTTGGGCCAGCAGGCGCGCGATCGTGGTCTTGCCCGTCCCCGGCGGTCCCCACAGGATCATCGACCCCAACCGCCCGGCCTCGATCATGCGCCGGATCGGCCCGCCTGGCCCCAGCAGATGATCCTGCCCCACCACCTCCTCCAGCGTGCGCGGACGCAGGCGGTCGGCAAGAGGGGCGTCGGGGGGCAGAATGCCGGAGGCTTCGAACAGGTCGCTCATGGGTGCGACCTATGTAGGCGTTCGCCAAAGGCTTTTCACGCGTTAGTATGGCGAACCGCCACGGAGACCGCCCCATGACCGACGCCAATCCGAACCAGGGTCCGACTTCTGGCGTGACGCCGCACCTGACCATCCCGTCGCGCGGCGCTTCTGCGGCGATCGATTTCTACATCATCGCCTTCGGGGCCGAGGTGTTGGACCGCCGTCTCGCCGACGACGGCGAGCGACTGGTGCACGCCCACCTGAGGATCAACGGCGCCAGCGTCATGTTGAACGACGAGTTTCCGGAATACGGCGGCTCGCAGGATGTCCGCCCAGCCGGCGTCACCCTGCATCTTCAGGTCGCCGATCCCGACGCCTGGTGGACGCGCGCCATGACCGTCGGCGGCGCGGAACCTGTGCTGGACATGGCCGATCAGTTCTGGGGCGACCGCTACGGCGTCCTGCGCGACCCCTTCGGCCACACCTGGTCGATCGGCGGGCCGACGAAGGCGTGACGACCTATCTCAGCACGCCGCGGATCTGACGGCCGCCACGATTGACGACGACCTCCCACGGGCCTCGACCCGAACTGGCGGCCTCCACATCGCGGGCCGAGCCGATGGCGCGGCCATTGATGCTGACGATCAGGTCGTTCTGGCGGAAGCCCGCGCGCGCCGCATAGCCGCGGCCGGACACGCCGGTCACGATGACGCCCGTCGCGAACGGATCGCCGCCCAGCCGGTCCGCCAGAGCGGGGCTAAGCGCCACGACCTCGGCGCCGGCGAAGGGGCCGGACTGGATCGTCACCCCCTGCTTTGGATCGGCGTCGCCCGGCAGGGTCTGCACCCGTGCCGTCACGGTCTGCGCCCGACCGTCGCGCAGGATGGCGACCTGCACCTGATCGTTCGGATTGCGCGAACCGACGCGGTAGTTCAGTCCGTTCTGGTCGTTGATCTCCTGACCATCGACGGCGGTGATGACGTCGCCCTGACGAATGCCGGCGCGCGCGGCCGGACCGTTTGCGTAGACGTCGGTGACGACCAGCCCCTGCGGTCGGCTCAGGCCCAGGCTGCCGGCGATGTCGCCGGTGACCGTATCGCCCTTCACGCCCAGCCACGGCCGAACCACAGCCGTCGCGCCGCCCAGCGCGCTGTCGACGACCCGCTTGACCATGGCCGCCGGCACCGCGAACCCGACCCCGGCCGAGGAGCCCGAGCGCGAGAAGATGGCGGTGTTGATGCCGATCAGGTCGCCATCCATGTCCACCAGCGCCCCGCCCGAGTTGCCGGGATTGATGGCCGCATCGGTCTGGATGAAGGAGCCGCTGTCGGAAATGCCGGTCTCGGTCCGGTTCAGGGCCGAAATGATGCCGTTCGTCACCGTCTGACCCACGCCGAACGGATTGCCGATGGCCAGGACCAGATCGCCGGCCTGCTGCTCTTCCTGATCGTCGATGGCCAGGACCGGCAGGCGGTCGCTGACGTTCTCCAGCCTCAGCACGGCGATATCGCTGCGCTCGTCGGCCAGGATGACGGTGGCGGGAAACTCGCGCCGATCGTTCAGCACGACCTTGATCTGCTGGGCGCCGTCGATGACGTGGTTGTTGGTCACCACGATCCCGTCAGAGCGGACGATGACGCCGGAACCCACGGATTCCGCCACCCGCGCCTGGGGAATGCCGCCGCCGAAGAATTGGAAGAAGGGATCGGCCTGCACCCGCTGCACGCTACGTGCCGAGATATTGACCACGGCCGGCGCGGCGGATCGCACCACGGGCGCAAAACTGGACTTCATTCCCGCCGCATCGGCCGGGGCGGTGCGCGTCGGCTGGGCGAACTCGCCCTCCTGCGCCTTGGAGTTCGAGGGATTGCCGCACGCCGACAAGGCGAAGGCGGCGGCGAGCACGATCGATCGGGTCTTCATGGGCATCCGAGAAAGTCAGGCTTCAAGCGACGCCATTCCGCACCCGGTTTCGGGCCGGATCAAGGCGTGTGCGCGGCATCAACGGAAAAGCGGGACAGCCCGTTCCGCCCGGCGGCGGACGCAAGATTGTCAACGGCTTCGAGCTTGACGCCTTGCACCCTGCGTCGGACTGTCGCGGCTCCCCAAGTCGCCTGAAGAGTCCTCGATGATCCGTTCTTGCCTGCGCGCCGCTCCGCTCGGCCTCGCCCTACTCTTGGCCTCGACCGCCCCGGCCGCCCTGGCGCAGCAGGCCTCGACCGCGCCCCCCGCCCTGCCCGCGCCCCTGCCCGCGATTCCGGAAGCGCGGGACGTCGCCTATCCCGGCGTCATCACCTTGGATATCGACGCCACCAACCTGGCCCAGCACATCTTTGCGGTGAAGGAAACGATCCCGGTCGCCCAGGCGGGACCGATGACCCTGTTCTTCCCCGAATGGCTGCCGGGCAATCACGGCCCCGTCGGCCCCATCGCACAGCTGGCCGGCATCGAGATCACGGCGAACGGCCAGCGGGTGCAGTGGGTCCGCGACACCCTGCATCCCTTCGCCTACCACGTCGTCGTCCCGGCCGGTGCGACGGCGCTGAACATCACCCTGCAGCACCTGTCGCCGACGACCGGCAATCAGGGCCGCATCACGATGACGCCCGAGATGCTGAACATCCAGTGGGAGAAGATGCTGCTCTATCCCGCCGGCCACTGGTCGCGGAACATCACGGTCCAGCCCACGGTCAAGTTCCCCGCCGGCTGGCAGTTCGGCACGGCGCTGGAGCCCGAAACCAAGGCTGGCGACGTCCAGACCTTCAAGCCCGTCAATCTGGAAGTGCTGATCGACAGCCCGGTCTTCGCCGGCGTTCACTATCGCCAGATCGACCTCGACCCCGGCGGCCGCTCGCCCGTCCGCGCCAACATCGTCGCCGACAAGGCCGACAGCTTGAACGCCACCGACGAGCAGATCCAGATCCTGCGCAATCTGGTCGCCCAGATGGACCGGCTGTATGGCGCGCGCCATTTCGACCACTACGACTTCCTGATCGCCATGACGGACAAGCTGGGCGGCATCGGTCTGGAGCATCACCGCAGTTCGGAAAACTCGGTCGATCCCGCCTTCTTCACCGGCTGGGACACCCATCTGTCCGACCGCGACCTGCTCAGCCACGAGATGAACCACTCCTGGGACGGCAAATGGCGCCGCCCCGCCGACCAGTATGTGCCCAACTTCAACAGCCCGCTGCAGAACAGCCTGCTGTGGGTCTACGAGGGCCAGACGCAGTACTACGGTCAGGTGATCGCCGCCCGCTCGGGCCTGCTCAGCAAGCAACAGGCGATGGACGCCCTGGCCATGACCGCCGCGACCTACGACACGCGCGTCGGCCGCGAATGGCGCGCCCTTCAAGACACGACCAACGACCCGATCATCAGCCAGCGCCAGCCCAAGGGCTGGCTGTCGTGGCAGCGCGACGAGGACTACTATTCGGAGGGCGAGCTGATCTGGCTCGACGTCGACACCCTGATCCGGGAGAAGACGAATGGCCGCAAATCCCTCGACGACTTCGCCCGCGCCTTCTACGGCTTCCAGGACGGCAGCTATACGCCCGCTCCCTATACGTTCGAGGATGTGGTCGCGGCCCTGAACGGCGTCGTCGCCAACGACTGGGCGACCTTCCTGCGCACCCGCCTGGACGCTGATGGCCCTGAGGCCCGCGCCCCGCTGGACGGTCTGGCGCGCGGCGGCTGGCGGCTGGCCTATTCGGACAAGCCCACCGATTACATGAAGACCCTGTATGCCGAGCTGAAACGCAACGACTTCACCTATTCGCTGGGCTTCCAGACCGGCGAAGGCAACAAGATCCGCAGCGTCCAGTGGAACGGCCTGGCCTTCAAGTCGGGCCTGGCCGCCGGGATGGAGATCGTCGCCGTCAACGGGCAGGCCGCCAGCGCCGAACGCCTGACCGAGGCCGTCACCGCAGCCAAGGATCCGTCGACGCCCATCACCCTGATCGTCAAGGACGACGAGCAATACCGCATGGTCGTCTTCGACTACCACGACGGCCTGCGCTACCCCCGCCTGGAACGCATCCCCGGCACACCTGATCGGCTGGGCGACATCCTGACGCCCCGCCGGCGCTGACGGCGTACGTCTCCTCCCGATCGGTCGCGAGAGGGAGGAGACACAACGCCACGCTTGACGCATCGCCCCTCGCCCCTGACGGTGCGGCTCCTTCGCCGAACCGGATGACCGAATGCCGCGTACCCGCCTGACCGCCGCCTGCCTCGCCGTTTTGATGACGGCCGCCGCTTCGCCAGTTCTGGCCCAGAGTTTCCAGTCGACCCCTATCGTCACCGATGCGACCCAGGCGCCGCTGGCCCTGCCCCGCGCCCAGCCAGCCATCCCGGCGCCACAGGACAAGCCTTGTCCGGGCGTGATCCAATACCGCGCCGACATCACCGACCTGGACCGCCGCATCATCCGCGTCAGCCAGACCATCCCGGTCGCCGGTCCTGGCCCGCTGACCCTGCTCTATCCCAAGTTCCTGCCCGGCAACCACGCCGCCACCGGCCCGATCCAGCTGTTGGCTGGCCTGACCGTCATCGCCGACGGCCGGCGCATCGAGTGGCTGCGCGATACGCTGGACCCTTACGCCTTCCACCTCGACATTCCGGTGGGCGTGACCAGCATCGAGGTGCAGTTCCAGCAACTGACCCAACCCGACGCCTCCAACTGGCGTGTGCTGATGACCCCGGCCATGGTCAATCTGCAGTGGGAAAAGGCCATCCTCTATCCGGCCGGCTATTTCAGCCGCCAGATCCAGGTCGCCCCCTCGGTGGTCCTGCCCGCCGGTTGGAAATACGGCACCGCCCTGACCACGGCGTCCCATGACGGCGACGTGGCGACCTTCGCCCCGACCGACCTCTACACCCTGATCGACAGCCCCATCTTCGCCGGCGCCCATTATCGCCGCGTGGATATCGATCCCAGCGGTGAGCGCGTCCACCTGAACATCCTGGCCGACGAAGCCAAGGGTCTGGCCGCCACCGACGACCAGCTGAAACTGTTCGAGAACATGGTTCAGCAGGCCGACCGCCTTTTCGGCGCCCGTCACTTCGACAACTACGAATTCCTGTTCGCCCTGACCGATCAGATGGGCGGCATCGGGCTGGAGCATCATCGCTCGTCCGAGAACACCGGTGCGCCCGACTTCTTCACCAACTGGACCAAGAGCGCCGGCGACCGGGGCCTGCTGCCGCACGAATACACCCACTCCTGGAACGGCAAGTTCATGCGTCCGGCGGACGAGCTGACCGCCAACCACAACGTTCCGACCCAGAACACCCTGCTGTGGGTTTATGAAGGCCAGACCGAATACTGGGGCGATGTGCTGGCCGCCCGTTCGGGCCTGCATTCCAAGGACGTGGCTTTGGCGACCCTGGCCAGCGTCGCCGCCTTCTACGACCAGCAGCCGGGCCGCCAGTGGCGCGCCTTGCAGGACACCAACAATCACAATCTGCTGGGCTATCGCGTGCCGGGCCAGTTCACCTCATGGATGCGCGGCACCGGCGACTACTACCGCGAAAGCCTGCTGGTCTGGCTGGACGCCGACACCCTGATCCGCGAGGGCACCAATGGCCGCAAGTCGCTGGATGATTTCGCCAGGGACTTCTTCGGTCACGACGACGGCGAATGGGCGCCTCAGGGCTACACCTTCGAAGACGTCGTCGCGGCCCTGAACGCCGTCTATCCTCACGACTGGGCCGCCTTCCTGCGCACCCGTCTGGACGCCGTCGGCCCCGACGCCAGGGCGCCGCTGGCCGGGATCGAGCGTGGCGGCTGGCGGCTGACCTACACCGACACGCCCTCGGCGGCGGAGAAGTCGGTTCAAAGCGGCTGGGCCAACGACTTCCAGTATTCGCTGGGCTTCACCCTGTCGGGCGACAAGCTGACCAACATCCGCTGGGGCGGCCCCGCCTTCGAGCAAGGCCTCGGCGCCGGCTGGAGCCTGGTCGCCGTCAACGGCAAGACCGGTTCGGCCGAGGTGTTGCGCGACGCCGTTACGGCGGCGAAAGGGACCGACGCCCCGATCGAACTGTTGCTGAAATCCGGCGATCGCTTCCGCACGGTGGCCTTCGATTACCACGACGGCCTGCGCTACCCCAGCCTGGAACGGATCGAGGGCGCGCCGGATCGCCTGTCCGACATCCTCGCGCCCCGCCGGCGCTAACTCTGGGCGATCGTCTCCTCCCCACTCGGTGGGGAGGTGGCGCGACGCGCCTTCGCGTCGCGACGGAGGGGCTCTTTAGGTCAGTGGGACTTCAAGAACCCCTCCACCGCTTCGCGGTCCCCCTCCCCGCGTCGCGGGGAGGAGACAGTATTTCCTTACGCCTTCAACAGCTTCAGCAACGCCTCGGCCGCTGCGTGCGATGAGCCCGGATTCTGCCCTGTCACCAGCTTGCCGTCGGTCAGAACATAGGAGCCCCAGTCCGGCCCCTTGGAGTAGTCGCCGCCGTTGGCGGTCAGCACGTTCTCGACCAGGAACGGCACCACGTCGGTCAGGCCCACGGCCTCCTCTTCGGAGTTGGTGAAGCCGGTGACCTTGCGGCCGTTGACCAGCGGCTTGCCGTCCGGCCCGTTCACCGACTTCAGCACCCCGGGCGCATGACAGACGAAGCCGGTCGGCTTGTCCGCCTTGGCGAAGGCCTCGATCAGGGCGATGGAGTCGGCGTCGTTCGCCAGGTCCCACAGCGGTCCGTGGCCGCCGGGATAGAAGACGGCGTCGAAATCCTCGGCTTTCACCGACGACAGGACGACCGTCGAGGCCAGGGCGGCCTGGGCTTCAGCGTCGGCCTTGAACCGGCGCGTGTCGTCCGTCTGGGCGTCGGGGTCGTCGCTCTTGGGGTCCAACGGCGGTTGACCGCCCTTGGGCGAGGCCAGCACGAGCTCCGCGCCCGCATCCTTCAGCGCGTAATAGGGCGCCGCCAGTTCTTCCAGCCAGAAGCCGGTCTTCTTGCCCGTGTCGCCGAGTTGGTCGTGCGACGTCAGCACCAGCAGAATTTTCATAGGGGATGGCTCCGTCTTGGGGTGTCCACAGATGGGAAGCCGCACGGCGCCGCTCAAGACTGGCCTCGCTACGGAAAACGCCCCACCCTGTCGGCCTCGATCAGCGGAGACGACGTCGCATGAAGCCTTGGTTTGGTCTGTTCGCCGCCCTGACGGGCCTGATGATCTTCAGCCCGTCGGCTCAAGCGGCCGGCCCCTGCAACGTCGGACAGGCGGGCGCGACCCAGGCCGTCGCCATCGGCCGCTCCGGTCGCACGATGCGGATCCACCTGCCCGCCGATTTTGACCCCGCAAAGCCTGCGCCTCTGGTCTTCCTGCTGCACGGCAGCGGCGGCACGGGAGAGAAGATGCTGGCGTCTTCCGGCCTGGCTGAGGCGGCGGATCGGCACGGCTTCATCGTCGCCGCGCCCGACGCCGGCATTCGGATCGATCAAGGTTTCGTCTGGAATATCCCCGGCGTGCCGACCGTCACCGGCAGGGTTCCCGGCCCCGGCGACGCCGACGATGTCGCCTATCTGACGGGAGCCATCGATTATCTGGCCGACCAGGGCTGCGTCGACGACGGCCGGGTCTATGCGACGGGCCTGTCGGGCGGCGGGCGGATGGCGTCCTGGCTGGGTTGCGTCGCCGCCGACCGCTTCGCCGCCATCGCCCCGGTCGTCGGCTTGCGCGCCGGCAATCCCAGAAAGGACCGCCCGGAGGAACCGGATCCCGCCACCTGCCGCCCTCCGCGCCCCATGCCGGTCATCGCCTTCGCCGGCGACGCCGACACGACCAATCCGATCCACGGCGGCGGTGCAGGCTATTGGAGCTACACCATGCATGCCGCCGAACAGCGCTGGGCCCAGCTGAACGGCTGTGCCCAGGTGCGCGACACCCGCTGGATCGCCGACAATATCTATGAAGAGCGCTACTCAGCCTGCCGCGACGGCGCGGACGTGGTGGGCCGCATCACCGCCGGCGGCGGCCACAGCTGGGTCGCCGACAACAACGCCCTATGGGCCTTCTTCGCGGCCCGCACCCGCCCGCAGCGCTGATGCAGACCAAGCCCTAGCCTTGGTGCCGCTCATGGGCCTCAAGTAGCGCGAAGCGCGGTAGGCCCTAAAAAGAAAAAGACCCGGCGGTTTCCCGCCGGGCCTTTCCGATCTTCAGCAAATGCCGAGAGTCAGATCTTACTTGATCTGGACTTTGGCGCCGGCTTCCGTCAGCTTCTTGGCGACTTCGTCGGCTTGTTGCTTGGAGACGTTCTCGACGACGTTCTGCGGAGCGCCTTCGACCAGGTCCTTGGCTTCCTTCAGACCCAGGTCCGAACGGACGCCGCGGACTTCCTTGATCACGTTGATCTTCTTGTCGCCGCCGTCGACCAGGACGACGGTGAATTCGGTTTGCTCTTCGGCAGCTTCAGCCGGAGCGCCGCCGCCGGCGGCCGGAGCAGCCATGGCGACCGGAGCAGCGGCGCTGACGCCCCACTTTTCTTCCAGCAGCTTGGAGAGTTCAGCAGCTTCGAGGACGGTCAGAGCGGACAGGTCTTCGACGATCTTGGCGAGGTCAGCCATTGTCAGTTTTCCTTCGGAGGATTGGTTTTAGAGAGTGATGCAGAGATGAAAGGCTGGGCCGCTTACGCGGCTTCCTTGGTGGCGTAGGCGTTGAACACGCGAGCCAGCTGACCGGCGGGTGCTTGCAGCACGCCGGCGATACGGGTCGCAGGCGCGTTGAGCAGGCCGATGAGTTGACCGCGAACCTCGTCGAGCGTCGGGAGCTTGGACAGTGCGTCCACGCCCTTTTGGTCGACGATGGTCGAGCCCATGAAGCCGCCGACGATCTTGAAGCGATCGTTGGCCTTGGCGAATTCGGTGGCGACCTTGGCGGCCGTACCGGGGTTCTCGGAATAGGCGATGCCCACGGGACCCTTGAACAGGTTGTGGTAGTCGCTGCCTTCCTCGGCTTCGAGCGCCTTCAGCGCCAGGCGGTTCTTGACCACCTTGAACGCGCCGCCTTCTTTTCGAAGACGGCCACGCAGATCTTCCATTTCCGCAACGGTCAGACCCAGGTTGTGGGTCACGACCACGCTGCCGGCGTCGGCGAAAACGCCCTTAAGCGATTCGATAGACTCGGCTTTTTGAGCGCGATCCATTGCGGTCTCCAGTCTTGGTATTCGCCGCCGGGCTTATTCCCGACGACGGATTGGCCAAAGCGCGTCGCATCGCTGCGAAACGTCGGGCCGGTCTTATTGTCCGAAGGATGCGTCTGACGGCGTCCGTCCCGGAATGCGGGCTGACAGCGCAAGGTCGCGTCCCCATCTCCCCACGGCGTCAGAGGGCTCTCTGACAGTTATGGCCTGGGTGACCCCCACGCCCCGAAGTTCTCGGACAGGACCGTCAGAAGATGAACCTCCGACGGGAAGCGGCGCTCTTACAGGCGCCGCCGTTGGAAATCAACCCGGCTTAACGCCGGCTGGGCTTGGCCCCGGTCTGCTCAGCCTCGCCGCAATCGAACCGGGCGCAATATTTGCTCTGCAGTTCGGTCATGAAGCTGGTCATCACTTCGATCTGCGACTCTTGCACGGCCACGCCCAATGGAATCGCCTTGGCCGCGACAGCGCGCCCTACCGGACTGCGATAGAAGTCGATCTGACCGCGCAGTTCTTCTTCGGTGTAAAGCTCCGCATAGGCCGGAACCATGTCGTCCAGCAGACGCACCACCATCCGGCTGAGCATCGGCGGCATATTGGTCCGGATCCAGGCCGCCTCCTCGCCGCCTTTCTGAGTGATCTCGTCCAACTGCTCGCCCATGGCCTGCTCGAACTCCTTCATGAAGTTCGGCCCGGCAGAGAGATTGATCAGTTCGCGCGCCAGGACACTGCGGCGGGCCAGGCCTTCGTCTGGACGAACGACGACCTGGAGGCGCTCCTCGCCGCGGTTCGGCGCCTCAGTGCTTTGCGCCAGCGCTGCCGTACCCGAACCGAACGCCGAAACAAGCGCCACTCCCAGCGCCAGATTATGAATGATGGTCATGATCGCCTCCCCTGCTCCCTTATCGGCAGGTATCACCCAAGCTGACCAGTCGAATTCGACCGACGGTTGCTCAATCTTCCAGCGGCGTGGCGTCGAAGTCGCGGATCAGGGCGGCCAGGTCAGGCTCGTGAACCAGGTCCGCCGCCTCGCTCAGGCTCATCCAGCGGCGTTCGCGCTGATGCGCCTCGGGCCAGGCGCCCATCTGGATCAGGACTTCCAGCGGATAGACCGACACTACGCACTGTCGTACGCCCCCGTCCTTCAGACCCTTGGCGTAGCGGAAGACGCCGATGGACTGGATGTCGATGTCGCCCTTGACCCCGGCCTCCTCCATCGCCTCCTGCGCGGCGGCTTCGGGGTCGCTCTTGCCGACCATCCGCCCGCCCTTTGGAATCACCCAGCGCCGCGTTTCGCGCGAGGTGATCATCAGGATGCGACGCTCGCCATCCTCCAGCCGCCACGGCAGGGCCGCGACCTGACGGGTCTCGGAGCGTGAGGTGCGTTTCGACCGGGCCTGCGCCACGCCTCAGCCCTCGCCCATCGCGTGAGCGGTCCTGACGATTCGTGCTGGCGCTCGCCCAATCTTCACGTCTGGTTCCAGGTCTGCCGGTCGCGGCCGCCCTCGAAACGGGATCGCAACGCCTGCGTCAAGTTGTCAGACCACGGACGGTCCCATTTATTTCTCGCCGGGCACCTTGGCCTCGGGATCGCCCAGCACGTCCTGACGATACAGCATGGTGATCAGCGTGTGCAGCACCAGCGCCAGCGGCGTGGCGAACAGCACGCCCAGCGGGCCGAACAGGGTGCCGATGCCCACCACGGCGAAGATGCCCAGCACGACGGGCAGGTTTGCGACGTTCTTCTGCACCATCGGCGTGATGAAGTTGCTTTCCAGCTGGGACACAACGACATACAGCGCCAGCGTCATCAAAGCCGTCTGCCACCCTTGCGTGGCGCCGACCAGCACGGCCGGCACGGTGGAGACGATGGGACCCACGATCGGCACGAACTGCGCCAGACCCGTCAGCAGACCCAGCCCCAGCGCCGACGGCACGCCGATGATGGCCAGCCCTACGCCCGTTAGTGTCCCGACCAGCACCATCGAGAACAGCTGCGCCTTCAGCCAGCCCTTCAGCGCCTTGCCGCAGCTGTTCAGCACTTCGCGCATTCGCGGCCGCCGATCCATGGGCAGCATGGACAGCAGCCCTTCGCGCGACTTGGCGGGCTCGATCGCCAGGAAGACACCGGCCACAACGACGAGCAACAGGGTCGTCACGCCAGATGCGAAGCCCAGGGCGAACTTCTGCGCCACCTGCAGCGCCTGACCGGCTCTGTCGCCCAAGCCCTGGATCTGGTCGAACAGTTGCGCGGCATAAGGTTGGGCCTGAATCCAGGACTGCACTTGGTTCCAGCCTTCCGGCACCACGGCGGACAAGGCGACGACCTGCTCGGTGATCTGCGTGCCGAACAGGGTCAGCACGCCCGCCAGCACGGCGACGACGATCAGGAGCGACAGGAGGACGGCCAGCGGGTCCGGCGCCTTCAGCCAGCGCACGATGGGATCGGCCAAGGCCCGCAGGATCACCGCCACCACGATAGCGCCGAAGATCAGCAGCCACAGAGTCTGAAGCGCCACGATCAGCTGGACCGCGAAATAGGCCGCCACCAGCACGATGGCGCCGAACGCGAGGCGCCCCTTCCACGGGTCGTGGCCGCCCACGCCAGGCTTGTCGCCGATCAGTTTTCCCAGTCCGAACATATCGCCCCCTTCAAGGTCGCGACAGGAACGCGGGTCGAGCGTGGCCGTTCGCCGCATGCGATAAAAAAGTCAGTGGGCGTCGGAGGATCGCTGATCGTAGGCCATCTGGGCCGCCGCGACGTCCGGCATCCGGGTCTCGGCCCAGTCGATCATCGACTGCATCGCCGCCATCAGGGTCCGGCCCAGCGGCGTGACCGCATAGGTCACCGACACCGGCACGGTGGCCACGACGGAGCGCGACACCAGCCCGTCGCGCTCCAGCGACTTCAGCGTCTGGCTCAGCATCTTCTGCGACACCCCATCGACCCGCTGCTTCAGGGCGTTGAAGCGGATCGGCCCCTCGCCCAGCACGATCAGGATCAGGGTGCTCCACTTGTCGGCGATGCGGTCGAGCAGCTGCCGCGTCGGACAGTTCGCTGCTAACACGTCGCCGCGCAGCCAGGTTTCTTGAAGGTGACCAGGTGTCTGAGAGGTGCCGTCTTGCATGGGCGCATCCCATATCGCACCTGGTATCCATTGGATACCCAAAGGAGCCTTCCATGAAAGTCGCAGTTCTCGGCGCCAGCGGTCGCGCCGGCTCGGAAATCACCAAGGAACTGGCCGCGCGCGGTCACACGGTCACCGCCATCGCCCGCAAGCCGGAGGCGATCCCGACCGCCACCGGCGTCACGCCTGTCGCCGGCGACGCCTCGGACGCCGCTGGGCTCGCCGATCTGATCAAGGGTTCGGACGCTGTCATCAGCGCCCTGCACTTCGATATTCCCGCCGCGAAGATCCTTGGCGCGCTGAAGACCGCCGGCGTCCCGCGCCTGCTCGTCACCGGCGGCGCCGCCAGCCTGGAGGTCGCGCCCGGCGTCCTCTTGTTCGACACGCCGCAGTTTCCGGCCGAATGGAAGCCCATCGCCAAGGGCGGCCTGACCTTCCTGGACGACCTGCGTCAGGAAACGGACATCGACTGGACCTTCTTCTCCCCCGCGGCCCTGATCGAGGAAACGCCGCGCCTGGGCCACTATCGCACCGGGACCGACCAACTGGTCGTGGACGCCAACGGCGACAGCAAGATCGGCTTCTCCGACTACGCCATCGCCATGACCGACGAGCTGGAGAACCCCAAGCACAGCCGCGCCCGCTTCACCGCCGCCTACTGATCCGGGCAAGAAAAAACGGCGGGGATCGCTCCCCGCCGTTCTTCAGTGTGGCTTGTCTTGCGACTTAGGCGCCCAGCGAGGCCGGATCGACCTTGAAGCCCGGGCCCATCGTCGAGGACAGGCTGATGCGCTTCACATAGGTGCCCTTGGCGCCCGACGGCTTGGAACGCACCAGGGCGTCCACGATGGCCTTCACGTTGGCTTCCAGAGCATCCTGGGTGAACGAGACCTTGCCGATGCCGGCGTGGACGATGCCCGCCTTCTCGACGCGGAACTCGACGGCGCCGCCCTTGGCGTCCTTGACGGCCTGGGCCACGTTCGGGGTCACGGTGCCGACCTTGGGGTTCGGCATCAGGCCGCGCGGGCCCAGCACCTTACCCAGACGGCCGACCAGGGCCATCATGTCCGGCGACGCGATCACGCGATCGAACTCCATGAAGCCGCCGGCGATCTTTTCGTACAGATCTTCGGCGCCGACGTGTTCAGCGCCGGCTGCGGTGGCCTCGGCGGCCTTGGCGTCCTTGGCGAAGACGGCGACGCGAACGTCACGGCCGGTGCCCGACGGCAGGTTGACGACGCCACGGACCTGTTGGTCGGCGTGACGCGGGTCGACGCCCAGGTTGACCGAGATTTCCAGCGACTCGTCGAACTTGGCCTTGGCGTTTTCCTTGGCCAGCTTGATGGCGTCGGAGAACGGCAGCAGATCCTGGGTCACGCCGGTGCGGGCCTTGAAGGCCTTGGTTTGCTTGGCCATGGTTTAGCCCTCCACCACTTCGAGGCCCATCGCGCGGGCGGAGCCTTCGATGATCTTGGCCGCCGCGTCGATGTCGTTGGCGTTCAGATCCTTCATCTTCTTTTCGGCGATCTCGCGCAGTTGCGCCTGCGTGATCTTGCCGGCGACTTCACGGCCGACCAGCTTCGAACCCGACTTCAGGCCCGTGGCCTGCTTCAGATACCAGGTCGCCGGCGGCGTCTTGGTGATGAAGGTGAACGACTTGTCCTGATAGACGGTGATCACGGTCGGAAGCGGGGTGCCCTTGGCTTCCTTCTCGGTGCGCGCGTTGAACTCCTTGCAGAAGCCCATGATGTTCACGCCGCGCTGACCCAGAGCCGGGCCGATCGGGGGCGAAGGCGTGGCCGAACCGGCCGGCACTTGCAGCTTGATATAGCCGAGAATCTTCTTGGCCATTGGTCTCTCCTATGAATGATCCCGGACGTGATCCGGGACCGGTGAGCCGTGGTGCGGCATGGCTGCCTCCCACGGATTTGACGCTCCACGAACCACGGCCCGCCGAGCGAAGGCGCGCGTGTAACAGAGGGGGGATGGAAAGGCAACGCACCGCCCTGCCCTCGCCGCAGAAACGAAAAAGCCGCGCCCTTTCGGACGCGGCTTAAATCTCGACCGGTATGTGAGCCTCAGCCCGCGACCTTCTCCACCTGGGCGTATTCCAGTTCGACCGGCGTGGCGCGGCCGAAGATGGAGACGGCGACGCGCAGGCGGGCGTGTTCTTCGTCCACGCTCTCGACCGAACCGTCGAAGCTGGCGAACGGGCCGTCGATGACCTTGACCTTCTCGCCGATGTCGAAGCGGATGGTGGGCTTGGGACGCTCGACGCCCTCTTCCACGGCGCCGATGATGTTCTGAACTTCACGCTCGGAGACCGGCAGGGGCTTGGTGCCGCCCGCGGCGCCGAGGAAGCCCGTGACCTTCGGCGTGTTCTTGACCAGGTGATAGGCCTGGTCGGTCATTTCCATCTTCACCAGCACATAGCCGGGGAAGAACTTGCGTTCCGAATTCACCTTGCGGCCGCGACGGATCTCGACGACGTCCTCGGTCGGAACCAGGATTTCGGAGAAGGCGTCTTCCAGGCCCTGTTGCTTGGCCTGATCACGCAGCTGCTCGGCGACCTTCTTCTCGAAGTTCGAGTAGGCGTTGACGATGTACCACTTGTGGCGCGGATTGGCGGGCTTTGCGGGCGCTGCATCGGTCATGGGCGCGTCTTTCTCAGGATCCGAGAGCGATGATGTAGCGGAAGGCGTAGCCCAGGCCGGTGTCCACGATCCAGAAGAAGATCGAGGCGATGATCACCATGATGAAGACCATCACCGAGGTGATCCAGGTCTCCTTGCGGCTGGGCCAGACGATCTTGCGGCCCTCGGCGCGCACCTGGCTCAGGAACTGGCCGGGGCTGGTGCGGGGCTTCTTGGGCTCGGGCGAATCGACCGTGATGGCGGCGCCGGCCGCAGCGACCTGGGGCTTCGCGCTGCCTTGAGGCCGCTTGCCGGGAGTTTTGGCCTTGGCCATCAGTTGCTCTTCACACAATTGTTCCTGTCGCCCCAGATGGGAAGTCCCATCCGGAAGCGACAGGGGGGATTGGCAGGAGTTGGGGGACTCGAACCCACGACCCCCGGTTTTGGAGACCGGTGCTCTACCAGCTGAGCTAAACTCCTAGACTACCGCGCAAACCCGAAAGGTCCGTGCGTTCGCCAGAGGGGGGCGTATGCCCGACACCGCCCGCCATTTCAAGGGCGATGTGACACTTGCGATCAGTCTTCCAGATGCGCGGCGATGGCGTCGCGCTCGTCCTCGGCCTTCACCAGTTCCTTGAAGATCAGCTTGTCGATGCGGCGGTCGTCCATATCCACGACCTCGACCTCGAATCGGCCGACCTGCAGCACTTCGCCCTCGTCCGGGACGCGCGAGATCTGGTGCAGAATCAGGCCGGCGACGGTGTGGAAGCCTTCATGCTCGCCGAAGTCCTCGCCCAGGGTGTCGGCGAGATCGTCGAGGTCCGTCTGACCGTCCACCAGCCAGCTGCCATCGGCGCGCTGATGGATCCAGGCCTGCTCCTCGTCATGGCCCTCGTCGAAGTCGCCGGCGATCATTTCCAGGATGTCGGTCGCCGTCACCACGCCTTCGAAGGCGCCGTATTCGTCGACGATGAAGGCCATGTGGACCCGCGAGCCCTTCAGGATCTCCAACGCCTTCAGCACCGAGGTCGACTGAGGGATGAAGGCCGGCTCGGCGACCAGCGGCTCCACATCGATCTTGCCGGTCGTCAGCAGGGCGTCCAGCAGGTCCTTCTTGTGAACCAAGCCCAGCGGATTATCGACGTCGTTCTCGCGCGCCACGACGATGCGCGAATAGGGGCAGGTGCGGATTTCCTCGCGCACAACCTCCTCCGGGTCGTCCAGGGCGATCCAGAACACCTCGTGGCGCGGCGTCATGGCGACGCGCACCGGACGGTCGCCCAGGCGCATGATCTCCTCGATCATCTCCTGTTCTTCCGGTTCGATCAGGCCGGCCGAGGTGCCCTCGGCCAGAATGGTGGCCACCTCTTCCTGGGTCACGTCCGATCCGTCGCGATCCTTGACGCCCATCACCTTCAGAATGCCCGAGGTCGAGGCGGTCAGCAGCAGGACGAAGGGCTTCAGCACGATCGCCAACGTCGAGATCGGCTTGGCCATCTTGGACGCCACCGTCTCGGGGAAGATCAGCGCCAGGCGCTTGGGCACCAGCTCGCCGATGATCAGCGAGACATAGGTGATGCACACGACCACCACGGCGGTCGCGAAGAATTCGGTGTATTGGACGAGCGCCGGGAAGGCGGCTTCCAGGATCCGATCGAGTTCCCCCGCGATGGTCGCCTGGCCATAGGCGCCCGCCAGAATGCCGATCAGGGTGATGCCCACCTGGACCGCGGAAAGGAACTGAGTCGGTTCTTCCGATAGTTTCAGGGCCGCCCTGGCCCCCCGGTCGCCCCGTTCCGCCCTCGCCTGCAGTTTGGATTTCCGCGAGGAGACGACCGCCAATTCAGTCATGGCGAACAAGCCGTTGAGCACCACAAGGAGCAGAACGACAGCAATAGCGATGAGTAACATCTAGGGGGTTTTGGGGACCGACGCGGCGCGACAGACGGCGTCCGCGGCGCTACATTAGGGCAGGATCGCGACCAGCGCCACGTTTTCCTTTGCGCTCAGCCCGTTCGCCCAGTTTCGACCGAGCCGTAAGCGCCCGAAACCGGCCGGCCGTTGGCGTCAAACTGGGTCGCACAGGCGCTCATGCCCAGCACGGTGCCGATGAAGATACCCAGTCGAATGGCGCGTCGCATTTGGTTACCGAAAGATTAACGTCCGATCCGAACGTAAATCCCGGTTTGCGGTTGCAGGCAATCGTGCTCGCCCTGGGCGCGAGCACAAAAAAGGGGGACGCCGCGAAGCGTCCCCCTCTATCGTCCTTGATCAGACCTCGCCGATCACACCTTGATCGGCAGGGCCGTGCGGATGTGGACATCCTTCAGCTGGCGCTCCTCGGCCTCGGTCGGAGCGTTCATCAGCAGATCCTCGCCCTGCTGGTTCAGCGGGAAGGCGATGACCTCGCGGATGGCCGTCTCGCCCGCCAGCAGCATGACGATGCGGTCGATGCCGGGGGCCAGGCCGCCGTGCGGCGGGGCGCCGAAGCGGAAGGCGTTCAGCATGCCGCCGAACTGCTCCTCGACCACCGAGGCGTCATAGCCGGCGATGGAAAACGCCTTCAGCATGATCTCGGCCTTGTGGTTCCGGATCGCGCCCGAGCACAGTTCATAGCCGTTGCAGACGATGTCGTACTGATAGGCGCGGATGGTCAGCGGGTCCTGATTCTCCAGGGCCTCCAGCCCGCCCTGCGGCATGGAGAAGGGGTTGTGGCTGAAGTCGACCTTCTTCTCCTCTTCCGACCATTCGAACATGGGGAAGTCGACGATCCAGCAGAATTTGAACTGGTCTTCGTCCACCAGCTTCAGCTCGGCGCCCACGCGGGTGCGGGCCAGGCCGGCGAACTTGGCGAAGGTCGCAGGCAGGCCGGCGACGAAGAAGGCGGCGTCGCCCTGGCCCAGGCCCAGCGAAGACATCAGGGCCTCGGCCGGTTCCTGCCCCAGGTTCTTGGCGATCGGGCCGCCCCAGGCGCTTTGGTCCTCGGACCAGAAGATATAGCCCAGGCCCGGCTGGCCCTCGCCCTGCGCCCAGCTGTTCATGCGGTCGCAGAAGGCGCGCGAACCGCCCGTGGGGGCCGGAATGGCCCAGACGGCGTTCTTGTCGTCCGCGCCCAGGATTTTGGCAAACAGACCGAAGCCGCCGTCGCGGAAGTGATCCGACACCACCTGCATCTTGATCGGGTTGCGCAGGTCCGGCTTGTCCGAACCGTACCAGGCCATCGACTGGGCGTAGGTCAGGCGCTCGAAACCCTTGTGTTCGAACGTCTCGCCGAAGTCGTTGGTGAAGGTATGGACGCCGTCGATGGCCGAGACCGGCTTGCCCTCGCCGAACTCCTCGAACACGCCGTGCATCAGAGGCTCGATGGCGGCGAAGACGTCTTCCTGCGTCACGAAGCTCATCTCGACGTCGAGCTGATAGAACTCCAGCGAACGGTCGGCGCGCAGGTCTTCGTCACGGAAGCACGGCGCGATCTGGAAATAGCGATCAAAGCCCGACACCATCAGCAGCTGCTTGAACTGCTGCGGCGCCTGGGGCAGCGCATAGAACTTGCCCGGGTGCAGTCGCGACGGCACCAGGAAGTCGCGCGCGCCTTCCGGCGACGAGGCCGTCAGGATCGGCGTCTGATACTCCAGGAAGCCCTGATCGACCATGCGGCGGCGGATTGAGGAAATCACCTTGGAGCGCAGCACGATGTTCTTGTGCAGTCGCTCGCGACGCAGATCCAGGAAGCGGTTGGCCAGGCGGATGTCCTCGGGATATTCCTGATCGCCGAAGACCGGCATCGGCAGTTCGGCGGCTTCGGACAGCACCTCAACGCCCTGGACGCGCACCTCGACTTCGCCGGTCGGCAGGTTGGGGTTCACCACCGAAGCGTCGCGGGCGACCACCTCGCCATCGACCTTGATCACGCTCTCGGCGCGCAGGCGCTCCACGGCGGCGAAGCCCGGCGTCTCGGGGTGCAGAACCAGCTGCGTCAGGCCGTAATGGTCGCGCAGATCGATGAACAGCAGGCCGCCGTGGTCGCGCTTGCGGTGAACCCAGCCCGACAAACGAACAGCGGAACCGGCGTCGGAGGCGCGCAGGGCGCCGCAGGTGTGAGAGCGATAGGCGTGCATGAAACGAACCGTCTGGAGTCTCTGGGCGGTGGAATCCGACGCCGTCGGCGCCCGAAATCGAAGCGGCGTAGGGCGCATCATCGCCCCGGAAAGTCAAGGTTTCAGCCGTTGCAAAGCCTGCCGCCGCGCATGATATCTGAGGCTTCCATCCCGCCCGAGGCCGCCATGTTCATCGTCACCATCACCTACACCCAGCCCATCGAAGCCATCGAGGAACGGACGGTCGAGCATCGCGCGTGGCTGGATCAGCATGTCGCCAGCGGCCTAATCATCGCCGCCGGGCCGATGGTGCCGCGCACCGGCGGCATTCTGGTGGTGCGCAGCGGCGGCACCAAGCAAGAGCTGGAGACCCTGCTGAAGGACGATCCGTTCCAGGTTCACGGCCTGGCCGATTACACGGTGACCGAGTTCAGGGCCGGCAAGCTGAACCCCGCCTTGGCTGAATTCGCCTGATTCATCCACAGCGGCGCGGTTCGCTCCCCGCAACCAACAGCGCGGGCCTGACGCGGTTAACGCCGGCCTCTGCTATGACAGGCGCATGTCCGCGCTGAGCGCCCTGCCCCCGACGACGACCGAACAGCTGCGTCTGCCGCTGGAGCGGCCGGTTGCGGGCGAGGCCTTCGTGACGTCCGACAGCAACGCCGAGGCCGTGCGCGTTCTGGCCCGCTGGCCCGACGGCGTGGGCGCGGTGCTGGCGCTGCACGGCCCCCCGGGCTCGGGCAAGAGCCGCCTCGCCGCCGACTGGGCCGAGCGGGTCGGCGCCGTGCCGCTGAACGGGGCCGAGGCCGCCCTGATCGATCCGCTGGAGCTGGAAGGCCGGCCGGTCCTGCTGGACCGCGCGGCGGACGCCGATGACGAAAGCCTGTTTCATCTGATCAACCTGGCCAACTCCGGCGGGGGCGCCCTGCTGCTGGTGTCGCGTTCGGCCCCGCGTCAGTGGTCGGTCGATCTGCCCGATCTGCGATCGCGGCTGGACGCCGTGCGCGCCGTCGCCATCGCCGCGCCCGACGACGCGGTCCTGTCGGCCATCCTGCGCGCCCGTTTCGCCGAACGCAGCATTACCCCGTCCGACGACGTGATCGACTATCTGGTTCGACGCCTGGACCGCTCGGCCGAGACCGCCGCTGCGGTGGTCGAACGTCTGGACGCCCTTCACCGCCCGGTCACGCGCGTTCTGGCGCGTCAGGTGCTGGACACCATGGACGCCGCCGCCGACTGACCCGCGACATTTTCTCGGCGCCCGCTTGCGGCCGTCACACACGCGCGCGAGAACCGGTTCATGACCGACGCCGCGATCCATGACGACACCCGAGGCGAAGAGGTTCCCGCCTCTCGCGCCCCCCAACTGGCGCTGAGCGAAGAGCTGATGGCCTCGCCCAGCCGGTTCTTCAATCGCGAAACCTCGTGGCTGGCGTTCAACGAACGGGTTCTGGAAGAAGCGGCCAACCCCAACCACCCGCTGTTGGAGCGGCTGCGGTTCCTGTCCATCTCGGCCAATAACCTGGACGAGTTCTTCATGACCCGCGTCGCCGGTCTGAAGGGCCAGTTGCGCGAACGCCTGCGCGTCCTGTCCGCCGACGGCCTGACGCCCGCCGAACAGCTGGAGCGGATCAACATCGCCGCCGGCGAGCTGATGGCCGAACAGCAGCTGCGCTGGCGTCAGCTGAAGAAGGAGCTGACCGTCGCCGGCATCGAGATCGTCGATCGCCAGAAGATCACCAAGACCGAGCGCGAGCGTCTGGAACCCGAGTTCCTGAACCAGCTCTTCGCGGTCCTGACGCCGCTCGCCATCGACCCGGCCCACCCCTTCCCCTTCCTGCCCAACCTTGGCTTCTCCCTGGCGCTGAAGCTGAAGCGCAAGGGCGAGACCAAGACCTTCTACGCCCTGGTCCCGGTGCCGACCCAGGTGCGTCGGTTCTGGGAACTGCCGACCGACGGCCGTTCCACGCCGGGGCACAAGCGGTTCATCACGCTGGAAAACGTGCTGCTGCTGTTCATCGATCACCTGTTCCCCGGCTGCGAGGTTCAGGAAAAGGGCGTGCTGCGCCTGATCCGCGACTCGGACATCGAAATCGAGGAAGAGGCCGAAGATTTGGTCCTGGAGTTCGAGGAGGCGCTGAAACAACGTCGTCTGGGCTCGGTGGTGCGGGTCAAGATCGAGGCGTCCATGCCGGTCGATCTGCGCGACTTCATCGTCAGCGAGCTCGAGGCCGCGCCCCAGGACGTGGTTCTGGTCGACGGCATGCTGGGTCTGGCCCAGCTGTCGGACCTGATCCCCGGCGGCCACCCGGATCTGAAGTTCAAGGGCTATGAGCCGCGCTATCCCGAACGCGTCCGCGACAATGGCGGCGACGTCTTCGCGGCCATTCGCGAAAAGGATCTGCTGATCCACCACCCGTTCGAGAGCTTCGACGTGGTGGTTCAGTTTCTGCGTCAGGCCGCGCGCGATCCCAATGTCATCGCGATCAAACAGACGCTGTACCGCACCTCCAAGGACAGCCCCATCGTCGCCGCCCTGATCGAGGCGGCCGAAAACGGCAAGAACGTCACCGCCCTGGTCGAGCTGAAGGCCCGCTTCGACGAAGAGGCCAATCTGCGCTGGGCGCGGGCGATGGAGCGGGCCGGCGTCCACGTCGTCTTCGGCTTCGTCGAATACAAGACCCACGCCAAGGTCAGTGTCGTCGTCCGGCGCGAGGGCGAGGGCCTGCGCACCTACTGCCACTTCGGCACCGGCAACTATCACCCCGTGACGGCCAAGGTTTACACCGACCTGTCGTTGTTCTCCTGCGACCCCGTCCTGGGGCGTGATGCGACGCGGGTGTTCAACTACATCACCGGCTATGCGACGCCGGACCATCTGGAAGCCCTGGTCGTCTCGCCGCTGAACATGAAGGCCACGCTGATCGAACTGATCGGCAAGGAGATGTCGGCCGCCGCCATGGGCAAGCCCGCCGCTATCTGGGTCAAGCTGAACGCCTTGGTCGATGTCGAGATCATCGACGCCCTGTACCGGGCCAGCCAGTGGGGCGTGCGTATCGATCTGGTGGTGCGCGGCATCTGCTGCCTGCGTCCCGGCGTGCCGGGTCTGTCGGAGAATATCCGGGTCAAATCGATCGTCGGCCGCTTCCTGGAACACAGCCGCATCGTCTGTTTCGCCAATGGCAAGGACCTGCCGCATGACAAGGCCAAGGTCTTCATCTCCTCGGCCGACTGGATGACGCGCAACCTGGATCGCCGGGTCGAGTTGATGACGCCGATCCGCAACGCCACCGTCCACGATCAGGTGCTGGACCAGATCATGGTCGCCAATCTGAAGGACGATGCACAAAGCTGGGTGCTGGACGCCGAAGGACGCTATACACGCGTCACCCCCGCCGATCCTGAGCGGCCCTTCTCGGCCCACAAATACTTCATGACCAACCCCAGCCTCTCCGGGCGCGGCCGCAAGGCCAAGAGCCTGCCCGCCGTCCTGCGCTACGAGCGTCCAGGCCGCTGATGCCCGACATCATGCTTACCGACCGCGACATCGCCGCGATCGACATCGGTTCAAACTCGGTTCGCCTGGTCCTGTACCGGCTGGAAGGCCGCGCGATCTGGACCGTCTATAATGAGAAGGTTCTGGCCGGCCTGGGCCGCGACCTGCCGACGACGCGCAAACTGTCGCCCGAGGGCGTGGTCATGGCGATGACGGCGCTGCGCCGTTTCGCCGCCGTTCTGGAAGGCGTGCGGCCCGACGCGACCCTGATCGCCGCCACCGCCGCCGTGCGCGAAGCCCTGGACGGGCCGGAGTTCTGTGAACGAGTCGCCGCCGAAACCGGCCTCCAAATCCGCGTCCTGTCGGGTGAGGAAGAGGCCAAATACGCGGCCATGGGCGTATTGGCCGGAGCCCCCCTGGCTCACGGCGTCTCGGCCGACATGGGCGGCGCCAGTCTTGAGCTGACCCGGCTGAACGGAGACGGCGTCGAGAACGGCCTGACACTGCCGCTGGGTCCGTTTGCTCTGGCTGACGGCAAGGCCTTCGACGCCGAGCGCATCAAGGCCCGTATCGATCAGGCTCTGAAACCGGTCGCAAGCCAGTTCAAGAGCGAACGCCTCTACGCCGTGGGCGGCGCCTGGCGGACCCTGGCCCAGGTGCAGATGGGCTTGAAATCCTATCCGCTGAAGGTCGTGCATCAGTATCAGATGTCGGCCGAGGAGGCGCTGGAGACCGCGCGTCTGGTGGCCCAACAGTCGGCTGCCAGCCTGGCCAAACTGCCCGGCGTATCGAAGAAGCGGGCCGAGACCCTGCCCTACGCCGGTCTGGTGCTCGAGGCGCTGATCAAACATCTCGGTCTCAAGCAGATCGAGATGTCGGCCTGGGGCGTACGCGAGGGCCTGCTGTTCGAGACGCTGGACGAGGCGACGCGGACAGCGGATCCGCTTCTGGCCGGCTGCACCGCCCTGGGCGGTCGTCAGGGCGTGGCTCCCGCCCTGCCCGGCGCGCTGAACGGCTGGATTTCCGAAATGGTCGCCGCCCTTCCCGAGGTGTTCGGCGAGAAACGCGACGCCGTGCTGGTCAGCGCCGCCTGCCGTCTGGCGGACCTGGGCGCCCGATTGCACCCGGATCACCGGCTGGAGCTTGTCTTCGACCAGGTGCTGCGCGCGCCCGTCGCCGGCATCAGCCACACGGAACGCGCCTTTTTGGCCAGCGCAATGAACGCTCGCTATGGCGGCGCGCCCGCCACGCCGCAGCCCGAGGTCATCGACCGCCTGCTCGACGCCGCCGCCGCCAAACGCGCCCGCGCCCTCGGCCTGGCGATCCGTCTGGCCTGCGATCTGTCCGGGCGCTCGCCCCAGCTGATGGCCAACGCCGCCGCCAAGGTCAAAGGCGGCGACCTGCGCCTGACCGCGACCGAAGGCTACGCTGACGTCCTCTTGGGCGAACAGACCAAAAAGCGCGCCAAGGCCCTCGCCGAGGCGATGGACCTGGGTCTGAAGATATAAGGCGACCCGTCTCCTCCCCATCTTATGGGGAGGTGGCGCGGCGCGCCCTCCGCGCCGGGACGGAGGGGTTCTCCAACGCATCATTGGCGCCCGCGGGACTTCAAGAGCCCCTCCACCGCTTCGCGATCCCCCTCCCCACAAAGCGGGTAGGAGACACTGCTCCCTACTCTATCTCGACGACCTCCACCCGCGCGCCGTTCAGCACCAGAGCGATCTCGCCGCGCTTCAGCTTCAGCGCATCCTCGCCGAAGATCTGGCGGCGCCAGCCCTTCAACGCGTCGATGTCGGCGTCGTCGCTGATGGCGATCTTTTCCAGGTCCGACACGGTGGCGATCAGCTTGGAGGCCACGCCGGCGTTGTCGCTCTTGGCCTTCAGCAGCACCTTCAACAGCTCCACCACCGACGGCGGCGCCGGCTGGCGGTGGGCGGGGCGCTCCATCTCGGGCGCAAAGGCTTCAGGATCGGCCAGAACCCGTTTCAGCTCCTCGGCCAGTTCCAGACCCAGCCGTGAACCGCCGAAACCCTTGGGCACCGAGCGCAGGCGATTGAAGGCCTCGACATCCGTCGGGGTCTGTTGGGCGATCTCGTCGATGCCCTCGTCCTTCAGGATGCGGCCGCGCGGCTGGTCGCGCTCCTGCGCCGCCCGCTCGCGCCAGACGGCGACGGCCTTGAACGCCGCCAGATACTTGGCCGAGAACTTCTTGGGCTTAAGCCGCTTCCAGGCGTTTTCAGGATTGGTGTCGTAGAGGGCCGGATCGGTCAGGCTCTCCATCTCCGACATAACCCACTCCAGCCGGCCTTCCTTCTGCAGCCGATCGCGCAGCTTGGGATAAAGCGCCGCAAGGTGGGTCACGTCGCCCAGCGCATAGACCAGTTGGTTGTCCGACAGCGGCCGGCGCGCCCAGTCGGTGAAGCGGCTGCCCTTGTCCACCTCGATACGCAGCATCTGCCGCACCAGCGAATCATAGGCGACCTGCTCGCCGAATCCGGCGGCCATAGCGGCGACCTGGGTGTCGAACATCGGCTTGGGCATGGCCCCCAGGCGCACGAAGATTTCCACGTCCTGGCGGCAGGCGTGGAAGACCTTCACGATCTTCTCGTCGCGCAGCAGGTCCAGGAACGGCTCCAGATCCAGCCCCTCCGCCATCGGGTCGATGATGGCGGCGTGATCGGCCGAGGCCGCCTGGATCAGGCAGAGCTTCGGCCAATAGGTCGTTTCCCGCATGAACTCGGTGTCGACCGTGATGAAGGGAGCGTTGGCTACGCGGGCGCAGAAATCGGCCAGCGCCTCGGTGGTGGTGATCGGCGTCATTCCGATGCTATAGCCCCGCGCATCCTACCTGTGGCAAGAGCCGCGCTGCATTTCCGCCCCGATTCAGGCCCGAGATCCCATGAGCGACACCCAAAAGCCTCTCGAAAACGGCCTGACCTACGCCGATGCGGGCGTGGACATCGACGCGGGCGAAATGCTGGTCGAACATATCAAGCCGCTGGCGAAATCGACGGCGCGCCCCGGATCGGAGCCTTCGCTGGGCGGCTTCGGCGCCCTGTTCGACCTCAAGGCCGCCGGCTTCCAGGACCCGCTGATCGTCACTACCACGGACGGCGTCGGCACCAAGCTGAAGATCGCGATCGAGACCGGCCGTCATGACGGCGTCGGCGTCGATCTGGTCGCCATGTGCGTCAACGACCTGTTGGCCCAGGGCGCCGAGCCCCTGCTGTTCCTCGACTATTACGCCACCGGCCGGCTCGAGATCGACGCCGCCCGCCGCGTGGTCGCCGGCATCGCCGAGGGCTGCCGTCAGGCCGGCTGCGCCCTGGTCGGCGGCGAGACCGCCGAAATGCCGGGCATGTACACCGAAGGCGACTACGACCTGGCCGGCTTCAGCCTGGGCGCCGTCGAGCGCGGCCACGCCCTGCCCTATCTGGATCGCCAGGCGGCCGGCGACGTCATCATCGGCCTGGCCTCCACCGGCCCGCACTCGAACGGTTATTCGCTGGTGCGCAAGGTGGTCGAGAAGTCCGGCTTGGCCTGGGCCGACGACGCCCCCTTCGCCAAGGACCGCTCGCTGGCTCAGGCCCTGATGGAGCCGACCCGCATCTATGTGAAGCCGGTGCTGCCGATCATGAAGGCGGGCCTGGTCAAGGGCGCGGCCCACATCACCGGCGGCGGCCTGATCGAAAACCCGCCCCGCTGCATCGCCGAGGGTCTGCAGGCCCGCTTCGACTGGAACGCCTGGCCCATGCCCGCCGTCTTCCAGTGGCTGGCCGAAACCGGCGGCATCAGCGACCACGAAATGCGCCGCACCTTCAACTGCGGCGTCGGCTTCATCCTGATCGTGGCGCCCGAGAACGCCGAGCCAGTTTTGGCCGCCCTGCTCAACGCCGGCGAAGTCGCCTTCGTCTGCGGACAACTGGAAGCGGCCTGAGACTGTGAAGACGCGCGTCGCCGTCCTGATCTCGGGGGCGGGCTCCAACATGGCGGCTCTGATCGACGCCGGTCAGGCGCCGGACAGCGGCTATGAGGTCGTGCTGGTGCTGTCGAACATCGAGGGTGCGAGCGGTCTGGCGATTGCGGCGGCCAAGGGCGTGGCGACGGCGACCGTGGCGCACAAATCGTTCGGCAAGGATCGCGAGGCGCATGAGCGGGCGGTGGACGCCGTCCTGCGCGACGCCGACGTCGAGGTCGTGGCGCTGGCCGGCTATATGCGCGTTCTGACGCCCTGGCTGGTCGGCGGCTGGCGCGAGCGGATGCTGAACATCCACCCCAGCCTGCTGCCCCTCTATCCCGGCTTGGACACTCACGCCCGGGCCATCGCCGCCGGCGACGCCGAGGCCGGATGCACGGTCCATCTGGTGACCGAGGGCGTGGACGAAGGCCCGATCCTGGGCCAGACGCGCGTGCCCATCGTCGAAGGCGACACGGCCGAGGCCCTGGCCGAACGGGTCAAGACTGCGGAGCATCAGCTTTACCCGCAGGTGCTGTCTGACTTCTGCCGAGAGTTGCCCCGCCCCTAGCGGCGCGAAGATTACAAAAACGTCATGCGACAGACCGCCGCACCGGCGCAATGGTGCGCCCGACCTCAATCGGGACACTCTCTATCCATGACTCGCATTCGTCTGATGGCCGCCTGCTCGGCCTGTATCGTCGTCGCCCTCACCGGCGGCGCGGCCTCGGCCCAGGACGCTTCGGCCCAGCATTCGCACGGCATGGCCGGCGCGGCCCACAGCCCCTTCGGCGCCTGGGGCTTCGATCTGGCCGGTCGCAACACCTCGGTTAAGCCCGGCGACGACTTCAACGAATACGCCAACGGAACCTATCTGCGCACGACCGAGATTCCGGCCGACAAGTCGCGCTTTGGCCCGTTCGACGTCCTGTATGAGAACGCCCAGTCCCAGCTGAAGTCTATCATCGAGACCAGCGCCGCCAATCCCGCCAACGAGAACGCGCGCAAGGTCGGCGCCCTGTACGCCAGCTTCATGGACGAGGCGAAGATCGAGCAGCTGGGCGCGACGCCGCTGGCCGCCGACCTCGCCGCCGTCAAGGCGGTCACCGACCACGCCGGCATGGCGCGCCTGATGGGCGAGAGCCATTCTGGCTTCGGCGGCTCCCTGTTCGGCATCGACGTGTTCGAGGATCTGAAGAACCCCAATCTGAACTCGGCCTATCTGGGTCAGGGATCGCTAGGCCTGCCAGACCGCGACTACTATCTGAAGCCCGACTTCGCCGCCCAGCGCGAGGCCTATCTGTCCTATCTGACGACCACCCTGACCGCCATCGGCTGGGCCGATCCTGCCAAGACCGCCGCCGACATCCTGGCCTTCGAAACCAAGGTCGCCGACAAGCAGTGGACGACGGTCGAGCGACGCCAGATCGACAAGCTGTACAACCCGGCCAAGGCTTCGGACCTGGCGACCCTGGCTCCCGGCTTCGACTGGGCCGGCTTCCTGGCCGGCGCCCAGGTGTCGGACGTCGACACCCTGGTGCTGATGGAAAACACCGCCATCCCCGCCATCGCCCAGGTGTTCGCCGACACCCCCATCGAGACCCTGAAGGCCTGGCAGGCGTTCAACGTCGTCGATCAGGCCAGCCCCTATCTGTCCAAGGCCTTTGTCGACGCGCGCTTCGACTTCCGCGGCAAGACGCTGCGCGGTCAGCCCGAGAACCGTCCCCGCTGGAACCGGGGCGTGGCCCTGGTCGACGGCCAGCTGGGCGAGGTCCTGGCCCAGGAATACGTCCGCCTGCACTTCCCCGCCTCGTCCAAGGCCCAGATGGAAGCCCTGGTCGGCAACATCCGCGACGCCATGACCGAGCGGTTGAAGACCCTGGACTGGATGAGCGAGCCCACGCGCGAGCAGGCCCTGTACAAGATGTCCAAGTTCGGGGTGAAGATCGGCTATCCCGACAAGTGGCGCTCGTATGATGGCCTGGAGCTGAAGGCCGACGACCTGTACGGCAACGTCAAACGCTCCTCGGCCTTCGAATGGGCCTATAAGCGCGGCAAGATCGGCAAGCCGGTCGATCCGCTGGAATGGGGCATGACGCCCCAGACGGTGAACGCCTACTACAACCCGCCGCGCAACGAGATCGTCTTCCCGGCCGCCATCCTGCAGGCGCCCTTCTTCGATCCGAACGCGGACCCGGCCGTCAACTACGGCGGCATCGGCGCGGTCATCGGCCACGAGATCACCCACGGCTTCGACGATCAGGGCCGCAAGTCGGACGGCGACGGCGTGCTGCGCGACTGGTGGACGCCGGAAGACGCCGCCCGCTTCGAGGCGCGCGCCAAGGTGTTGGGCGACATCTATGACAAGCTGGAGCCGATCCCCGGCGTGCACGTCAACGGCGACCTGACGATGGGCGAGAACATCGCCGACCTGGGCGGCCTGCTGCTGGCCCTGGACGCCTATCACAAGTCTCTGAACGGCCAGCCGGCGCCGGTCATCGACGGGCTGACGGGCGATCAGCGCGTCTTCCTGGGCTGGGCGCAGGTCTGGCGCGAGAAGTCGCGCGAGGCGGCGCTGAAGGAGCAGCTGACCACCGACCCGCACTCTCCCGGCCCGGTGCGCGCCGCGACCTCGCCGCGCAACATCGACGCCTGGTACGCGGCCTTCGGCGTCTCCCCGGACCAGAAGGAATATATCGCGCCCGAGGCCCGCGCCCGCATCTGGTAGGGGCGTCGGACGTCAGACGTAGAAAAGGCCCGGAGCGTCGCTCCGGGCCTTTTTGTCA
Organism: Brevundimonas vesicularis; assembly: GCF_044807075.1. Lineage (GTDB taxonomy): Bacteria > Pseudomonadota > Alphaproteobacteria > Caulobacterales > Caulobacteraceae > Brevundimonas > Brevundimonas vesicularis_G. The sequence continues at coordinate 2,619,260 of NZ_CP085234.1, forward strand.
TCCGGGCTTTCGCCCGAAAGACTTGGACGGATTTAGCGGGGCTTGGTCGCCGCGCCGGCGACGGCGCCGATGGCGGCGCCGGCCACGGTCGAACCCGTGTTGCCGCCGATGACCTGACCGGCGACGGCGCCGCCCAGGGCGCCGGTGGCGGCGCGTTGTTCCATCGTCTGGCCGCAGGCGGCCAGCAGGGCCACGACGCCGATGACGGGGGCCAGTTTGATCATGGTCTTCATGGGTCTTCTCCGGGAGACGAACGAGATAATGACCACCAAACGACAAGGCCCGCGTCCGGGTCCGGGCGCGGGCCTATATAGTCACGCTATGCGAAAGCGTCCGCTTTCGCATAGCTCGTCTTTCTTGCGCTACGCTCGGAACGCGGTTCCTCGCGACTTGAGCGCGGAGCGCCTTAGCCGACGATCTGGTCGTCGGTGAAGAACTGGGCGATCTCGATCTTGGCGTTGTCCTGGCTGTCCGAACCGTGGACCGAGTTTTCACCGATCGACAGGGCGAACTGCTTGCGGATGGTGCCTTCGGCGGCCTGTTCCGGGTTGGTGGCGCCCATGACTTCACGATAGGCCGCGACGGCGTTGTCGCCTTCCAACACCTGAACGACGACCGGCTCAGCCGTCATCTGCTCGACCAGTTCGCCGTAGAACGGGCGCTCGGCGTGCACTTCGTAGAATTTCTTGGCTTGTTCGGTCGTCAGCTTGACGCGGCGCTGGGCCACGATGCGCAGGCCGGCGCCTTCGATCACGGCGTTGATCGCGCCGGTCAGGTTGCGGCGCGTGGCGTCGGGCTTGATGATCGAGAAGGTACGTTCGGTCATGGGAATTGACTTCTTGTTGGGAGATTGAGTGTCGCGGGCTTATAGCGACCACCTCCCGCGTTTCCAACCGTCCCTTTTTGCATCCCTGACGCACGCCGCATGGCGACCTGCCGATTGAGGGACGCCGCCCAACCGAAGAACCTTCGCCGCAATGCTCCAGATCACCGACCTGACCTTCAACGCCTGGGGCCGCAAGTTTCTCGTGGACGCCTCCGTCAGCCTGCCGCCTGGCTCCAAGGTCGGTCTGGTCGGCCGCAACGGCATCGGCAAGTCGACTCTGTTCAAGCTGATCCTGGGTGAGCTTCACGCCGCCGGCGACGAGATCAGCCTGCCCAAGACCGCCCGTATCGGCTCGGTGGATCAAGAGCATCCGGCGACCCCCGTCAGCGTCATCGACACCATCCTTGAGGCCGACGTCGAACGCCACACCCTGCTGGGCCGGCTCGAGACCGCCGAACCGGAAGAGATGGGCGAGATCTGGTCGCGCCTGATCGAGATCGACGCCGACGCCGCGCCCGCGCGCGCCGCCGAAATCCTGGTCGGTCTGGGCTTCGACCAGGAAAACCAGGCTCGGCCGATGTCGGAGTTCTCGGGCGGCTGGCGGATGCGCGTCGCCCTGGCCGCCGCCCTGTTCGCCGAGCCGGACATGCTGCTGCTGGACGAACCGACCAACTACCTCGACCTGGAAGGCGCCCTGTGGCTGGAGGCGCGGCTGAAGAAATACCCGCACACCGCCCTGATCATCTCCCACGACCGCGAGATGTTGAACGAGGTCTGTACCCACATCCTGCACCTCGCGAACCACACCCTGACCCTCTACACCGGCAACTACGACGCCTTCGAAAAGGCCCGCGCCGAAAAGGCCCGGCTGCAGCTGTCGGCCAAGGCCAAGCAGGACGCCGAGCGCGCCCACCTTCAGGCCTTCGTCGATCGCTTCAAGGCCAAGGCCTCAAAGGCCGCCCAGGCCCAGTCGCGCATGAAGCGGCTGGAGAAGATGCAGCCGGTCGCCACCACGATCGAGGAACGCGTCGCCCCCTTCACCCTGCCCTCGCCGCCGCGCCCGTTGGCGCCGCCTCTGATCCGGCTGGAGCGGGCCAATGTCGGCTATGAGCCGGGCAAGCCGATCCTGCGCAATCTGAACCTGCGCATGGATTTGGACGACCGCATCGGCCTGCTGGGGGTCAACGGCGCCGGCAAGTCGACCTTCGCCAAGATGATCGCCGGCGCCCTGGACGTGTCCGAGGGCGAGCTTCACCGCGACAGGAAGATGCGCGTCGGCTGGTTCCACCAGCACCAGATCGAGGCCATGGACCCGACCGACACGCCGCTGGAAATCATCCGCCGCGCCATGCCGGATGCGCCCGAAAGCGCCCGCCGCTCCAAGCTGGCCCAGTTCGGCTTGGGCTATGAGAAGCAGGAGACCACGGTCGACAGCCTGTCGGGCGGCGAACGCGCGCGCCTGCTGCTGAACATGGTGGCGATGGACGCGCCCCACGTCCTGATCCTGGACGAACCGACCAACCACCTGGACATCGACAGCCGTCGCGCCCTGCTGGACGCCCTGAACGACTACAACGGCGCCGTCATCCTGATCACCCACGACCGCTCGCTGATGGAAATGGTGGCGGATCGCCTGTGGCTGGCCGCCGACGGCACGGTGAAACCCTTTGACGGCGACATGGACGACTACGCCAAGTTCGTCCTCGACCGCGCGAAACAGGCCATCGCCAAGCCCAGCCAGATCAAGAAGGAAGAGGCCAAGGCGAACTCAGGCGCCACTCAGGTAGAGACCGCCCGCGGCGCCAACGATAGGGGCAACAAGAAGCGATCCGGCCCCTCGCCCTCGACCCTGCGTCATGCGGTCAAGAAGGCGGAGGAGACCATGACCCGCCTGACGGCCGAGATCGCCCGTATCGACGACGACATGGCCACCGCCTCGGTCAGCAATCCCAAGGCCCTGGAAGGTCTGACCCGCGCCCGCGCCAAGACCGAGGCGGATCTCGCCGCCGCCGAAGCCGCCTGGGTCGCCGCCGAAGAAGCCTTGGCCGAAGTCGCATGAAACCGATCGAATTCTCCAAGGAAGACCGCGTGGCGATCACCGCCAAACTGCGCGACTACTTCGCCCGCGAACTGGATCAGGAACTCGGCCAGCTTCCGGCCGAGATGCTGCTGGACTTCATCGGCAAGGAGATCGGCGGCGCCTTCTACAATCGCGGCGTCCACGACGCCCAGCAACTGGTCCAGCGGAAGGCCGAGGACATCGTCGAGGCGCTATACGGCCTCGAACGCGCGGCCCCCACGCGCTGACCGGCCCGCATCGCTGAACGGGTCGGCCCAAACGAAAACCGCCCGGCGCATTCACGCCGGGCGGTCAGATCGGTCGGCGTTTCAGGCCGGAAGGTCTTCGGCCAGGATCGCCATTTCGAACATGAATGAGCCTTCCTCGTCCTCATCCTCGAAGACGATGCCGATGAACTCGTCGCCGACATAGACCTCGGCCGAGTCATTCTGCTTGGGGCGGGCCTTCACGATGATGCCGCCGGTGTTGAAGGTGCGCTTGAGGTGCGCCTCGATGCGCTTCAGGTCGGTGTCTTTCACGGGGGGCCTCATGGTCTGGACGTTGGCGGCGGACCCTAGAGACATCGGCGGTTCAGGGAAACCGGCGCCGCGCATTTTCCCGCCTCAGAGGTACTTCATCCACCATTGCGAACTGCGCCGCTTGACCCCGCCGAACCAGCGGCAGGCGAACCAGCAAGGCACGGCGACCAGGGCCGCCAGCAACCATACCCAGCCGACGCCGGGCACGCCAAAGCCCTCCCCCTGATTGGCGCCGAACAGCATCAGGGCCGCCAGGTTCAGCAGATGCAGCCCATAGAGGTGGATCAGATAGAAGAACAGCGGCGCTCCGCCAGAGACCGCCACCACGCCGACCAACCGCTCCGGCGCTCTTTCCAGCCCCGCCAGGATCAGCGCGCCAATCCCCAGCGTCAGCAGCAGAAAGTCGGCCGACGGCGGGTATTTCGTCAGGTTCAGCACACTCATCACCGTCTGGATCGGCGTCGCCTGCACGGCCCACGGCGCATCCCCATAGACATTGATCGCCCGCAGCACGACGAACAGAGCGAGCGCGCCCCCTCCCGTCAGCACCAACCGTCTCAGCCGCGCCCGCTGCTCGCCTGCGAACCACGGCCCAATGGCGTAGCCCAAGGCCGCCACGCCGATCCACGGCAGCAGCGGATAGGAGGTTCTCGCCTGACCACTCCACGGCAAATCAATGAAGCCGCGATCATGCAGCACGGCCCAGATCGCATGTCCCGGCTGTCCCGCCGCGATGGTGATCGGGTCCAGCAGATTGTGACCCAGAACGATGACCAGACCCACGGCGATCAGCACCGGGCGTGGCAGATGCACCAGGGCCGCCAGCGCGATCATCGACAGGCCGATGGCCCAGATCACCTGCAGATAGATCAACTCGGGCGTAATCGAGAAGGTCCAGGCGAAGTTGACGACCGTCAGTTCCAGCACGACCAGAAACAGACCACGTTTCAGCAGGAAGGCCGATGCCGCGCCGGCTCCGTTCCCGCCGCTCGCCTGCTTGTTTCCGTACAGCCAAGCCCCCAATCCCGTCAGGGCCACGAACACCGGCGCGCACAGATGGGCCGACAGCCGGGTGAAGAACAACGCCGGCGAGGTCGTCTCCACATTCATCGGGTCCGAGACCTGTGCGTGTATGAAGAAGAACTCCCGCGCGTGATCGACCAGCATCAGCAGGATGACCAGCCCGCGCAGGGCGTCGATGGATGGGATCCGACCGACCGCACGACTTGGCGCGGCTGTCGAAGAGGCGGAGGCGGGAAGCGTTGCAGCGGTTGACATCATCAGGCGGAAGCGGATAGCCGATACAGTATAACATTTCAAACGGAGCCTGCCTTGTCCCTCCTTCTGAGCTGCGCCAGCGCGTGCCTGCTGGTCGCCGCCAACGTCCCCGCCCCCGTCGCTATCGAGGCGGTCGAGCCTGAGATGGTGGGGGAGATCGTCGTTCTGGGCCGCCGTTCGGCGCCGCGTGATCTGACCCTGGGCGCAGGATCGATCACCGAGGCCATGTCACCGTCCAGCCGCGCCATCGAGAACGATCTGATCAAGGCCGTGGGCGCGACGCGCCTTGCCGATGCGCTGGAACTGGTCAGCGGCGTCAGCCAGCAGAACAATCGCGGCGGCGTCATGGACAACTTCGCCATCCGCGGCTTCCTGGGCACGCCCGACGGCGGGGCGGAATATTACGTCGACGGCTTTCTGGCCAATCGCGGCATGGCCCCGCCCCGCGATCCGGCGACGTCCGAGCGGATCGAGGTGCTGAAGGGGCCGTCCGGCGCCCTGTTCGGCGACATCGACCCGGCCGGACGCATCAATATCGTCTCCAAGACCCCGCGCTTCGCCGCCGCCGCAGCCTTCACCGCCACTGTGGGATCATTCGGCCTGCGTCGCGGCGAGCTGGACCTGACCGGCCCGATCAACGACACGCTGGCCGGACGGCTTGTGGTGGCGGGCGAGACCTCGAATGGCTGGCGCGACTATGTCGGCCTGGACCGCACCGTGTTGGCGCCCTCCCTGACCTGGCGTCCCACCGATGATCTGCGCCTGACCCATGTGGGCGAGCTCACCACCTTCACGACCCTGTTCGACCGGGGGATGCCGGCGATCAACGGCGACGCGCTGTTCCTGCCGCCCTCGAACTACTACGGCGAGCCCGGCGACGGCGCGACCCGCTTCCGCAACGAACGGCATCTGATCACCGGCGAATACCGGATCAATGACGACTGGAGCCTGAACGGCGGCGTCGCCTGGCGCGGCGGCTCGCTGAAGGGTCTGTCCAGCGATCAGTCGCGCCTGGTCGGCGACCAGCTGTGGCGTCAGCGTCGCGGACGCGACTTCTCGGTCGAGGACGTGTCGGCCCGGCTCGAGCTGAACGGCGTGGTCGAGACGGGGTTGGGCGTTCACAACCTCGGTTTCGGGGTGAAGGCCTATCAGCTGACCTATGGCGAGAAGTGGCTGCGCATCAATCCGACTGCCGCCAATCCCTATCCGATCAATGTCCTCAATCCCGTCTATGGCGCGGTCACGCCGCCGACGCCCCTGCCCTTCACCGACAATCTGGAAACGCGCGACGTCGTCACCCTGTACGCCCAGGATTTGTGGGAGGTGAATGACCGCCTCAGCCTGCTGGCCGGGCTGCGGTTCGACGACTACGACCAGACCATCCGAAACAACCGCACCGGCGCCGTCGGCGAGGCCCGCGATACGCCCCTGAAATACCGCTTCGCCGCACGCTATCGCCTGACCGACAACCTGACCGCCCACGCCAGCTATGGTCAGTCGTTCGTGCTGAACTCCGGCACGGGTCGCGAAGGCTCCGGCTTCGCGCCCGAGGATGGCAAGGGCTACGAGATTGGCCTGGCCGGCGCCTGGGACGGACTGGACCTCGCCGCCACCGTCTTCGACATCGAGAAGTCGAACATTCTGACGACCGATCCCGTCGATCCCAACTTCCTGTCTCCGGTGGGCAAGCTGACGACGCGCGGGATCGAACTGGACGGCGCCTTGAAGATCGACGACGTCTGGCAGGTGGTGGCCAACTACGGCTGGACCGACGCGAAGGCCGACGACAGCGCCTTCGCCACCGACGCCGTGCTGAACGTGCCCGAACATTCCGGCTCGCTGTTCGTGATCGGTCGCTTCCCCACCATCCACGGCACGACCTGGTTATTCATGACCGGCGCGGCCTACGTCGGCGACCGGGCCGGCGGCCTGGCGCTCGGCGCGCCAGAACTGCCTGCCTATTGGAAGGCCAAGGCGGCGCTGGACTACGGACTGACGCCCCAGGTCACCGCCCGCGTCGAGGTCGACAACCTGTTCGACGAGCGTTACGCCGCCAGCTCCTACAGCGCCTTGTGGATATACCCCGGCGCCCCGCGCAGCGTCCGCGCCTCGCTCAGGATCGCTCTGTGAGGCGTCGGGTCAAATGACGAAGTCGTACACCACATCGGCCAGGGTGTGATCCATGGTGCGGGCCGGTTCGGCGCTGGTCGGGCAGTTGACCAGCCGGGCCGGCACCCCGGCGACGGTGCAGCCCGACGGCACGGCCTTCAGCACCACCGAGCCGGAGGCCACCTTGGCGTAGTCGCCGACGTGGATATTGCCCAGCACCTTGGCCCCGGCGCCCAGCAGGACGCCCTTGCCGATCTTGGGATGGCGGTCGCCGCGTTCGGCGCCCGTCCCGCCCAGGGTCACCCCGTGCAGCATAGACACGTCGTCGCCGACCACCGCCGTCTCGCCGATCACGATGCCCGTGCCGTGATCCAGAAACAGCCCCTTGCCCATCTGCGCGGCCGGATGGATGTCCAGCTGGAACAGTTCGGAAATCCGGCTCTGGAAGTGGAAGGCCAGCGTCTCGCGCCCCTGTCCCCACAGCCAGTGCGCCACGCGCCAGCCCTGTAGGGCCTGGAAGCCTTTGAAATACAGGAAGGGCTGCAACAGGTTGCGGATCGCCGGGTCGCGTTCGGCCACAGCCTGCAGATCGGCCTCCGCCGCCTCGACCATCGACGGATCGGCCTTGAACGCCGACAGACAGACCTCGCGCACCGACATGGCGCTCATTTCCCCGTCCGCCAGCTTGCGCGCGATCTGAAAGCTCAGCGCGCCCGCCAGGTCGTCGTGCGACAGGATCACCGCATTCATCTGCGAGGCCAGCTGCGGCTCCTCGCGTGACGCCGCCTCGGCCGAGGCGCGCAGCTGACGCCACACGCTGTCGATTTCGGTTTCCGCAACGACTTCCAGCTTGGCCATGACCGGCTCCTTCGGCGACATCATACGCGCCCCAGCAAGGCGCGCGCCAGCGCCTCGGGCAGTTCGCCGTTCATGGCCATATGATAGGCCTTGTAGGCCGTCGCCACCGTCAGGCTATCGCGCACCGTTCCCCTCCCGATCTCGTCCAGCAGATCCAGGAACGGCACGCGCACCACGGCGATGATTTCGGTGGGATCGGGATCGGTCGGCGCGGGCGACAGGCCCCAGGCGATCCAGGTCATGCCGATCTCGTCGGTGATGGAGTTCGACATCTCGACCTTCAGCGCCGGCAGCCAGTGTTCGGCCTGCAACCCCGCCTCTTCGGCCAGTTCGCGCCGGATGCCGTCGAACGGATCCTCGTCCAGCGGCGCGCCGCCTTCGGGCATTTCCCAGCTGTAGTTGGCGTGGGCGAACCGCTGCTGGCCCACCAGGGTCACCGTCCCGTCCTCGTGCACGGGCAGGACGCCGGTCCCGACGTTCTTGAACCGCACGACGGCATAGTCGGCCTTCATCCCGGTCGGCGCCGTCGCCGGATGCCGGGTCAGCGCCATCCAAGGGCTGTCGAACACCGTCTCGGTTCCGTCGCTGCGCCAGGCCGGCGGTTTCGCTAGCCCCTCGGCCCATTTCGGTTCGTCGGATTTGTGCATGGGCCACCTATGGCGAAGACGCGGATGAAAGCCTAGCTAGACGGCATGGTCGCGCTCAACGAACCCCTGCCCCCGCCCGTTCCCTCGAAAGATTTTCGCGACCGCCTGGCCCAGCGGCGCTCCGCCCCGGCCCAGGCCCTGGTCGCGCCCGGCCCGTCCGAGGCCGAACTGGACGAGATCCTGACGCTGGGCGCCCGCACGCCCGACCACGGCAAGCTGTTCCCTTGGCGGTTCGTGGTCCTGGGTCCCCAATCGCGCGCCGACATCGCCGCCCGCCTCGCCGTGCTGGTCGAACTCAGGAACGGCCCGGCCAAGGATCAGGCCGTCCTGGCCAAACTGACCGCCGCGCCCGTCACCATCCTGGTCGTCTCGACTCCGGTCGAAGGCTCCAAGCCGATCTGGGAGCAGCACCTGTCAGCCGGCGCCGTCTGCATGAACCTGGAACATGCGGCTTCCGGCTTCGGCTATTCGTCCAGCTGGATCACAGACTGGTACAGCTACGACCCGCAAGGCGTCGCCCTGTTCGGCCTGACCGAGGGCGAGAGCGTCGCCGGCTTCATCCACATCGGCACGCTGAACGAACCCGCGCTGGAACGCCCGCGTCCCGACATGGCCGCCAAGGTCACACGCCTGCCGTAAGCGGGTGACATAAGGTCGCCATACGTCGGTTTGACCTCGACCGACCCCGCCTTCCTCCCCCAAGGCCTTCGTATGGATTCCCTGTTGCAAGCCGTGGGCGATTTCATCGCCCGCAACCATATGTGGGCCGGCGTCATGCTGGGCCTGGTCGTGTTCGTCGAGTCGCTGGCCGTCGTCGGCGCCTTCGTGCCCGCCACCGGCCTGCTGGTCGCGGCGGGCGGCCTGATCGCGGCCGGCGTGCTGGATCCCGTCAACGTCATCGTCGGCTGCGTCATCGGCGCGGTGATCGGCGACGCCATCTCCTACTGGGCCGGGCGTCGGCTGGGCGTGCGCTTCCTCCAGCGCCCGATGTTCAAGGCGCACCGCCGTCGCATCGCCTGGACGCGCCTGTACTGCCGTCGCTACGGCGTCATGTCGATCTTCGTCGGCCGCTTCTTCGGGCCCTTGCGCGCCTTCGTGCCGCTGACGCTGGGCATGCTCAGGATGCGTCAGCGCGCCTTCCAGTTCGGCAATGTCACATCGGGGATCGTCTGGGTGCTGGCCATGCTGGCGCCGGGCTATCTCGCCGCACAAGGCCTGGCGAAGATGGAAGTCCTCAGCGAGGCCCATGGCCCCACCCTTCTGATCGGCGCCATCGCCGTGACCATCCTGGTCGTCGCCGTGGTCTATCGCCTGGTAAAAGCCCGCATGAGCCGCAAGTCCGCCGTCATGCGCGGGGCGCTGCAGGGCCGCTAGGTTCCTCTTCCGGTCGGTGCACCAACGAGACCAGCACCACCGAGATGATCATCAGCAGGAACCAGCTGCCCAGCTTGGCCAGGGACACCATCTCCCACCCGTCAGCCTGCCCCGGATAGACCCAGGCCTGCCCCAGCGTGCCCAGGTTCTCGGCGAACCAGATGAACAGCGCCACCAGGAAATACCCCAGCAGCAGCGGCATCGATCGCCGCGTCCGATCCGCCGTGAAATAGAACCATCCCCGCCCGAACAACACGGCGGTCGCGATGAACAGCGCGATGCGCACGTCCGGCAGCCAGTGATGGGCGAAGAAGTTGACGTAGATCGCCGCCGCCAGCACCGAGGTCGTCCACAGGGGCGGATACCTCCGCACCCGAATATGGAAGATGCGCTGCACCCGCGCGATATAGCTGCCGACCGCCGCATACATGAAGCCCGAGAACAGCGGCACCGCCCCGATCCGCAGAAGACTGTCCTCAGGATAGACCCACGACCCGTGGGCGGTCTTGAACAGCTCCATGATCGTCCCCGCCACATGGAACAGGAAGATCACCCGCGCCTCTTCCCAGCTCTCCAGCCGGAAGATCAGCATCGCCGCCTGGATCACCACCGCCCCGACCGCCAGGAAATCGTAACGGGACACCGGCGCCCCCTCCGGCCAAAGCAGAAACGTCCCCAGGATCAGGGCCAGCATCAGCCCCCCGAACAGACACGCCCACCCCTGCTTCAGCCCGAACCACAAGAACTCATAGCCGTATCGACGCGGTCGGGACCCATCCGCCCACGCCTCCGCCCGCGTCATCAGACGGCGCCCCCAGGCTTCGAGCGGAAGTGCGTGGTTCATCGCATTACCCGTGACGGCGCAGCGAAAAACTTCAAGAGCGGACCGTTCCCGCGCTGCGGAGTTTCAACCGCACGAAAGGAACCCGAGAGCGAATTTCCTGTTCGACATCAGTCTTTAACGCCTGTCGCCTTAGACTTGCCGGCCAGTAGGAGAAGCTTATGTCTTGCGCAGGCTGTAAGGATGGGGCGGGCTTCGACCTGCCGATCACCATGGCGTTCCAGCCGATCGTTGATGTGACGAACCAGACGGTCTTCGCCTACGAGGCCTTGGTGCGGGGCAAGGACGGCCGGGGCGCGGGCCAGGTTCTGTCGCATATCTCCCACGACAATCGCTATGCCTTCGATCAGCTGTGCCGCACGACCGCCATCGATGTCGCCGCCGGTTTGGATATGACGGCGGGCGGCGCCAGCCTGTCGATCAACTTCCTGCCCAACGCCGTTTATGAGCCGCGCGCTTGCATCCGCGCCACCCTGGCGGCGGCGATGCGCACCAACTTTCCGGTGGATCGGATTATCTTCGAGTTCACCGAGAGCGAGGTGATGGACACCGACCACATCCTCAACATCCTGCGATCCTATCGCGCTATGGGCTTCAAGACCGCCATCGACGACTTCGGCGCCGGCTATGCGAGGTTGGGCCTGCTCAGCCTGTTCCAGCCCGACATCGTCAAGCTGGACATGGCCCTGGTGCGCGACATCGACACCAACACGGTCAAGCGCACCATCGTGCGCAACACCCTGAACATGCTGCGGGACCTGGGCATCCAGCCCGTCTGCGAAGGCATCGAAACCTTGGCCGAACATGATGTCCTGCGCGACCTCGGCGTCGATTTGATGCAGGGCTATCTGCTGGCGAAGCCGGCCCTGGAAGCCCTCTCGCCTGTCGCCTGGCCTGACCAGGCTGCGCCTGCGGCCCTGAGCGCCTGATCGCCACGCGCGCGGCGCTGAACGGCGGACGCGCCCACTCTGACTATCCCCGCCCGCGGTAGGTTGGTACGCCCTGGTCCGGCAGCCATAGCCCCTCGGGCGGTGCTCCGGTCTGCCAGAAGACGTCGATCGGGATGCCGCCGCGCGGATACCAGTATCCGCCGATCCTCAGCCACTTGGGTTCCAGCAGGTCGGCCAGCTTGCGGCCGATGGCGACGGTGCAGTCCTCGTGGAAGGCGCCGTGATTGCGGAAACTGGTCAGATACAGCTTCAGGCTCTTGGACTCGACCAGCCAGTCGCCCGGCGCATAGTCGATGACGATATGGGCGAAATCCGGCTGGCCCGTCACCGGGCACAGGCTGGTGAACTCCGGCGCAGTGAACCGGGCCAGATACAGCGTATCCGCATGCGGGTTCGGCACCCGCTCCAGCACCGCCGTCTCGGGACTGGTCGGAGCGGCGGTCTGGGCGCCGAGCTGGCTGAGGTTGTCGGTATAGTGGGTCATGCCGGGCATTTAGGCGCTTGCTGCTCAGATGAAAATCCTCCCCCATCGGGGGAGGGGGACCGCGAAGCGGTGGAGGGGGCCGGCCGCGTATGCGGTCCATGACGGAAATGACCTACGCACCGAAGAGAACCGTCGCCCGCGCCCGCGACCTGCGCCGCACGATGACCCTGCCGGAAGTCCTCCTTTGGCAACAGATCAGAGGTCGCCGGCTCGACGGCATTCGTTTTCGCCGCCAGCACCCCATCGGTCTGTACATTCTGGACTTCTATTGCGAGGACGCCCGCCTCGCGGTCGAGGTGGACGGCGAAAGCCATTCCCAAGCTGAGGCGGTGGAGCACGACAAACGGCGGACGGAATGGCTCAACGCACGCGGCATTTCCGTCCTCCGTATCCCGGCGCGGGATGTGTTGAGCGAACTGGCTGCCGTGGTGGACCATATTCAGCGGCAGGTGCGTGATCAGCCCCCTCCACCGCTACGCGGTCCCCCTCCCCCGGTGGGGGAGGATTGAGACGGGCCAGCCATCCTAATCCCGGACGGCTTCGCTCACCCTTTCAACGCCTCGTCGTCGACCAGCGTCAATCGACCGACCCTACGTCCGAACCGTCGTATGATGGCCGGTTTTCACCCGCCGTCGCCGCCTGCCCGCTTTCACCCCGCCTCCGACCCGAGATTAGACGAATTAGACTCATTTTTTCGCGCCACCGTCTGAAATCCCCGCGATTGCCTTCCCCGGCGACAGCCCGCTAAGCGTAGCGAAAGAAAACCAAAGGAGACGTCCGTGGCCATTCCCGCTTCGCTGCAAAAAGGTCTGATCCTGCCGATCATTTCGGCGCCGATGTTTCTGGTGTCTGGACCGGATCTGGTGGTCGAGGCCTGCAATGCGGGCGTGATCGGCACCTTCCCGTCGCTGAATCAGCGCACGACCGAGGGCTATCGGGACTGGATTCAGGAGATCAAGGGTCGGCTGAAGCCCGAGGCCGCCGCCTTCGGCGTCAACCACATCGTCCACCCGACCAACCCCCGGCTGATGGCCGACATGATGGTGTCGGTCGAGGAGAAGGTGCCGCTGATCATCACCTCCCTGGGCGCCGTGCGCGACGTGGTCGACGCGGTCCACGGCTACGGCGGTCAGGTCTTCCACGACATCGCCAACATTCGTCATGCGCGAAAGGCGGCCGAGGCCGGCGTCGATGGCCTGATCCTGGTCGCCAACGGCGCGGGCGGACATGCGGGCATCATCAACCCCTTCGCCCTGGTGAATGAGGTCCGCAGCTTCTTCAAGGGCACCATCATCCTATCGGGCGCGCTCTCGACGGGTCAGGACGTGGCGGCGGCGATGATGCTGGGCGCCGACTTCGCCTATATGGGCACCCGCTTCATCAACACGACCGAGGCCATGGCCGCCGACGCCTACAAGCAGATGGTCATCGACAGCGGCGCGACCGACATCGTCCACACGCCCGCTGTGTCCGGCATCCCCGCCAACTTCATGAGCAAGTCGCTGATCGAAAACGGCATCGATCCGAAGACCTTGCCAGAGCACAAGCTGGACATGGGCGACGAGGCCAAGGCCTGGAAGACCGTCTGGTCCGCCGGCCAGGGCGCGGGCGCCATCCACGACGTCCTGCCGACCGCCGAACTGGTCGCGCGCCTGCGACAAGAGTTCGCTCAGGCCACGGAGGAATTCGCCATCAAGGCCGGAGCACGCTAAAGGCGGCGCAAATCCGCTTCTCTCGCGCTGGAGCCCCCATGATCCGCACGACCATCCTCGCCGCCCTGTCCGTTTCCGCGCTCGCCGTCGCCCTGCCGGCCGCCGCCCAGTCGGCGCCTGCCGCGCGCGACGCCTGGTCCTTCGAACTGGGCGCGGGCACGGACAACCGCTCCAAGGATGCGTCCAAGTCCGGCAACGACGGCTACGCCTTCGGCTCGGCGACCTGGGAAAGCACTGACGGCCTGTTCTACGTCGGCCCCGGCTTCCAGACGATCCAGGCCGGCGGCTCCAACGTCGAGGCCGAGTTCGTGGTCGGCTATCAGCCTGAAGCCTTCGGCTATCGGTTCGACTTCAACGTCGCCTACAAGAACCGCCTCGACGCCGAGGCCGGCTATGATCAGGACGCCTGGGAGATCACCGGCAACGCCAGCCGCTCGATCGGCCCGGCCAGCGCGCGACTGCAGGTCCAGTATTCGCCCGACGCCGCCGGCTCGACCGACAGCTTCACCTGGGTCGAGGGCCGCCTGGGCTGGGACTTCACGCCCCAGCTGAACGGCACGGTCGCCGTCGGTCGTCGCGAACAGAACGGCGCGCCCGACTACACCGGCTGGAACGCCGGCGTGACCTACGCCCTCACCGACGCCCTGGAACTGGACCTGCGCTACTACGACACCGACGCCCACACCTTCGGCGAACAATATGAGGACGCCCTGGTCGCCAAGGTCGCCTACGCCTTCTGATCGCCAGCCCCTTGCGTAACGGTTGTCGGGCGCCCATCTAGGTCTGGTCGATCTCTCTGCGTAACGCCGCTGCTCCCTTTGCATCACGCACCGAGGTCCAAAAGCCGATCCCATTCAGACCCGACAGGCCGACCAGGGATCCCTCCCTGCGGTCAACGCCAGACGGAGGTCTCCAAATGGCTACCGGCACTGTAAAATGGTACAACCCCACCAAAGGCTACGGCTTCATCGCGCCCGATGACGGCGGCAAGGACGTCTTCGTCCACGCCTCGGCCGTCGAAACCTCGAGCGTCGGCTCGCTGAACGAAGGCCAGAAGATTTCCTACGAAATCGAGCGCGACTCGCGCTCCGGCAAAGAGTCCGCCGGTCGCCTTACGGCGGCGGAGTAGGACACGCACCACGCGTCCAACACGAACGAGCCGGCCCGGACCAGTGCCGGCGTGATCGCCTTCGACGGCGAGATCATCAAACTGATGCCGCTCGGCGGCCGTCGCGTTCGCCTGGAAAACGGCCACCTGATTACGGTCCTGCCCTCGCTGGGCGCCCAGACGGGCGTCTCGCTGCTGGGCGACCGCGTGACGGTGGAAATCGCCTTCAATCAGCTGAAGGGCTGGCGCCTGTCGCGCCAGCCCTGAGGCTTCTGCATACGGATGCCGACATGACCCCGCTCGCCGACATGATCCCCGCGATGACCGACGCCGACCTGACGACGCTGCGCGCCAACGCCGCCCGCCTGGTCGAACACGGCGCCTCGACCCAGGTCATGGCCGCCAGCGACATCATCCCGGTCATCGACACCGAAATGGCTCGCCGCGCAGCCCTGCCCAAGCCCGCAACGGCCCCGGTCAAGCGCGCCGCCCCCAAGAAGAAGCTGCCGCCGGTCACCGGCCACCAGACAGCCCTTCCCTCCAGCTGAAATCAGCCCAGGGCCTGATCCAGATCCGCGATCAGGTCCTCGACGTTCTCGACCCCGACCGACAGCCGGATCAGGTTGTCGGTCACGCCGCCCGCCTCGCGCACCTCCTTGGGCACGCTGGCGTGGGTCATGATGGCCGGGTGGTTCACCAGGCTTTCAACCCCGCCTAGCGATTCCGCCAGGGTGAAGACCTGAACCCGCTCCAGCACGCGCTCGATGCGCTCCAGGTCGCCCTCCAGGATCACCGTCACCATCCCGCCGAACCCGCCGTGCATCTGGCGCGCGGCCAGCTCATGCTGCGGGTGAGCGATCAGGCCGGGATAGATCACCTTGGCGATCCCCGCGCGCGTCTCCAGCCAGCGTGCTATGGTCAGCGCGTTCTCGCAGTGCGCCTTCATCCTCAGCGCCAGAGTCTTCAGCCCCCGGTTGGCCAGGAAGGCGTCGAACGGCCCCATGATGCCGCCGACCGAGTTCTGCAGAAACTTGATCCGCGTCGCCAGTTCGGGATCGGCCGTCACCAGCACGCCGCCGATAATGTCCGAATGGCCGTTCAGGTATTTGGTCGCCGATTGCATCACCACGTCCGCCCCCAGGCTCAGCGGCTGCTGGCAGAAGGGCGTGGCGAAGGTATTGTCCACGACCAGCAGTAACCCATGCGCCTTGGCCACCTTCGACAGGGCGGCGATGTCGGCCAGCTTCATCAGGGGATTGGTGGGCGTCTCGACCCACAGCATCTTGGTCTTGGGCGTGATCGCCGCCTCGACCGCCGCGATGTCGCTCAGGTCCACATAGGCGAAGTTCAGCCCCATGGTCCGCCTGCGCACCCGCTCGAACAGTCGCCACGACCCGCCGTACAGGTCGTCGCCGGTGACGATGTGATCGCCCGCATCCAGCAACTCCAGCGCCGTCGAGGTCGCCGCCATGCCCGAGCCGAAGCCGAACCCGTGCGTGCCGCCCTCCAGGTCCGCGATACAGGCCTCGAACGCCTCGCGCGTCGGGTTCTTGCCCCGCGCATACTCATAACCCTTGTTCACGCCCGGGCTTTCCTGAGCGTAGGTCGAGGTGGCGTAGATCGGCGTCATCACCGCACCCGTCGTCGGATCAGGATGTTGGCCCGCATGGATGGCGCGGGTCGAAAAGCCCTGGCTGTTCTTCTTGTCGCTCATGGACTTACCGGTTCAGGCTGAGGTGGTTGATCAGGTCGGTGCGGGTGATCAGGCCGACAAACCGCTCGCCGTCCAGCACGATGGCCACGCGGTCGCGATCGAAGACGGGGATCAGCGCGTCCAGCGGCTCATTGACCTGAAGCGTGTCCAGATCGCGCGTCATGGCCGAGGCCACGGGCTTGGCGAACCGTTCCTTCCGCGTGATCTCGTCGGTGTTCATGATGCGGATCAGGTCGCTTTCGTCCAGGATCCCGACCAGTCGGCCGTCATCGATGATCGGCAGTTGCGAGACGTCGGCGCCCTTCATCCGCTTGAAGGCGGTGTCCAGGGTGTCGTCCGGCCCGGCGACCACGACGTCGCCCTTCTCGTATTTGCGGTTGATCAGGTCCGACAGGTCGCCGTGGATTTCCCGCTCGCCCAGGCCCTGATCGGCCAGCCAAGCGTCGTTGTAGACCTTGGACAGATATTTGGCCCCGGTATCGCAGACGAAGGTGACGCAGGTCTTCGCTTCCGTCTGCTCGCGGCACCAGCGCAGGGCCGAGGCGATCAGGGTGCCGGACGACGAGCCGGCGAGGATGCCTTCCTTAAGCAGCAGTTCGCGCGCCGTGGCGATCGCCTCGGCGTCGGGGATCGAATAGGCCTTGTCGATCAGGCTCATGTCCGCCGTGTCGGGCACGAAGTTCTGGCCGATTCCCTCGACGGTGTAGCTGCCTTCCGGCCCCGGCACGCCGTCATTGACGATGCCGGCCAGGGTCGAGCCGACCGGATCGGCCAGGATGATCTGGGCCTTCGAGCCCACGCTCTTCAGAAACTGCGCGGTGCCGGTAATGGTGCCGCCCGAGCCGATGCCGGCGACGAAGGCGTCGATGTCGCCGCCCGTCTGCTCCCAGATTTCCGGGCCCGTCGTCTTCACATGGGCCTCGGCGTTGGCGGCGTTGGCGAACTGATTGACGTAGAAGCCGCCGGGAATGCCTTGGGCCAGACGCTCGGCCATGTCCGTGTAATATTCCGGATGGCCATGCGGGACGTCCGAACGCGTCAGACGAACATCGGCGCCCATCGCCCTGAGATGCTGGATCTTTTCCTTGGACATCTTGTCCGGGATGACCAGAAGCACCTTATATCCCCTGGCCCGACCGACCAGCGTCAACGCCAGGCCCGTATTGCCCGCCGTCGCCTCCACGATGGTGCCGCCCTCTTTCAGGAAGCCTTCGCGCTCGGCGGCGTCCAGCATCGAGATGGCGATCCTGTCCTTGATCGAACCGCCGGGGTTCTGGGACTCCAGTTTCAGCAGCAGGCGGCACGGGCCGGTGTCGATCTTCGTCACCTCCACCATCGGCGTCTTGCCGATCAGATCCAGCGGCGACGAGACGGTCGCGCTCAGGGCGGGGGCGGTCAGGGACATCGAAAACTCCATTCGGGGCGGGCGGAAGCTGAAGCCCCGCCTTCACATGGTCAACTCACGCAAGATTTGACCCCTCAAGATTTACTCAAGGGCGCGGTTCCGCGCTACGAAAGACATAATGACCAAATCATCCAAAAGGCCGCCCGCCGGTCTGCCCGACAAAGACACCCTCGTCGCCTTTCTGCGCGAGGCCGGATCGGCCGAGAAGACCGACATCGCGCGCCATTTCGGCCTGAAGGGCGGCGACCGCCGGGCCCTGCGCGAAATGATCCGCGAACTGGAAGCCGAAGGGCGACTGGGCAAGCGCGGTCGCAAGGGCTTTTCCGAAGCCGGCGCCCTGCCCCCCGTCGGCGTCGCCGATGTGATCGAACGCGACGGCGACGGCGAACTGTATGTGCGCCTGGTCGAGGCCAGTCCCGACGCCCCGCGCGCCATTCTGATGCCCGACAAGTCCAAGGCCGCCCCCGGCCTGGGCGATCGCGTGCTGGTGAAGTTCCAGCGCAGCGCGGAGGGTTGGGAAGCCCGGCTGGTCAAGAAGCTGGACGTAGGGACCAACCGCGTCCTGGGCGTGATCCGCAAGTCGGCGCGCGAAACCCGCGTCGAGCCGGTCGATCGCCGCTCCAAGGACGTATTGCTGGTGTCCCAGGCCCAGTCCGGCGACCTGCGCGACGGCGATCTGGTCCTGGCCGCCGTCGAAAAGGGCGACCACCGCTACGGCCCCAAGCGCGGCAAGATCCTGGAGCACATCGGCAAGGAGGACGATCCCCGCGCCGCCTCCCTGATCGCCATCCACGCCCACGGCGTCCCGACCGGCTTCTCCGAAGCGGTCGAACGCGAGGCCGAGGATCAGGCCCTGCCGACGCTGAAGGGGCGCGAGGACCTGCGCGAAGTCCCCTTCATCACCATCGACCCCGCCGATGCGCGCGACCACGACGACGCCGTCTATGCGGCGCGCGACGAGGATCCGAAGAATGAGGGCGGCTGGATCGTCTGGGTCGCCATCGCCGATGTCGCCGCCTACGTCCGCCCCGGCAGCCAGCTGGACCGCGAGGCGCGCGACAAGGGCAACTCGACCTATTTCCCCGATCGCGTCGAGCCGATGCTGCCGGAAGTGCTGTCGAACGGTCTGTGCAGCCTGAAGGAGGGCGAGAACCGCGCCTGTCTCGCCGTGCGGATGGTCTTCGACAAGGACGGACGAAAGACCGGCCACCGGTTCGTGCGCGGCCTGATGCGGTCGCACGCCAAGCTCAGCTACGAACAGGCGCAATCCGCCATCGACGGACAGACCGACGACGCCACCGGCCCGATCATGGAGACCATCCTCTATCCGCTGTGGAACGCCTATCACGCCATGCTAAAGGGCCGGCTGAGGCGCAGTCCGCTGCAGATCGAATCGGCCGAACGCCGCATCGGCATGGCGCCGGATGGCGGAATCGCCTCCATCGAGAAACGCACGTCGCTGGAGGCGCACCGGCTGATCGAGGAGATGATGATCCAGGCCAATGTCTGCGCCGCCGAGACCCTGGAGCAGAAGAAGACGCCGCTGATCTACCGGGTCCACGACGCCCCCAGCCAGGAGAAGATCTTCAACCTGGCCGACTTCCTGTCCACCATCGGCAAGCCGTGGAACAAGGGCGAACCCGGCACGACCAAACGGTTCAACAAGCTGCTGGACGAGACCCGAGATGGCGACCATGCCGAGGTGGTCAACGAGGTGGTCCTGCGCACCCAGATGCAGGCCATCTACAGCCCCGACAATGTCGGCCACTTCGGCCTGAACCTGGACCGCTACGCCCACTTCACCTCGCCGATCCGGCGCTATTCCGACCTGATCGTCCACCGGGGCCTGATCCGCGCCCTGAACCTGGGCAAGGACGGATTGACCGACCGCGAGATCGCCGAACTGCCGGCCATCGCCGAGGGCGTCACCCAGACCGAGCGCCGCTCGATGGCCGCCGAACGCGACGCCATGGACCGCTATATCGCCGCCTATCTGGAGGAGCACGTCGGCGCGACCTTCACCGGGCGGATCACCGGCGTCACCCGCTTCGGCCTGTTCATCCGGCTGGAAGACACCGGCGCGGACGGCCTGGTTCCAGTCTCGACCCTGGGCAGCGAATATTTCACCCACGACGACCGCGCCCACGCCCTGGTCGGCGAACGCACCGGCAAGCGTTTCACCTTGGGCCGCACGGTCGAGGTCCGGCTGCAGGAGGCCACGCCGGTCACCGGCGGACTGGTGTTCGAAATGCTCAGTGAACCGGAGCCCCGCGATCCCAACGCCCCCGCCCCGCGCTACGGCATCCGGGGTCGCGGCGGCGACGGCCCGCCGATGCGCGGCAAGAACCGGCCGGGCGGCCCCAAGCCCCGCAATGGCTCCAAACCTTCGGGCGGGCTGAAGGGCGTGCGTAAGGGCAAACGGAGGTGACCCTCTAGTTCACCCATTGCGCTCCGATGCCGCGCCCCATTGTCAGGGTGAAGGCGATGAAAGCGCCCGACGCAAGCAGCCAGATCAGACGGTTCCGGCTAATGACCGGCGCGGCTTCTGCGGGGCCGCGCGGATTGAGAAACAGCAGCGGCGCCGACGCCACTCCGATCTCCAGCGTAGCGTCCCTCAGGTCGGCGCCAAGGCCGCCTCGGTAGACGAGCGCGGCGCACACCGTGGCGAACATGGCCGCTACCCAGCTAATCCGAGCGACCCGCCTGGCGTCTCCCAGCCGACCGATTCCTCGCCGGACCAGGACCACGGCGCCAGCGTAGATCACCACGCCCAAAACACCTCCTAAAATCCGCCACGAAGCGTCAGGTGATCCAATAAATGCGGCTCCGGCCGTATAAAGGTCGCCCTCCCGGGTCGCCATGGCCCGAACCAGATACCCGCCTTCCCAAAACCCGGCGAAGCCCGCCATCAAAATCAGACCAAGCCGAAGCCCTGGGCGTCCCATCGCCAACTTCGAGCTCGTCAAAAGGGCGATCAACCCTATCGCAAAATTGACTAGCGGCCCGCCCAGATCGATCAGGCTTGACCCCGCGCTACAGCGGAACAGGGAGGAGGTCAGCAGAACCACCTCTCCGCCGACCGCCAAGCAAGTCCCGCCGTGCCCCACCGCTTCATGGCTCACGGTCACCGTGATCGCCGCCAGCACCGCAATTGCGCCAACTGTAAGGGCGTCGTGCCGGTCCATCCTATCCATTTGCGTCTTTCGGAAGCGATCCGGCTTGATCGGCGGTTGTGGTCCAGTCCAGCATGGACCCGTGCCCCGCTCCCAGTCCAGCTTCTTCGACGCCGCCCAGGACCTGACCGACGCCCCGCGTGTCGGCGGCGCCCAGCGGCCGAAGGACGCCGCCACCCTGATTCTCACGCGCGGCGGCGATCGGCCCGAGGTGTTGATGGGGCGCCGCGCGCCCGGCCATGTCTTCATGGCGTCGAAATGGGTCTTTCCGGGCGGGCGGATCGACCGTAGCGACTTCACCGCCGCCAGCGCCGCCGACCTCTCGCCCGACGCGGCAAGGCGGTTAGAAGGCGAACTGCCCGCCCGCCGCGCCCGCGCCCTGGCCCTGACGGCGGTGCGCGAGACCTTCGAGGAGACTGGCCTGATCCTGGGCCGCCCCGCCCCCGCCGCCCGCGTCGCCGGGCCGTGGTGCGAGTATCGGCAGGCGGGCGCCCTGCCGGACCTGTCGGTCCTGTCCTACATCGCCCGCGCCATCACCCCGCCCGGTCGGACGCGCCGCTTCGATGCTCGCTTCTTCATGGCCCCCGCCGACGCCCTGCTGTCGCCAGAGCCGACTGCGGGATCAGGCGAACTGGACGAGATCGCCTGGTTGCCATTGGACCAGGCCCGCACCGTGGACCTGCCCGCCATTACCCGCTTCGTGTTGGGAGAATTGGCCGAACGGCTGGAACAGCCGAACCGCCCCCTGCCCTTCGTCCGCATGGTGCGCGGACGCCATCTGGTCGATCACAGGAACTGAACATGGCCGGAACCCCGATCACCCTGCGCCTGACCACCGCCGATCCGCTCGCCGGCGTCGCCTATAGCCTGCAGGACAAGGCCAACGCCCCGGTCGATCCTCGCATCGCCGGCGACGGTCGGATCAGTTTCGACGTTCCGGTCACCCTGTCCGACGACGATCGCCTGACCGGCTCCTTCGTCCGGCGCGAGGGACCGACCCGCCGGTTCGTCTATCTCGCCATCGGAACCTCGGCCGGTCAGCACAGCGAATGGACGCGTCGCGCCAAGATCGACGTCCACGACATTCCCTCCGCGCTTCTGGCCCAGGCCCGCGCCGGTCAGACGCTGGAGGTGATTCTGCCCGGCCGTGCCCGCGACGGCGGCCCCGCCTGCGCCACTGTGAAGCCAATCCAGCCCTGGAAGGCCGTATGAGATTGGCCCGTTGACTTTGGAGCGCGGCTGAGTATGTTCCGCGCCTCTTATTTTAAGCGGCTTTCGCCGTCGCAGAGGTAATTCCGATGGCCAAACCGGCTTCCATCAAGATCCGCCTGAACTCCACGGCCGACACCGGCTTCTTCTATGTCACCAAGAAGAACGCCCGCACTATGACCGAGAAAATGGTCGTCAAGAAGTACGACCCCGTCGTGCGCAAGCACGTCGAGTTCAAGGAAGGCAAGATCAAGTAAGGCCTTGATCCGCTGAGAATTGAAAACGCCCGGCTGGTCTCCAGCCGGGCGTTTTTCGTTGTGTCGAAGGGGGTCAGGCCGCCTTGGCGATGACCTTGTTGCGGCCGGCGGCCTTGGCCTCATAGACCCCCTCGTCGGCGCGCTTCAGCAGGCCTTCAGGGGTATCGCCGTCGCCGGTCGTGGCGGCCACGCCGATCGAGATGGTGATGGTGATCTGCTCCTTGCCGCCCATGACGCGGAAGGGCGCGGAGGCGACGTCTCGGCGAATCCGTTCGGCGACGCGGCCAGCATCTTCCAGACTGGCGCCCGGCATGACCACCACGAACTCCTCGCCCCCCATGCGGCACGGCAGGTCCACAGCCCGGACATTGGTGGCCAGGCGCACGGCGAACTCCACCAGCACCTCGTCGCCAGCATCGTGGCCGAAGCTGTCGTTGACCGACTTGAAATGGTCGATGTCCAGAACCAGCACGGCAACTTGCGCCCCGCCCTGGGCCGCGCGGCCCACCAGCGCCTGCAGCTGGCCGGTCATGTAGCGCCGATTGTGCAGGCCGGTCAGGGCGTCGGTGACGGCCATTTCCATGCTGCTGTCCAGCTTTTGGCGCAGGAAGTCGGTGTAGCGTTTGCGCCGAATCTGGGTGCGAACGCGCGCCGATAGTTCTTCGGTATCGACGGGGCGCGGCAGGATGTCGGCGGCGCCCAGTTCCAGCGCCTTGATCATGCGCGGCCGTTCGGTCGGCTCCACGATCGCCAGGATCGGCGCGCGGCGCGCATCGCCCGACTTGGCTTGGGCGACGATCCGAAGGCCGTCGAAGCTGGCGGCGGCGACGTTGACGATGATCAGGTCCAGCGCCCCCTTGGCCGCGACCAGCGCCGCCTCGGGATCTGTTTCGATGGTGACGCGATGTTCGCCGACCAGTTCCTGGGCGATCTTCTCAGCCTGACGCTGGTCGTCGTCGACGATCAGAACCCGCCCGCCCTCGCTGCGCAGTCGCGCGGCATTGTCCGAATCGACGCCCAGGCGACGGCCGCTTTCCTCGCGCTCGCGCAGTTCGTCCATGACGTGCTTCAGCCGCGTCAGCGACTTGACCCGCGCGAACAGGATGACGTCGTCGATGGGCTTGGTCAGGAAGTCGTCGGCGCCGGCCTCAAGCCCCTTGATCCGATCCTCGCGCCCGTCCAGCGCCGTGACCAGCACGACGGGGATATGGCGCGTCTCGGCCTGGGCCTTCAGCCGTCGGCACGTCTCGAACCCGTCCATGCCAGGCATCATGACGTCGAGCAGAATCAGGTCTGGCTGGTGCTCGGAGGCGATGGCCAGGGCTGACACGCCGTCGTTGCAGGTCAGCACATCGTAATATTCGATGGTCAGCTTGGCTTCGAGCAGGCGGACGTTTACGTCCACATCGTCGACGACGAGGATACGGGCGCTCATCCGAGGTGCTGCCGGATGGTTTCGAGAAAATGCATGACCGAGATCGGCTTGGAGATATAGGCCTCGCAACCGCCCTGACGGATCCGCTCCTCATCGCCCTTCATGGCGAAGGCGGTGACGGCGATGACGGGGATGTGGTTCAACTCCTCGTCGTCCTTCAGCCATTTGGTGACCTCCAGGCCTGAGATTTCCGGCAACTGAATATCCATCAGGATCAGGTCGGGATGATGGGCGCGCGCCAGGGCGAGCGCCTGCAAACCCTCGCGGGTCTGCAGGGTCTCATAGCCCTGGGAATCGAGCAGATCATGAAAAAGCTTCATGTTCAGCTCGTTATCCTCGACGATGAGGACTTTCTTGGACATCATCACCTGACCTGCGCGCCCCTCGAACGCGGGACGCCTCGTTGGTCGCATTCGTAGGCGGCCAGTCTTAAGTTGGGGTGAAGCCAACCTTACGGAGACCTTAAGCGTGGCCATCAAGGCCATCTGTCGCGACTGCCTGTGGACCGGCGAAGATCCCGCCGGGCCGCGCGAGAACCGCTGTCCGGCGTGCGGATCGCGGCGCGTGGTCGCAGACCCCGAACTGGACCAGTTGTCGATCGCCCACATGGACTGCGACGCCTTCTACGCCTCGGTGGAGAAGCGCGACCGGCCAGAGTTGCGCGACAAGCCGGTCATCGTCGGCGGCGGAAAGCGCGGTGTGGTTTCCACCGCCTGCTATGTCGCGCGCCAGTATGGCGTCGGCTCGGCCATGCCGATGTTCAAGGCGCTGAAGGCCTGTCCCGAGGCCGTGGTGATCCGGCCGGACTTCACCAAATACGTCTTCGAATCGCAGCGTATTCTGGGGGCGTTGGCGCAGCTGACACCCCTGATCCAGCCGTTGTCGCTGGATGAGGCCTGGGTTGATCTGTCGGGCACAGAGCGGCTGAACGGCGGCCCGCCGGCGCTGCAGTTGATCCGCTTTCAGAAACAGATCGAGGAGGAAACCGGCCTGACCGTCTCCATCGGCCTGGCGCCCAACCGCTTCCTGGCCAAGATGGCGTCGGAGATGGACAAGCCGCGCGGGTTCTCCGTCGTCGGCGCCGCCAACGCCCAGGCCCTGCTCGCGCCGCGCCCCGTCACCGCCCTGCCCGGCGTCGGGCCTGTGTTCGGCAAGGCATTGCGCAGCGACGGCTATTCGACCATCGGCGATCTGGCGCGGGCCGACGTGCGCGACCTGGTCAAACGCTACGGCGAATCCGGTCTGCGCCTGCACGATCTGGCCCATGCCCGCGACACCCGGGCCGTGAACCCCGAGCGAGATCGCAAGGGGATGAGCGCCGAAACGACCTTCAACGAAGATCTGATTTCTGCCGAGGCGCTGGAGGCCGAGCTGTGGCCCCTGTGCGAGAAACTGGCGTCCAAGGCCCGGCGCGACGGCGTCGCCAGCCGGGTGCTGGTGCTCAAGCTGCGGCGCACTGACTTCAAGATCGTGACCCGACGCGTCACCCTGCCCGACCCGGTGCAGACCGCCCGCGCCTTGTTCGCCGCGGGGCGCGATCTGCTGAAACCCGAGCTGGGCCGCCCCTATCGCCTGATCGGCATCGGCATGGCGGATGTGCAGGACGCCGAGGACGCGCCCGCAGGCCTGTTCCAGACCACCGAGACGCGCGCCTTGAAGACAGAGCGCGCCATCGACGCGCTGCGCGAAAAATTCGGCAAGGACGCGGTGGTGGCGGGCCGCGCGCTGAAGCCGTAGGACAGGGCATGGATCTCGCCAAACGCGCCTATGACCATGGCTTTCGCCTGGACCCGATCGTCCGCAGCCTGTTGGACACGGACTTCTACAAGCTGCTGATGCTGCAAATGATCTGGCGCGAGCATCGCGACGTGCCGGTCGTCTTCCAGGTCATCAACCGCACCAAGACGGTGCGTCTGGCCGACGAGATCGATATCGACGCCTTGCGCGAACAGCTGGATCACGCTCGCACCCTGCGCTTCACCAACAAGGAACTAGTCTGGCTGGCGGGCAACAGCTTCTATGGCGTGAAGCAGATCTTTTCGCCCGATTTCATCGCCTGGCTGACCGATTATCGCCTGCCGGACTATGACCTTTCGGTTCAGGACGGGCAGTATGTGCTGACCTTTTCGGGCGCTTGGGCCGAGGTGACGCTGTGGGAAATCCCGGCGCTGGCGATCCTGAACGAGCTGCGCTGCCGGGTCGGGATGCGGCGGCTGGGCCGGTTCGAACTGGACATCCTGTATTCGCGCGCCAAGACGCGGCTGTGGTCCAAGGTCGAGCGACTGCGGCTCTTGCCCGACCTCGCCTTGTCCGACTTCGGCACGCGGCGGCGCCACGGCTTCCTGTGGCAACGCTGGTGCATTCAGGCCTTGAAGGAAGGGCTGGGCAAATCCTTCATCGGCACGTCCAACGTCCTGCACGCCATGGAGAACGACCTTGAAGCCATCGGCACCAATGGCCACGAATTGCCGATGGTTCTGGCGGCCCTGGCGCCCGACGACGCCGCGCTGGCTCAGGTTCCCTATGCGGTGCTCGACGAATGGCGCAGGCACTATGCGGGCAATCTGCTGATCGTCCTGCCCGACGCCTTCGGCACCGAGGCGTTTCTGGAGCAGGCGCCCGATTGGGTGGCGGACTGGACCGGTTTTCGTCCCGACTCGGCCCCGCCCATCCCGGCCGGCGAGCGCCTGATTGACTGGTGGCGCGCGCATGGGCGAGACCCAAAGGAGAAGCTGCTGATCTTCTCGGACGGCATGGACATTGACGGGATCGAGGCGACCCACGCCCATTTCCACGGCCGCGCCCGTCTCAGCTTTGGCTGGGGCACCAATCTGACCAATGATTTCCGCGACTGTTCGCCCGCCTTCGCGCCGGAACTGGAGCCGATCTCCCTGGTCTGCAAAGTGGTTGAGGCCGACGGTCGTCCCGCTGTCAAACTGTCGGACAATCCGGCGAAAGCGGTCGGCGATCCCGTTGAGATCGAACGCTATCGCCGTGTCTTCGGCGTGCGCGGTCTGACGGCCCAACCCGTCACGGTCTGAAACCCGGCCTTAAGCCCATCGTGCGACAAGGCGGGCATGAGCGCCTTTCTCGACAAGATGCGTCGCCGCGCCGGCCGCTATCTCGATGTCCGTCGTGCCGACGTGCGGCCCGCGCGCGGTATCCTCAGCCTGTCGTTCGACGATATCCCGGCATCGGCCTGGACCGAGGCCGGGCCGATTCTGGCCCAGCACGGGGTCAAGGCGACCTACTATGTCTGTGGCGGCCTGTCGGGCGGTCGCAATCTGGACCTGCCCCAGTTTGAGGTGGAGCACCTGCAAGCCCTCCATGAGGCTGGGCACGAAGTCGGATGCCACACCTATGAGCATGTCTCGACCCTGACCCTGTCGCCGACCGAACTGGACGCCAGCCTGGCCCGCAACGCCGCTTGGGTGGCCGAGCGGCTGGACGGATACGAAATGCAGACCTTCGCCTATCCGTTCGGCGACTGCGCCCTGGGATCGAAGGCCGTAATCGACCGGCGCTTCCTGTGCGGGCGCGGCGTGCGCGACGGGATCAACAGCGGCCGCGCCGACCGCAATCTGCTGCAGGCCATCGGCCTGGAGAGCCGTCGCCTGCCCGGCTACGACCTGGAGGCGCTGGTGGCGGAAACGGCGGCGTCCAAGGGCTGGCTGATCGCCTACGGCCATGACGTCAGCGACGCCCCGACGCCCTATGGTTGCCGTCCCGAGGACATCGATCGGCTGATCCGACTGGCCAAGGCGGCCGATCTCGACATTCAGCCGGTCGCGGCGGCGTGGGAACGCGCGACCCGCTAAAACGCGTCACCCTCGGGCTCGACCCGAGGGCCGGACGTTCCGCCGCATTATTTCAAGGGGTAACGCACAGCCCGATCCGCATCCGATCCTCGGGTCGAGCCCGAGGATGACGGAGGTGAACTAAGCGGCCTCCTTGCGCCGATCCGCCCAGGCGATCAGTTCTTTGCGAGGCCAGATCATCAGCCATGATCGGGCGGTGTATTCTCCGCTGTCGATCAGCGCCTTCCTCGACGCAGACGCCGTCGCCGCCCGTTCGGTGTGAATCTCGCCCGGTCCTTGGTGGACCATGAAGGCGCCGCCCTTCAGCGGGTTCAGGCGCAGGTGCGCCAGGCGGGGGCTGATCTCTGTCAGGGGCGGGTCATAGAACCAGCTGGAGCCGATCATACCGGCCAGTTCGGGCCGCGCGCGGCACAGCTCGGCCGCCGTGGCCCAGGCCTCGTTCCAGCCGTCCTCGTTGAAGCCGCGTAGCCAGCGGCTCTCGGTATGGACCTCCAGCCAAGGCTCGCGCTTGGCGCCCGCTGCCAGATAGCGGAACAGCGGTTTGACGCCCCAGCCGTCGAGGACGTGTTTGACGATCTGTCCGGGTCCGACCGGCGACGACAGGTCGATGACCTGGCTCTTGGCGCCCGGCACGCTGAGCGCCAGGGTGAAGCGCACGTCCTTGGACCAGTGATCGAAGACGTAGTCGCCCTCGGCCTTGTCCAGAAACGCCGCCAGCTGTTCGATCCAGTAGGGATAGAGGGCCATGACTTCGGCCGGCAGGTTCATCGCCGCGGCTCGGTCGGGCAGTTGCAGCGCCCAGGCGGCGACCAGGCCGCGACGCACATCGTCGGACGCCTCAGCGCCCAACAGCGCATCCACCGCCTTGGCCGGCATTTCGAAGTCCCAATGCGGCGCCGCCTCGGCGGCCTTTTGCGCGGCCGGGATTACGGCGGCGTCCACACGCGCGCGGTCGCCGGGAGACAACCGCGCCAGCACGGCATGGAAGGCGGCGACGTTGGGGGTCAGATGCATATCCATGATCGCACCATGACACGGCGCGGTTGGCGAACCTTTAAAGCGCGCCGAACGGGTGACGCCGCCCTTGCCCCGCGCTAAACCGCGCCCAGATAAATAGGAGCCCCCATGAGCATCGAAGCCCGCATCGCCGAACTCGGCCTCACCCTGCCGGAACCCGCCAAGCCGGTGGCTAGCTATGTCTCTTATGTCCGCTCGGGCAATCAGGTCACCATCTCGGGTCAGCTGTCGAACGACGCGAACGGCGGGATCAAGGGCACGGTCGGCGTGGACGTGACGCCGGAGCAGGCGCTGGAAGCCGCGCGTCTGTGCGGTCTGAACCTGATCGCCCAGATCAAGGCCGCCTGCGATGGCGATCTGGACCGGGTGGTCCGCATCGTCAAGTTGGGCGGCTTCGTTCAGGCCGGTCCCGACTTCACCGCCATTCCCGCCGTCATCAACGGCTGCTCGGACATGATGGTCGAGGTCTTCGGCGACGCTGGCAAGCACGCCCGCTCGGCCGTCGGCGTGTACAAGCTGCCGCTCGGCTTCGCCGTCGAGATCGATGCGATCGTGGAGATCCGCTGATCTTTCAGATCTCGGTTCACGAAGGGATCGCCGACATCGGCCGAGAGGCCTGGGACGCGTGCGCCCTGCCCACCGGCGATCCCTTTGTCTCCTATGATTTTCTGCACGCGTGCGAGGCCTCGGGCAGCGCCGCGCCGCGCCAGGGCTGGGCCCCACGCCACCTGGCTCTGAGGGGTGAAGACAACGCGGTATTGGGCGTCATGCCCCTCTATCTGAAGGGCAACAGCCAGGGCGAATATGTCTTCGACCACAGCTGGGCCGACGCTTACGAACGGGCCGGCGGCCGGTATTATCCCAAGCTGCTGGGCGCCGTGCCCTTTACGCCCGCGACCGGCCCGCGCTTCCTGAACCATCCCGAGACCGACGCCGCGACGGTGCGTAAGGCCCTGATCCAGGGGGCGGTGACCTTGGTCGAACGGCTGGGCGTCTCGTCTCTGCACGTCAACTTCCCGACCGAGCCGGAATGGTCGGCCATGACCGAGGCGGACCTGCTGCCGCGCCAGGACATCCAGTTCATCTGGCGCAATAACGGCTATCGGACATTCGACGAATTTCTGGCCGCCCTGTCGGCCAACCGCCGCAAGACCATCAAGCGCGAGCGCCGCGACGCCCAGGCCGATCTGGATATCCGCGTCCTGACCGGCGCCGACATCACCGAGGCCCACTGGGACGCCTTTTTCGCCTTCTACATGGACACAGGCTCGCGCAAGTGGGGTCGGCCCTATCTGACGCGCGACTTCTTCAGCCGCATCGGGGCCACCTTGGCCGACCGCATCGCCCTGGTCATGGCGTTTCGGGATGAGACGCCCATTGCCGGCGCCCTGAATTTCATCGGCCGCGACGCCCTTTACGGTCGTCAGTGGGGCACGCTGGAAGACGTGCCGTTCCTGCATTTCGAGCTTTGCTACTATAAGGCTATCGAATTCGCCATTTCGCGTGGCCTGTCCCGCGTCGAAGCCGGGGCCCAGGGGGACCACAAGATCGCGCGCGGCTATCTGCCCTCCCCCGTCTATTCCGCCCATTTCATCGCCGACCCCGCCCTGCGCGATCCCGTCGCCCGCTATCTGGACGGCGAACGCCCGGCTGTCGCAGCGCAGATGCGGGCGATGACCGAAGAACTATCGCCCTACAAGCAGGTATAGAAAAAGGCCCGGCTTTTTCCAGCCGGGCCTTTCGCCATCACCTTTTCGAGGATCAGGCCGTCTCTTCTTCCTCGGCTTTCGCGGGCGCGCTGGCGCTCGTGATGTCGAAGTCGATCTTCCCGTCCTTCAGCTGGACCCTGACGTGTCCGCCGCGCGTCAGACGCCCGAACAGGATGTCGTCGGCCAACGGCTTCTTGATCGAGTCCTGGATGACCCGCGCCAGCGGACGCGCGCCGTACAGTTCGTCGAAGCCGTTCTTGGCCAGCCAGTCGGCGGCTTCGTCGGTCAGTTCGATGGTGATGTTGCGGTCCGCCAGCTGGGCTTCCAGCTGCAGGATGAACTTCGTCACCACCGAGCGGATCGTGTCGGCCTGCAACGGCTTGAAGGCCACGATGGCGTCCAGGCGATTGCGGAACTCCGGCGCGAACAGGCGCTGGATGGCCTTGTCGTCCTCGCCCTCGACCTTGCCCCGGCCAAAGCCGATGGAGGCGCGGGCGTTGTCGGCGGCGCCGGCATTGGTGGTCATGATGAGGATGACGTTCCTGAAATCGACCTTCTTGCCGACCGCATCGGTCAGCATGCCGTTGTCCATGACCTGCAGCAGGATGTTGTAGACATCCGGGTGCGCCTTCTCGATCTCATCCAACAGCACGACGGCATGCGGATGCTGATCGACGGCGTCGGTCAGAAGCCCGCCCTGGTCATGGCCGACGTAGCCGGGAGGCGCGCCGATCAGACGGCTGACCGTGTGGCGCTCCATATATTCCGACATGTCGAAGCGCTGCATCTCGATGCCCAATGTGGCGGCGAGTTGCTTGGCGACCTCGGTCTTACCGACGCCGGTCGGGCCGCTGAACAGGAAGCTGCCGATCGGCTTGTTCGGGTCGCGAAGACCCGCCCGCGCCAGCTTCATGGCCGCCGACACCTGTTCGATGGCCTGTTCCTGACCGAAGACGGCGCGCTTCAGATCGGTTTCCAACTCGCGCAGGCTTTCCGTGTCGGACTTGGACACCGACTTGGCGGGGATGCGGGCCATCTTGGCGATGACGGCCTCGACTTCCTTCTGACCGATGACCTTCTTCCTCTTGGATTCGGTCAGCAGCATCTGCGACGCCCCGGCCTCGTCGATCACGTCGATCGCCTTGTCCGGCAGTTTGCGGTCGGTCATGTAGCGCGCCGACAGCTCTACCGCCGTGCGCACGGCGCTGTCGGTGTAGCGGACCTTGTGGTGCTGCTCGTAGTAGGTCTTCAGGCCCTTCAGGATCTTCACCGTATCCTCGACCGTCGGCTCGTTGACGTCGATCTTCTGGAAGCGACGCACCAAGGCGCGGTCCTTCTCAAAGTGCTGGCGATATTCCTTGTAGGTCGTCGATCCCATGCAGCGTAGCGTGCCGGACGCAAGGGCCGGTTTCAGCAGGTTCGAGGCATCCATCGCCCCGCCCGAGGTCGCGCCCGCGCCGATCACCGTGTGGATCTCGTCGATGAAAAGCACGGCGTTGTCGTGGTTCTCCAGTTCCTTGACCACCTGTTTCAGGCGTTCCTCGAAGTCGCCGCGATAGCGGGTGCCGGCCAGCAACGCGCCCATATCGAGCGAATAGATGGTGGCGTCCTTCAGGACGTCGGGCACTTCGCCGTTGACGATCTTACGGGCCAGACCTTCGGCGATGGCGGTCTTGCCGACGCCGGGGTCGCCCACCAGAAGCGGGTTGTTCTTGGTCCGACGGCACAGAATCTGGATCGAGCGATCCACCTCGGCCTGACGACCGATCAGCGGGTCGACCTTGCCCTGGCGCGACTTCTCGTTGAGGTCGACGCAATAGGCTTCCAGCGCCTCGCCGCCCTGTTTCACGGCGGAAGCATCCTCGGCCTCTTCGGGCGAAGCGCCCTTGGCGGGACGCGCCTCGTTGGCGCCCGCCTTCTTGGCGATGCCGTGGGCGATGAAGTTGACCGCGTCATAGCGCGTCATGTCCTGCTCTTGCAGGAAGTAGGCCGCGTGGCTCTCGCGCTCGGAGAAGATGGCGACCAGCACGTTGGCGCCGGACACTTCCTCGCGGCCGGACGACTGGACGTGGATCACCGCGCGCTGGATCACGCGCTGGAAACCGGCGGTCGGCTTGGCGTCCTCACCGTCGCTGGTGGCCAGGGCGGCCAGGTCGTTGTCGACATAGAGGGTCAGCGCCGCTTTCAACGCCGACAGATCGACATTGCAGGCCTGCATGACGCCGGTCGCATCGGGATCGTCGATCAGCGCGAGCAGCAGGTGCTCAAGCGTCGCATACTCGTGCCTGCGCGCATTGGCGTATCCCACCGCGCGGTGCAGGGTTTCTTCGAGAGGACGGGAAAATGAAGGCATAGGGAGGCTCCTCTCAGTCCTTTTCCATCGTGCATTGCAAAGGGTGCTGGTGGCGGCGCGCCGTCTCGATGACCTGCGCGACCTTGGTCTCGGCGACCTCGTAGGTGAAGACGCCGCAGACGCCGACGCCATGCTGATGCACATGCAGCATGATGCGGGTGGCCTCTTCCCGGCTCTTCTGGAAGAACCGCTCCAGCACATAGACGACGAATTCCATCGGCGAATAATCGTCGTTCAGAATCAGCACTCGATAGAGCGAGGGCTTTTGCAGCTTCGGCTTTGTTTCGGTGACGACGGCGGTTCCTTGACCGCCGCCGGTCTCACCGGGCCTTTGTATGGGCATTCGTGTTCCGTAATCGGGGAGTCGTCTTGGCTCTCAGATAGGGAATGATGGCCTGAATTGAAGCGGCGTCCAGTCACGGCTTTCGTGAAGGGCGTCTGACAAAGATTTCACGTGATCCAAGGCGGTCAACGGCTCAGGTTGAACGCCTCAGTTGAACAGCTCTCGATCGCCATGCCCGCCGCCCTCTTCGCCGCCCTTTCGCTCGCCGCCTTCGCCCAGCCCACGCCGCTGGAAACCGCCGTCATGGCGGCCGACGCCAAACTGTTCGCCGTCTTCTTCGAAGGCTGCGATCCGGCCGGACTTCGGGCCATGCTGACCGATGATTTCGAGTTTTTCGACGACCGCGGCGGGCGTGTGGCCACCGACGCCGACAGCTTTGTCGCGCAATACGCCGCGCGTTGTCAGGACCGCAGCGCGCCCGACCCCTGGCGGACCCGACGCGAGGCTCTGCGAGACGGTCTGGCCGTCTATCCCATCAACAACTACGGCGCGGTCGAAACGGGCGAGCACATCTTCTACGAGCGCAAGGGTGATGGCCCCGAACAGCGCGTGGGACGCGCCCGCTTTACGCAGATGTGGAAACAGGAGGGGGCCGAGTGGAAGCTGGCGCGGGTTTTCAGCTACGACCATTCCGCCCTGCCCTGACAGCAAAAAGGCCCCGGAGCGAACTCCGGGGCCTTCTCGATTCTTCAGGCGGTTCGCGGGATTAGCGAGCGGCCTGGAAGGTTTCGACCGAGGCGGTGACACGCTCGTTGATCGGCTTGATGCTGTCCTTGACCGTGGCGGTGACGATCTCGTTGGTCTTGGTCAGCTCGGCGACATAGCGCTCCATCGACTTCTTGGCCCAGGCGGTCTGAAGCTCGAAGAACTCCTGCACGGAACGGGCGGTCGACAGTTCCTTGGAGGCGGCGACGCCGTCTTCCCACGAAGACTTGGCGAAGCCCAGCGCCTGCTGCGACAGGGCCTCGGCGCCCTTCTGGGCGACAGTGACCGACTCGACCATGGCTTCCAGGGTCTTCTTGCTGTGCGCATTCAGTTCGGCCATCGAGGCCGTCGACTTGTCGATGCCGTCACGGAAGGCCTGCGTGCCGGCGGCCTGCATGGTTTCGGCTTGCGCCTTGACCTTGGCGGCGGCCGAAGTTGCGGCGGCGGTGGCTTGGTCGGCGGTTTTCTTCACGGTTTCAGCGGCGTCGGCCATGATCGTCTCTCCGGTAGAAGGCCCTTGGGGACGGACCTGAGGGCGGAAATAATGACGCGAGAGGATCTCGCAGACCCACAATATGCTGCAAGTGCGAAGGTTTTTCAAGCGTTTTGTGCAATGCACAATATGATCGGCGATAACTTTGATCGGCCGGTCAAATTTGCGTTGACGCGCGGTTAACCACCACGAAACCCGCGCTTCCTATGCTAGCTGTTCGTTCGTGACGGCCGGGGGGCCTGTCGCACCCTGCTCACCGAGGGGTTGTCCCGCCCATGATCGCTTTTCTCCGCCGTGGCCTGTTCGCCGTCCTCGCGCTTTCGCTGGTTCTGGGCGCGAACGTCAGGCCGATCGAGGCCCAGACCGCCTACTCGGCCCAGGAGAACAGCCGCTACGCCGCCATCGTGATCGACGCCGCCACGGGCGAGGTTCTGTTCGCGCGGAACGCCGACAGCCGCCGCTATCCAGCGTCCCTGACCAAGATGATGACGCTGTATCTGACGTTCGAGGCGCTGTCCCAAGGCAAGGCCAATGTGAACGACGTGCTGACGATCTCGCCGCGCGCCGCGTCCCAGCCGCCATCGAAACTGGGCCTGGCTGCAGGCCAGACCATCACCCTGGACAACGCCATGCGCGCCACCGCCGTGCGGTCCGCCAACGACATGGCCCTGGCCATCGGCGAGCACATCGGCGGATCGGAAGCCCGCTTCACCAATATGATGACGCAGAAGGCCGCGCAGCTGGGCATGACCCAGACGCGCTACTACACCGCAAACGGCCTGCCGGACGCACGTCAGGTGACCTCCGCACGCGACCAGGCCATTCTGGCGCGCGCGATCATGCGCGACTTCCCTCAGTACTACAGTTATTTCGGCCTTCACGACTGGGCCTACAACGGCCGCAACTATCGCAACACCAACGGCCTGCTGCCGACCGGGCGAGGCTATGACGGGATGAAGACCGGCTACACCAACGCCTCGGGCTACAACCTCGCCGCCTCGGCCGTGCGCGACGGGCGACGCCTGATCACCGTGGTCCTGGGCGGACGTTCGACCGCCAGCCGCAATGCCCACGTCGCCGAGCTGATGGACACCGGGTTCGAGGTCGAGCGCCGCCGCGCCCAAGGCGAGCGGATCCAGGTCGCGCAGACCTTCTTCGAGCAACGTGGTTTCGGCGTGGGATCGGCGATCGCCGACGCCCCGATCGCCTATGCTTCGGTCAATGACGACGAGGATGGCGTCGGCGCGGAATCCACCGCTGTCGCCTATACGGCCGCGCCGGCGCCCGCCGCCCTGCCGACTCGTGTCGCCCCTGCCCCTTCGGAGCGCGCGGCCAGCCAGCGAACCGCCGCAACCCTGCCGCCCATTGGTTCGGCGCCGGCCGCCACTCCCGCTCCTCGTGCGCACCGCAATGTCACCGCCTCGCTGAACGGCGCGCCGGCCAATGCTGTGGTCGCCCCATCCACCACCCCCCGTCGCTCTGCGTCGTCCTCAACGCGCGAACCCGCCCGCACCGCGCCCCGCACGCCGGCCGGTCGCTGGGCGGTGCAGGTCGGCGCCTTCCGCGAAGAGAAGGTGGCGACCGACTGGCTGACCGAGGTCAACCGCCGCTTCCGCGATCAGTTCGCCACCGCCGAACGCAACGTCCAGACCGCCGGCGACTGGTATCGCTCGCGCTTCGTGGGCCTGACCGAAACCGGCGCAAAGTCCGCCTGCGAAGCGCTGGCCGCGCGTCGCGTGACCTGCATGGTCATCGGCCCCGACTGAGCCCAAGGTCGCGAGAACAAATGTTCTTGCTTTGTTCCTGCTAATGTCGCATCCTCCTTCCCATGGAAACCGCCAAGGGAAGAGGCGCGCGTTCGAATGCCAGCGGCCGATACGAGCCTGAGCAGCATCAGTCGTTTGATGACGGCTGGACGCAGGACGACGCCGAGGCTGCGCCGCTGCGCACCACCCTCACCCCTGAACACGCCCGCACCATCATCGCCCGGAACGACAGTCCGGACATCGGCTTCGACCGCTCCATCAACCCGTACAAAGGTTGCGAACATGGCTGCATCTACTGTTACGCCCGTCCGTCCCATGCCTGGATGGGCCTATCCCCGGGCCTGGATTTCGAGAGCCGGATCTTCTTCAAGCCCCAGGCCGCAAGTCTGCTGGAACAGGCGTTCCTCGCACCCCGATACCGATGCAAGCGCATCCACATAGGCGGCAACACCGACCCCTATCAGCCGGTCGAACGCGATCTGAAGTCGACGCGCTCGATCCTGGAGGTCATGCAGCGGTTCAATCACCCATTCAGCATCATCACCAAGTCGGTTTTGATCGCGCGCGACGCCGACATTTTGGGCCCGATGGGCAAGGCGGGGCTGGCCTCGGCCTTCGTCTCCATCACCACCCTGGATCGTGGGCTGGCGCGGGCGATGGAGCCGCGCGCCTCCACCCCCGCCAAGCGGCTGGAGGCGATCAGCCGCCTGGCGGACGCCGGTTGTCCGGTCGGGGTCGGTTTCGCCCCCGTCATTCCCGGTCTGAACGATCACGAACTGGAAGCCATACTGGAAGCCGCCGCCAAGGCCGGGGCCACGCGGGCCATGTATGTCACCCTGCGTCTGCCGCTTGAGATCAAGGATCTGTTTCGGGAATGGCTGGCCGACGCCCGCCCGGATCGCGCCGCGCGCGTCATGTCCCTGATCCGCCAAACACGTGGGGGCAAGGATTATGACGCCGACTGGTCCCAGCGGATGAAGGGAACCGGTCCTGTCGCCGAACTGATCGGAACGCGGTTCAAGGCCGCCGTCAAACGCTACGGTCTCGACATGCCGCACCGCCTGCTGGACGAAACCCAGTTCCGAGTGCCCGCAGACGCCCGGCCTCAGATGGACCTGTTCGATCTGCCGCTCGACAAG
Organism: Brevundimonas vesicularis; assembly: GCF_044807075.1. Lineage (GTDB taxonomy): Bacteria > Pseudomonadota > Alphaproteobacteria > Caulobacterales > Caulobacteraceae > Brevundimonas > Brevundimonas vesicularis_G. The sequence continues at coordinate 2,656,581 of NZ_CP085234.1, forward strand.
ATTGCCTGATCAGTCGCCTTCGGTTTAGCGTCGCAAATCCTTGGGGGATGTCATGATCAAACATCTGTCGGCGACCGCTGCCGCCATTGGCCTGTCCACCAGCCTGGCCGGCTGCCTAACCGTCAGTGTGCCTGAAGGGCAGTTCTTCTATCCCGACACGCGGGTTCAGGCGGAGAAGCTGATTTTGGCTCCCGGCCCTGCCATTCCTGGGGCTGAAAGCCTGTCACTGCCTTTTGCGGGAGGCGCTGTCGCTGCAACCCGCGTGCGGACGGGACGCGCCGACGCACCGCTGATCCTGTATTGCGGGGGCAATCTGTTCCGTCGTGGTGTTTCGGGCGCGCAGGTTGCGGCCGAACTCGCCCCGTTCGGCGATGTGCTGATGTTCGACTATCCCGGCTCCGGCGATACGCCGGGGCAGGCCAGCTTCGCGACCTACAGGGATGCAGGCGAGGTCATCGCGGCGACAGCCCGCGCCCAGGCTGACGCCGAAGGCCGCAGGCTGATCGCCTGGGGGCATTCCCTGGGCGGCCCGATCTGCGCCGAGGCCGCGCGCATCATCCGCGCCGACGCCATAGTGCTGGAGGCGACCACGCCGACCGCCCGTGCCGCCGTTGATTCCATGGTGGGTCTGTGGCGGCCGATCGTCCGCGTTCAATTGGCCGAGCCCCTAACAACAGTGGATGTGCCCGCGACGCTGGACGGCTATTCAGGCAAGGTCGTCGTGCTGGAAGCCTCTCGCGACACGACCCTGCCGCCCGTACTCAGCCGCAAACTTGCTCATGATCTTCGGGCGAGAGGCGTGAACGTCGAGCGTCTTGTGTTCGCGAGAGCAGACCACGGCGACATCCCCTCGCAGCCGGATTTCGTCACTCGCGTCGGCGCAGCTCTGAATTAGTCGTCCGCCGCCGAAGGATCGATGGCGCGCGTGACCAGATCGCGCCAGGTCGGATCGGTGTCATCGACCAGATCGACATCCTCCATCAGGGCCACCGCGCCCTCCCCGTCCGGCAGGATCAGGCCCAGGATTTCCATCTCTTCGCCATCGGCTCCGAGATGGCTTTCGGCCTGAACAGCCACCGCCGCCTGTTCGCCGTCCTCTTCCCACCAGATGACCGGCTGGGGCAGGTCCATGGCGATTGGACGCGGATCGTCGGTCTCGCCCAAGGCGAACACGGCGCGTCGCGCCTGAACGTCGTCCAGCGTCGCCACGGCGCCCGTGAACGGTTTCAGCCGCGTCCAGTCGTCGGCGTCGAAACCGCCGCCGTCCTCTTCGCTCGTGTCGTCCAAGATCATCGTTTGAAAACCCCCACCAGCTCGACGTGCGAGGACCACAGGAACTGATCCACCGGCGTCACCGTCTCCAGGCGGAAACCGGCGTCGATCAGCACCCGCGCATCACGTGCAAAGGTCTGAGGGTTGCACGACACGCCCACGACGACGCCGGCCTTGGTGTCCGCGATCTGAGCCGTCTGGTCGATGGCGCCGGCGCGCGGCGGATCAAACACGATGGCGTCGCATCCCTTCAGGTCATAGGGATTCATCGGCCGCCGAAACAGATCGCGCGCCTCGGCCGTGATGGCCTTCATCCCTTTGGCCGAACCGACGGCGGCCTTCAGCGCATCGATGCCGGGCTTTGACGCGTCCGCTGCGATCACCGGCGCGACCGTGGCCAACGGGAAGGTGAAGGTCCCGGCGCCGCAGAACAAGTCGGCGATCTTCTTGGCGCCCTTCACCGCCGTCAGCGCGCGAGAAACCATCGCCGCCTCGGCCTGAGGCACGGCCTGAAGGAATCCGCCCGCCGGCAGGGACACGGTCGCAGGACCGAACCCTACCCTGGGCTGGCGCGCCATCACCAGGGTGTCGCCCGCTAGGCTGAGTCGCGCTAGGTCGGCCCGGTGCGCCGCCTGGATGGCCTGCATCTGGGCGTCAGCCGACAGCCCGCCGCCCGAGCGCCGTTCGACCCCGGTCACATCAACGTCCAGCCCCGACAGGGTCCAGGTGACGTGCAGGGTCGGCGCGGACTTCGGATGTTCGAAAAAAGCGGCCGCGACCTGGGTCAGCGCCGGAATGGCCGCCACGATCCGAGGATCGGCGACCGGACAGGCCTTCACCTCGACCAACCGCCAGGAGCGTCGCGCCTTGAAACCCAGCACCACCCGTCCATCTTGGGTGCGACGGGCATGAAGCGCCAGGCGGCGACGGCTGGCGGGCGGGGTCGCCACCGTCGCCTCGATCTCGGTCTCGATCCGCTCGCGCGCCAGGGCCAGGCGCACTTGTTCTCGCTTCCAATCCAGATACGGCCCTTCGGACCAATGCTGAAGCGAGCAGCCGCCACAGTCGCCATACTGGGGCGAGACCGGTGCGATCCGGTCGGGGCTGGGCGAGACGATCTCGACATCTTCCAGCCGCCCGTCCACGACGACGCCGCGCACCGTTTCGCCGGGCAAGGTCAGGCCGGCGAAAACTGGACCGGATAGCGTCTGAGCGACGCCGTCGCCCTGGCCGCCGACGCGGTCGATGGTGAAGATGTCCATCGGCGGGCTTCTAGCCGGGCGTCCCCTTTCGCTCAAGCCACGGGGGCGTAGCGGCGACCGGCTGAACATGAACGAAGATGAACGAACCGATCAATCGCCGTTCAGCTTCGCCGTCGTAAATCCTGTTGCAACGAGACACGAGGCTTTGCCGTTAACGTTTGACGGAAACCGTTCGGTCCTCAGAGGGTTGGAAAATGCGTCTCACGAAAACATCGATCGCCGCCGTCGCCGCCCTGGCGTTCGGCGTCACGGCCGTCCCGCTCACGGCGTCGGCCCAGAACTATTACGGCAGCGGCTACAGCCAGAACTACGGCACCGGCGCCTACAGCCGCTCGTATGATTACAACAGCGGCCGCTATTACGATCCTTGCGCGCGTGAGCGCCAAGGCCGCACCGGTGCCGGCGCGGTGATCGGCGGCGGCGCGGGTGCCGTCATCGGCTCGCAACTGGCTGCACGCGGCCGTCGCACCGAAGGCAGCATCCTGGGCGGCGTGCTCGGCGCTGTCGTCGGGTCCCAGGTCGGTCGTTCCAGCTCGGACGCCTGCCGCAGCTATCAGAGCAGCTATGGCTCGAACGGCTACTACGCCCAAGGCTACAGCCAACCGAGCTACGGCTACTACGATGACCGTTACACGGGCGACCAAGGCTATCGTTACGACGACTACGACCGTCGCGACGACTATGCCTACAGCCGTGGCGGCTACTACGACGACCGTTCGCGCCCGGTCGATTCCTATCAGAATTCAGACGGATGCCGTCTGGCCGAAAGCCAGATCCGCCTGCCGGATGGTCGCACGGACACCCGCTATGTCCGCACCTGCCCCGACCAGTACGGCCGCTATCGCGTCGTCGATTAATTTTCAGCCCCCCTGTCAATCGACGACGTGACGGAGCCGCCGGAGGAGCAATCCTCCGGCGGTTTCTCTTTGTTTTGGGGCTATCGGCCTTTGGCCTACTTGAGCCCAGCCTTGGAGCTATGGGCCTTAGCGCTTGGGCTTGGTCAGCCCGGCTTCTTCGCCCAAAGCAGGAACTCGACATTGCCGTCGCCGCCGGTGATCGGACTTTCGGTTGTCGCCTGAACCGTCCAACCCAGCGCTTCCAGCCAGTCGCGCACGCGCTCCACGGCCGCCGCATGCGCCGCCGCATCCTTGATCACGCCCTTCTTGCCGCCGCCCGGGCCATCGGCCTCGAACTGCGGCTTTACCAAGGTGACCAGATCCGCGCCAGGCGTCGCCAGATCGAGTGCGACCGGAAGCACTTTGATCAGGCTGATGAAACTAGCGTCGCAGACGACCAACGAAGGCGGCTGCGGGATCAGATCGGGCGTCACATCGCGCGCATCGGTGCGCTCCAGATTGATCACGCGTGGATCGGACGACACCCGTGCGTGCATCTGGCCGAAGCCGACGTCGACGGCGAACACCTTGGCCGCGCCGCGGGTCAGCAAAACCTCGGTAAAGCCGCCGGTCGAAGCGCCGACATCCAGCGCCACCCTGCCCTCGACGAGGACGGGCCACCGGGTCAGCGCGTGGTCCAGCTTCAGCGCCCCGCGCCCGACCCACGGGTGGGCGGGTTGGGCCTCCAGCGCGATGTCGTCCGCGAACTGTTCGGACGCCTTCCGCACGAGCGCGCCGTCGGCCAGAACCAGCCCTGCCTCGATCGCGGCGCGCGCTTGCGAGCGGCTGTCGAACAGGCCGCGTGCGACCAGAAGCTGATCGATCCGCGTCTTCACGGCCGTGCTTTCATCGGGGCGTCAAAGCGACGCCAGACGCGCCAGCGCCGCCTGTAGCTTGACCTTGCCTGCCTCGGCCTCGGCCAGCTTGGCGCGCTGTTCGTCGACGACTTCCGGCGCGGCGCGAGACACGAAGTTGGGGTTGCCCAGCTTCTTGTTCACATGGCCGATGTCGCTGTCGAAGGCGGCGATTTCCTTCTCCAGACGGGCCCGTTCGGCGGTCAGGTCGATGATCCCCGCCAAGGACAAGGCGATCGTCGAGCCACCGGACACGAAGGTCACGGCCCCTGTCCGCGCCGCATCCGCCGAACCGACCTCGGACACGCGGCCCAGGGTCAGGATCAGGTCGCGGTGGCGGGCGATCCGCTCGGCGGTCACGGCGTCGGGTGCGACGAAGGCCAGCGGCGGCTTGGCCGACGGCGGCACGTTCATTTCGGCGCGCAGACCGCGAATCTCACCGACCAGATCGACCAGCCAGCCGATCTCGGCTTCGGCCGAAGCGTCGATAAAGGCGTCCGGCAGAACCGGCCATTCGGCGCCGATCAACAGGCTGTCGCGCGCCAAATCCCGGGGTGCCCCTTCCTTGCCCAGTTCGGCCCACAGTTCCTCGGTGATGAAGGGCATGACCGGATGCAGCAGCTTGAGCGTCTGATCCAGCGTCCAGGCCGTCATCGCCCGCGTCTCGGTCTTTGCGGCTTCATCGGCGCCCTGGAAGACAGGCTTGGCCAGTTCCAGATACCAGTCGCAGAATACATTCCAGACGAAGCGATACAGGGCGCCCGCCGCATCGTCGAAGCGTCCGCCCTCGATGGCCTCGGACACGGCGCGTTCGGCCTTGGTCAGCTCGCCCCGGATCCAGCGGTTGATCGTCTGGTCGACGGCGGCGGGATCGAAGCCCTTGACGCGGCGCGCCTCGTTCATCTGGCTGAAGCGCGCGGCGTTCCACAGCTTGGTGCCGAAGTTGCGATAACCCTCGATCCGCTGCTTCGACAGTTTGATGTCGCGCGTGCCCGACAGGATGGCCATGGTGAAGCGCAAGGGATCGGCGCCCAGCTCGTCGATGATGCCCAAGGGATCGATGACGTTCCCCTTGGATTTGCTCATCTTCTGGCCCTTTTCGTCGCGGACGAGGCCATTGATGATGACGCGCTTGAACGGCACCTCGCCCATGAAATGCTGGCCCATCATCATCATACGGGCGACCCAGAAGAAGATGATGTCCGCTGCGGTGACCAGGTCGCTGGTCGGATAGAACCGCTCCAGATCCTGGGTCTTCTCGGGCCAGCCCATGGTCGAGAAGGGCCACAGAGCCGAGGAGAACCAGGTGTCAAGAACGTCCTCGTCCTGGGTCAGGGCGACTTCGGAATCGTAGTCCGCCATCGCCTGTTCGCGGGCGTCCTCTTCCGTTTCGGCGACATAGATTTCGCCGTTCGGGCCGTACCAAGCCGGAATGCGGTGCCCCCACCAGAGCTGACGCGAGATGCACCAGGGCTCGATGTTGCGCAGCCATTCGAAATAGATCTTCTCGTAGGACTTGGGCTCGAACACCGTATCGCCCTGCTCCACCGCCCTCAGCGCGGGCTGGGCCAGGATCTTGGCGTCGACGTACCACTGGTCGGTCAGCCACGGCTCGATGACCACGCCGGAGCGGTCGCCGTGCGGTACGACATGTTTGGTCCTCTCGATCTCGCGCAGCCAGCCCTCTTCCTCGGCGCGGGCGACGATGGCCTTGCGCGCGGCGAAGCGGTCTTGCCCGACGTAGTCCGCGGGCACGTCAGGCGTATCGATGTCGCTGATGCGCCCGAAAGCGTCGAGGATATTCAGCGACGGCAGGCCCGCGCGCTTGCCCACGCCGAAGTCGTTGAAATCATGCGCCGGCGTGATCTTCACCGCGCCCGAACCCTTCGTCGGATCGGCATAGTCGTCGGCGACGATGGGGATGCGACGGCCGGTGATCGGCAGGGTCACGAACTTGCCGACCAGGCCGGCATACCGCCCGTCATCCGGATGCACCGCCACGCCGGTGTCGCCCAGCATGGTCTCAGGCCGGGTGGTGGCGACGACGATGAAGTCGCGTGTCTCGAACTCGGTCGCCTTGCCGTCCTCATCAAAGGCGACCGGATGCTCATAGGTGACGCCGTCGGCGAGCGGATAGGCGAAGTGCCAGTAGGCGCCGTCGACCTCGCGCTGCTCGACCTCCAGGTCGGAAATGGCGGTCTGGAAATGCGGATCCCAGTTCACCAGTCGCTTGTCGCGATAGATCAAGCCTTCCTTGTGCAGTTGCACGAAGACCTTGCGGACGGCCGCGTTCAGCCCCTCGTCCAGGGTGAATCGCTCGCGCGACCAGTCGCAGGACGCGCCCAAGCGGCGCAGCTGCCGCACGATGGTCCCGCCGCTCTCGGCCTTCCATTCCCAGATCTTCTCGATGAAGGCGTCGCGGCCCATGTCGCGCCTGCCGACATTGCCGGCGGCGGCCAGTTGACGCTCGACCACCATCTGGGTGGCGATGCCGGCGTGATCCGTGCCGGGCAGCCAAAGCACCGCCTTGCACTTCATTCGGTGATAGCGGGCCAGGATGTCCTGCAGCGTGTTGTTCAGCGCATGGCCGATATGCAGGCTGCCGGTCACGTTGGGCGGCGGAATGACGATCGAATAGGCCTCGGCGGCGCCGTCGGTGCGGGGCGCGAACAGGCCGCTCTCTTCCCACTGGGCGTAAAGGCGGGGCTCGGCGGCCTGGGGTTCGAAAGTCTTCTCAAGCATCGTCATTCTTTTTTGCTAACGCTCCGCGCACGGCGCGTCGCTACATGAGCATATCGAAAATGCAGAAAGGCGGCCCCTTCAGGAGCCGCCCCTCGGATTAGTCTGGGCTGAAGCGAAGGGCTAGGCGCTGCGCGCGATGCGTTCGACTTCCTTTTGTACCGCCGCCTGGACGATACCGGGCAGGTTGTTGTCCAGCCAGTCCTTAAGCAGCGGGCGCAGCATCTCGGCGACCATGGCCTCGACCGTGTTGCCGCTGACGAAGGGCAGATCGCCCGAGGCGGACGGAGCCGGCTCAGGCTTCTTGAAGCTGGCGGCCAGACCCGCGAAGGCCGAAGCGGCGCTGGCGGCGGCGCTCTCGCCAACAAGCGTGTCGTAGGCCGGGGCCGGCTGGGGAACCGATTCGGAGGTCGGCGCGGGTTCCGGTTCGGGCTGATAGGGCGCGGGCGAATGCTCGACCACATCCAAATCCCCGATGGTCTCGGCCGGCGCCTCATAACGGTCGGTCAGTTCCAGCACGTCGTCTTCCACGGCGGTGGGCTCTGGCGTCGGTTCAGCGGGGGCGGCGAAGATGGTCTCGGCCGGCAGCGGCTCGGGAACCGGCTCAGGCGTGGCTTCCGGCATGGCGGCGGCCGGCGTCTCGGCCGGGGCCTCGTCTTCAGAGATGATCCGGCGAATCGACGCCAGAATCTCTTCCATGGTCGGTTCCTGGGCGGACTGATCGGTCATGGCGCAACCTTGGGCGAGGCCTGGGTAGAAGGGGTGGGCGCCGAACGATGGATCGCTCGAAACCTGTGCCTTGTCGTCGCATCTTCGCCCGTCGGAATCAACGGGCGGTTTCCGTCCGTATTCGACGCGGTCAGTTCTGTGGCGCCGTGCGCACCACCTCACCCTTGAGCTGCACGTCGATCGGCGCATCGGCGGTATCCGGCGTGGTCACGATCGGCGGCGAGGCCACGCGGTCCAGCGTCTCGATCACGCCGTCCCACGGCAGGCCGCCGCGTCCCTTGACCTGGTCATAGTTCGTCGCGGGATCATAGGCCTCGATCGTCGGGTTCAGCGCCGGGCCTTCCAGCTGGCCCATGGCGGCCAGCAGCGAGGCGCGGGCGACATATTCAGCGGCGCGGGCGCTGGCGACCGCCGTCTGGGCGTTGCGCAAGGCCAGTTCCTGGTTCAGCACGTCCAGCGTGGTGCGCAGGCCGACCTGGGCTTCCTGGCGCACGCCTTCGGCCGCGACCGATGCGGCGCGAACGGCTTCCGTGCCGGCCGCGACCGTGGCGCGGGTCGACAGCACCTGGGCGTAGGCCGAGCTGACGTTTTGAAGCACGGTGCGGCGCTCGCCCTCGATTCCGATCTGAGCCGCGTTGGCGCGCTCCAGAGCCTGGGCGACACGCGAGCGGTTCAGACCGCCGGTGAACAGCGGCACGGACAGGGTCGCGCCAGCCGTGAAGGTACGGCGATCGGCCAGTTCGCCCAGATCGCCCAGATCGTTGGTCGAACCGCCATAGGAGGCGGTGGCGCGCACCGACGGCAGATATGCCGAACGGGCGGCGGCGACGGCGGCCTCGGCGCTTTGCAGCTGATAGGTCGCGGCCAGGACGGCGGGATTGCGCTGCAACGCCGTCTCGATGGCCACGTCGAAGTCGCTGGGCACTTCCGGCAGGACCGGCGCGGCTTCCAGATCGGCCGGCGACTGGCCGACGACGGCGGCATAGGCGGCGCGCGACGTGGACAGCTGGGCCTGGGCGTTCGCTAGGTCGGCTTCGGACTGGGCCTGCGAAGCTTCGGCCTGAGCCACGTCGGTGCGGGTGATCTCGCCGACCTCGAAGCGGGCGCTGGTTTCTTCCAACTGGCGTTGCAGCACCGTCAGGTTCTCTTGACGGATACGCAGGATTTCCATGTCGCGGGTGACGTTCACATAGGCCTGGATCACCGACAGCATGACCGACTGCTCGATCTCACGCAGGTTCTCACGGCCGGCCAGGACGCTGGCGCGGGCCTGATCGATGGCGCGCGAGGTGCGACCGGCGGTCCAGACGTTCTGGCTGACGCTGACGCCGACATTGGCGCCTTCGGTTTCTGACGACGAGGTCGTGACCTGGGTGTCGGGCACGCCGTCGCCGTTCGTATCAACGAACTGGGTCACGGCGGGGAAGTCGCTGCGGGTGTAGTCCACGCCGGCCGAGGCGCCGATGGTCGGACGCAGGCCCGAGCGCGCCTGGACCACCGTCTCGTCCAGCGCACGCTGGTTGGCGCGCTGGGCCAGCAGATTGGGATTGGTCCGATAGGCCAGGGCGATGGCGTCCTGCAGCGTCTCGGCCCAGGCCGGCGCGCCCAGACCGGTCATCACGGCGACCACAGCGGCCGAAGCCAGCACACGCGAGCGTTTCAACATTGTCCGTCCTTGCGTGACGCTCCGAAGAACGCCCGAATGTTTTCTCAAGCGTAACTGCGGCCTGATCGAACCACACGCCAGTTAAGTTTTCTTCACGGTTGCGAACGGGATCTCCATCGCAACCGCGCGTCTCTTTGGCCTTACAGCGCGAAAGTGGGGGCCGGCGTCAGCTCGGCAAGGACCGCAGGCGACGAATCGAACAGTTCGCGGCGCGACAACCCTTCGCGCGTCTGAACATACAGGGCCGCCTTGCCGATCGCTCCGCGACGTTCGACCAAGACGATCCGGCCGCCGGGGCGCAGGGCCGCGCCCCATGATTCGGGCAGGCTCTCGACACCGCCTTCGGAAATGATCAGGTCCCACCCTTCGCCGGTCGGCTGAGCCAGCGGCGCAACGACCGTCGCCACGCCCGCATCCGACAGGGCCTCGCCGACCACGGCGAAAACGGCGTCGTCCGATTCCTGAGCCGTGACGCTGCCTCCCATACGGGCCAGCAGGGCGGCGGCATAGGGCGCGGCGATCGCCAGGGCCTTCTCGCCTTCGCGTGCATCGGCCGCTTGCAGCAGCTTGGCGACGTCGCGCGCCGGCATCAGGCGGCGCTCGCCCGCAATCACCACCGACTCTTCGGAATAGGCGGCGAAGGCGCGATCAGGCGCGCAGAACTTTTCACGCGGCACGGCCATCATGGCCAGGTGAATCGCGCGATCCGTCACGTCGTTCACTCGCACCTGCGAGTCGACCATGGCCTTGCGCTCTGCGGTGAAATCCATCTGTAGGCAGCCTTCAACGATAATCCGGGAGGAAATCTCGCGCGCTTATAGGTCCGTGCGTTGCAGCGGACAATCCGATCTGATAGCGAACGCCCCTCGCGATGACCGCCCCCGAGAAATCGGGGACAAAAAGCGGCCTGATGGCGGAGTGGTGACGCAGAGGACTGCAAATCCTTGCACCCGGGTTCGATTCCCGGTCAGGCCTCCATCGCGGTTTTTTAGGTGAGTGAAAACAGCCCCTTATGGGGCGGATTGTCTAACCGACGAGAATAGGTAAGACGTGCTTCGTTCTTAGTTTGTCTATTTCTCGCTCGATCTCTGGAGCCCGGCTGAACCACTCACCGTGCATCCGATGGCGGAAGAATCGCTTGTGGTAGCGCGCCTCCGCTCGTTGACCTCCCGGAGCGACGGCAAGCAGTTCCATTTTTTGCGGGCTGCCCCACTGGATATCCTTGATTCGCTTGGGGATGTTGCGGCTGTGGCCGATCTTGACGGGGCCGACTTCCGCGCCGACGAAGTACACGAGCGCAGTTTGCGGAGGTGGACAGGCGGGCATTGCCTTCTTCGCGGCCTTGGCGGCTTGAGTGGAGCCATCGAAGCATCCCTTCCACTCAGATTCGAACTCGGGCGTACCGTAAGGGCTGTCAAAATAGTGGGGTGGCGCGCCAGTTTTCCGAAAGCGCCACCGAACCTGACCGTGCCGGTCTACGAACGACGATGTGTGATGGTAACGGATAGCCATGCCAGAATCGTACCCGATCTGTTCTGGTTAGCCAAACAGCCGCTAGCCGCCCTTCACCCGATCCATAGCCGCCCCAGCCAAGGCTTTTTGTGCCGCCGCGCGTGTGTAGCGCTCGACCTCCTTGAGTGTCTTGTGGCCCGTGATCGCTGCAATCTGGTGCGGTGTGCATCCTGATTCCGCCAATCTTCTCGCCGCCGCCTTGCGAATTCCGTGCGCGGTGCATCCGGCAGGCAGGCCGGCAGCCTTTGCCGAATCGGTGAACCAGTTACCGAAGCCGCGCGCGGTGTAGGGCTTGCCGTGTTGGGTCGCGATGAAGATCAGCTGTCCGCTCGCGTACGCGGATATCGATCGGCTCAAACTTGGATGGATCGGGATTTCGAGCGGCCGGCCCGTCTTTTCCTGCCGGACCACAACATGGCCGTCCAAGACGTGCTGCGGCCCCATCTGGCGCACATCCCCCGATCTTTGGGCCGTGTAAAGCAGCAGATCGAAAGCGAGCCTCTCTCGCGTTCCCAGCGCCCACTTGGCTTCGAACGCGCTGATTTCCGCCTCGGTCCAGGTGTGATGGCCGTCCGTCTTGCTCTTGACCGGACGAACGCCGATGGTCGGATCCGCCTTGAGCATGTCCCGCTCGATGGCGAAGCGCATCAGGGCGCGAAACACCTTCAGAAAGGTATTGGCGGCGGCGGGTCGATCCGCGCGGTTATCGACCCATTTGCGCACGTTGGCGCTGGTGATCTTCGCCACAGGCAGGGCGCCGGCCGTCTCGCGGAACCGTTCGATGATGTTGCGATAGGTCTTCTGCGTGACGGGCGCCAGGCGCTTGAAATCGGCAGACGCATAGTAGGCAACGACCACGGCGGAGAGGCTTCCCGCCACAGTGCGCTTCGATCCGATCTCGACCTTCTTGGCGGCGTCGGCAGCGCCATACCACGTCCACCACGCCTCAGTGCCGAACTGCTCACGGGTCTGGCTCTGCGGAAGGCCGGGGCGACGGAAGCGCCATCTCAGAACGCCGTGCCGGTCCCTATAGGCCGAGACGTAGGCGGGTTTCTTCACGCAACCTGATCCCAGGGATTGTCTTCTTCAACATGGGGCAGATCGGAAAAGGCGGCGTCAAGCTCCAGACGGTCCCAAACCAGGCGGCGATCAATGGGCCGTGGCGGCGGCATGCGACCGTCAGCGACCATTTCGTCAAACTTGCCGACGCTGACGCCGATGTAGGCGGCGCTCTCGACGCGGGACAATCCGCGAGGCGGACAACTCATCGGCAGGACGTTGTTTTTGGCCGCGCTCATCCCTCCCCCTTCCCATTGCGGGCGAGGAAGGCGCGGGCTTGTTGTTGGTGAGCCTTCGTGTCCTCGTATTCGTCGGTCATGAGGTCGATGGATTGCTCAACTAGACCCCTCGCCTCCTTCAGTTCGGCAACAGCAGAGGCAGCTTCTCGCAACAAGTCGTGATCGACAATCGCTCCACTCAGATCTCCGAAATATCGGGTGATGGTCTGTTTCGAACCAGCAACCAACCGCTTCTCCAGCGCGTCTAGGTCGATGACCTTTTGGGTGGCCTCACCGATATGGTTGGTCATTGCGGACCTCCAAGCAGCAGGCTCCGAGGCATGGCCCCTTGTTCGTGAGCGATCTTGAGCTGCTCGTTCGCCCATTCTCCGACCGTCCCGCCGTCGTGCAGCAGTCGGTCAGCCAGGAACTCGCGCTCGACAGTTGTGGCGCCCTCGCGCACGGCTTCCAGCTTAGACTTGATCAGCAGGCCAAGAAGCCGCCATGCGCGGCGCTGATCCTGCGCGACGTTCTTCGCGCTGGCATCGACCGGCACGGTGATGCGATACATTCCGATCCCCAGGCTGAAGGCGATGGCGGAATGGTCGTCGCTCTCATAGACGGCGATCCGATCAGCGCCGGCCGTGCGAAGCCGGACTTTGATCTCATCTTGGGTCTTCGAGACCGGAACGACCGTATCTTCTGCGAACCTCCGGGTCATTTCACACCTGTCGGGGCGGCGGGAAGCTCAGAACGGAGGCGTCGGATTTCGTAGGACGCCCATCCGCACCACGTCGGAGAGCCGACCGGCACTTCTGGCGTTCCGTCGATCCAGTCCCCGCCCCCTGGCAGCGGCGATGCGGGGGCGGCTAAAAGACCGGACAGAGCGGCCTTCAGGCGCTCCTCGACTTCCTCACGGTCGTTTCCGTAAATCTCAGCAGCGACATAATCGCCGCCAGTGAGTTCGATGCTGGCTTCCCAATAGCCTCCGCCACCCCCCTCTTTCGGCTCGGTCGCATAGTATTCCGGCACCAGGCGCAGCGCATCGGTGGGGGTCTGGGTCATTGGGGCGTGTCCTTGGTCAAAACCTCAATGATGGCGCGCATGGCCTCCGCAGAGAGGTTTTTTGGCGGGTAATGGCTCTTGGTGTGGGATGTCAGTTCTCGCCAAGATGCACGTCGGTCTTGTTCGGCCTCAAAGGCCTTTCGTGAGGACCACATTCTTGGCCTATAACCCCAATCCCGATCCGACATTCCGTCAAAGTCAAAACGCTGCTCCTGCCATCCTTCTCCGACAGTGACCCACTTGCGACCGACCTTTGTAATGACGCTGTCCTCTGTTTTGATTTCGCCGTTGTGACGCGCCTCTACAATCACAACGTCTTGTCCTACTTTCCATTCATTGCTCACGGCTGTGTCTCCTGCTGTAGGGCGGCGCGGGCCAGTTGCAGGGCCTCCACGACCGTCATGGGACAAGGATCGGCTGTCCAGATCGTGTCTGTCACGACGCTGAGCGGCGCGGTCTGGATGCCTTTTATGGCATCGTCGATCAGGATTTCAGCCTGAACAATACCCTTCGCCAGCCTATCCGCTCGGGCTTTCTCGGCGTCTATTGCGGCTTGAGCGGACGCGGCGGTTACGAGGGGTGTTTCGAGCGCGACATGAAGCGCGTTCAGGACGACAAGCGCTCCCGGAACATCGGCCTCAGACCTGTGCAGCCGCCGCCACGCCTGATGAAGCAGGCCGTTCAGGTCCACCACTTCCAGCCCCGCAGCTTCGGGGGTTGGGAGGAGGGCGGTCATGCTGCGGCTTTCTGATGATAGACGGCCGAGAGCGCTGCCTCCGTGCGGAGGATGGCCCGGCCTATTGCTTCTGGGATTTGGGGGAGGACGGCGTCGCCGAACGCTTCGACGATGAGGCTAGCGGCAGACGTCCCGCGAGGACCGCCGACCGCAATGCGCTGCTCAGCCAGCCAGGCGGGTAGCCCATCATCCAGCCGTATGTGACGGGCAAGGTCATCGAGGGACCAGTCAGCCCTGTGTTGGAGAGCAGCGCCGCGATCTGACGGGCGTAGGCCCACTTGTCCGGCGAGCGATCGGTCATCGCCCCGTCCAGAACCGCATCCATCGTTGGCGATTTCCGCTTGTCGTAGGCTGGAGACCAGCGATCCATCCGCTTGTCCCGCTTGGTCGGCGTCGGCAGGGCTTCCTGCGCCATTCCCGCATGGCGATTGTTCTGGTTCGTCAGTTGAGCCAGCACGTCGCCCCGAAAGCCCCGATCTGCGTCCGTCTTCCGCGGCGTGGCGAGGATCTTCCGAAATGGATACGTCGAACCGGCCCCCCCTCCCGCTCCGTCCTTCATGCCGTCCGAGGCCATAGGCGTCGGCAGCATCGTGCCCTCGGCAATGATTGCCCACGGCTTGCAACTCTCCCACTTCTGCATGGACGGAGCGCCGAAGTTGGCCTTGGTTGTGGGGGTGTGCATCAAGCTGCTCGACGTCACAGCCGATGACCCAAGAGCGCTTCCGCTCATGATTGGCACCGATGTTGTCGCCACCAACCACGACCGCCCAGCAGGCGTAGTCGAGGCCCTCCAACTCACCGAGAACCCGGTCAGCGCCGCGAGTTCGGAGGTTAGCGCTGTTCTCAAGAGCGAACCAACGAGGGCGGACCTCTCCGATGATGCGGACGGCTTCGAAGAAGAGGCCCGACCTTTCGCCGTCGACGCCTTTACCCTTGGTGTTGGCGCTGCTGATGTCCTGGCAGGGGGGTGACCCAACGACGATGTCGGGAAGAGTTCCAAGGTCGGCAAGCAGTCGTTCGCCGGTGAGCGTCCGGACGTCGTCATAGATCAGCACTCCGGGGTTGTTCTCGGCGTAGAGGGTGCGGCGCCAGTCGATCCATTCGCAGGCGGCCACAGTTTGAAATCCGGCCCGGTGAAGGCCGAGCGACCATCCGCCGGCCGCAGCACTGAACAGGTCGAGCACCCTCACGACTTCCCCCCTTCCTTCGCGGCGGTCGATTTCAGGGCGGCTCGCTTCTCCACGTCCAGCCGGCGCACTTCATCATCATTGATGTAGCTTCCGTGCTGTCCAGTGAGAGCGCGAACGGCTCTTAACCCCGACTGACCACGAACGCCGCCGTCTTCGTGCTGCTTGGGATAGCGGCGGTAATGGTCGCTTTCCGCGATGCCCAGCAGGGCGTCACGCAGATGGGTCACTTCACCCTCCAACTCCCGCACCCTGTCGGCATCGGCGGCGGGGGGCGGGGATGGGTGGGCGCGGCGGTTCCAGTTGTCGACAAAGTTCTCCTTGCGTCCAAACTCGACGTTTCCCGATGCCTGACACTTGGTGCAACAGACGCAAGAACCGCCCGCGTTATCTCCGTCATCCAAATGGATGATCTCAGCTTCACCGCCACAGAAC
This sequence comes from Brevundimonas vesicularis, assembly GCF_044807075.1. Lineage (GTDB taxonomy): Bacteria > Pseudomonadota > Alphaproteobacteria > Caulobacterales > Caulobacteraceae > Brevundimonas > Brevundimonas vesicularis_G. The sequence continues at coordinate 2,672,211 of NZ_CP085234.1, forward strand.
GGGCATGGCTTCAACTCCCCCGCCGCCCCTTCGTCCTGGGCCTCCATGGGGTTAACCCTCATGTATGCGTCGATGCTTTCAGGTGTGACCATAAGGTCCGTGTGGCCCGGCGACCGCGCCGAACGAAGCAGTTCCTCCGCGTCTTTCACTGCATCTCCGTGCTTCATGGCGTCGAACGATCCGCGCGCGCCAGAATGATCTAGCAGGCGCTCCAAGATTTCTAAGGCTTTCGGTCGAACTGAGGTTTTGGCGCTCTGCGCGAGAAGGAAACTTCTGATTTCAGACCTGGCATTTTCTGTGATCGCGTAGTTGGTGTTGCCCATGATGTAGCGGGCGTCGTCCTCAAAGGCCGTCACATTCGCCAATGCAGAATCTGCCAACTTCAACAGTCGAGTCATTTCCGCCCCTTCGTCCTGGGCCTCGGCTTGGGCGGGGGTGGTGGAGAGGGAGTCTCCATAGGGCCGTTTCAGTGTCTTGCAGAGGCGCGCAAGCACTCGGCGCACGGGATCGCCAACGACATCCCCCTGCTGGCTCAGGGGTAGTTTGGTCGGATCGACACCGTGCTTGGCGAGGATCGACAACACTTCGCCAGTCTCTTCGGCCGCCTCGTCGGGATGCAAGCAGAACTGCGATTGAATGTGCTGATACAGGTCATTGGCCAGGGGGCTTTCGGGCCACTCCATGTCCTCGACCTCAATCGCGTCTTCGTCCTCCCGCTCCGACCCGCTCGCTTCGACCGGAGCGGTGGGGGCGAGGCGGAAGTTGTCGATCACCCGTCCGACGCGAGAAGCCATCTGCCCGGCCTCTTGCTGAACGACCATTGCGACAGTGACGCCACCATCGGCGACCACGTCGTTCCAGTCAGGTGTCAACGAGACGCCATGCAACCATCCCTTGAGCGTGTGCAAATCGGCCAACGAGGCCCAATCTTCAGCCGACAGCGGGCCGGGTGTGGGGGCTTGGGTCATGCGGCGGCTCCGAAAAGTTGTTGCTGAGAAAGCCGCTCAGGCGGCCATTGCAGGGACCGGCTCGCGGCCATAGCGTCCCAGCGTCCGGCCGCCTGCTGCACGGCCCAGAGGTAGTGCGGCCCGAGACCTTTGCGGCGGTTGTGATTGCGGGCGATGTCGGTGCTGTCAGCCGACGTGATGGGCCAGTCGCAGCCGGGCTTCAGAAGCTGAAGGCCGCGGAAGAAGTGGATCGGCGGGATCTGACCAAAAGCGGCATGGATCGCGTCGAACAGCTCGTCCATGCGCTCGCAGAACGGCAGAGACAGGATGGTGCGATACTCGCCGGTGGCCCCGACGCAAAGGCGGCCGAAGCGCTCCAGCAGAGCAACGGCGCGCTCGATAGGCTCGTCCAGGTGATAGACCGGAACGCCATAATCTTTCAGGTCAGCGGGCCACTCGCGGATGAAGTAGTCGAGTTCCTGTGTCCCCGTTCCAATCGGGTCAGGGATAACGGCCCACGCGCAATTGCCGCCTAGGCACCAGCGCCGGCAGAAGTCGTAATAGGCCTGCCAGTAGGCGTCACTGAACTCCGTCCCTTTCATCCAGGCCGAGAAGATGCCGTTGTCGGCGAACCACGACCGGGCATTGGCGTCGATCCACTCGACTTGATCGGGCCGGAAGTAGGACACGCAGTAATCCCGACGCCCGAGAGCGTGCAGGACCGAATACGGAGTGATCGGCGTGCCGTGATAGGCCGCGGGAGCAAGTGCGCTCATCGCTCCACCCTCACGCCGCACGGGCAGATGCCGCCGCGCCAGACCTCGATGACGGTGATGTCGTCGCCCATGAGCTGGAGCAGTGCTTTCGCCACGCCGTAGTTGGTCGGATCGGCGATCACATCATCTAGCAGCCGATGTTCGAAGGTGGCCTCCAGGTACTGACGCAGGCGCGCGTGCATGAAGCGCGCATCCCTGACCGGCTCGGCGGCCCAAAAGATGCGGACGTGCCAGGTGTGACCGTGAACCTGTTCGGCGAACTCGCCTTTGTGGGCGGCGTCGAAGGTTGTCTCGGTCCAGTCGAGCGCGCTCGTATGTCCCTGCTTCTCCCCCATCAGACGCGCTCCCCGGTCTGGATGTCGAACTCAATGCCGCAGCCGACGCGCGGCTGAATGCCCAGCGCCGTCGCGAGGTAGGTGGCGCCGTAGTGCGTCTCTGGCGCGATCTCGCACCGCATGATCCGGCGCCCGGCTTTCTGGTCGAGCGTCATGCGCTGCATGGTCGAGCAGTTCAGGCAGTAGGGGCGATAGTCGGGTTCGCGCTCCAGGCGCTCGCTCAGCCCGGACATCAGACGCGGGCCTCCGATTGGGCGCGGAGCAGCGGTTCAATCTGATCAGGCCAAATCCACCAGACGGGATAGGTGGCCTCGTTCGCGGCGCGCTTGAAATCGCCGCCGTTCCGCATGCGGTTTCCGGCCTGGTCGAAGCAGAGCGCGGTGAAGTGCGGGCCGCGCCAACCTTTGGTTTCGCCGTGCTCGGTGTTCCGATACTGCGGGTGGCGCGTCAGGGCGCGGGTTGCCCGGTTGATCCAGTCTTGCTCGCAACTGAACGACTGACCTTCGACCGGAATGAACGCAGCCGCGAGGTCCACGCCAGACCGCACAGCGACCGGCTTCGACGCTTTGCCAGTCGCCCGGAACAGGCCGCGTGCTGATGCAGCGCCCATCCTCTAGCCCTCCCTGTTGGAGGAAGAGGCGGCGCCACGGCTATTTTCAAAGCCGCGCTTCGCCCACTTCGTTTTCGATTTCGGCCACAGCCCCAGGTGCTTTGCGCGCTGGCGATAGACCTTGGATTTCAGGGCCACGTCCTCGGCCGTCTTCTCGCGGTGCTTCTCGCGGAGGGCCGGGGCGAGGTTGCTCTCCCGGTTCTCCCCGCCGTTGATCAGGGCCATGACGTGATCGCAGTCCCAGGGCTCGCCGGCCGCGATCTTTCGTCCGCTGATGTGGCAGACGCCCTTGTGGGCTTCGAATACGCGCAGACGGACGCGGGCCGGGATGGGCGTGTCGTCGGTCTTGCCGATCCATTCTTCGGTTGAGCGGGCCATTACGCGGCCTCCGCGTGGTTCTGAAGCTCGGTCGTCGTGACACCGATCATCTTCGCCAGAGCGTTGAACACGGCGTCCTTGCTGGCCTGGAACTCCTCCCGGCCCATTGCCTTGACCGATTGGCTCTTGGGCTTGAACACCCGCACCACGGTCTCGCTGATGACGACCAGGGCGTATTCGCTGGCTTCGGCGCGGAGGTTCGCGGCCCAGCGCACGGCTTCGGCGCGGGAGGAGCAGACGTAATCCGCGATCGTGCAGTAGCCGGCCTCGATCAAGGCGCGGGCGCGCAGGTGCTCGGCGGTGGGATAGTGAGCCGCCAGCCGCTCGGGCAGATTGGCCCACGCCTCGTTGACCGCTGCAAAGAAATGGCGGTGCGATGCGCCCGAGCGTTCCTCGACGGGCGCCAGCCGATAGCGCTCGCCGATGGTGAACAGCTGATCGGCCTGGCGCTGAAAGCCCGGCAGGACGCGCATGGCCTCGCCGTCCCATTCATAGGGCAGCGGCGCGCTCACACCGGCACCCGATCAAGCTCGATGCGCTTGCGCTCGATCAGCTTCTTCAGCTCCAGGGCGTCGCCGCCGGCTCGCGCCCAGAACTCTTGCAGCGGCGCGCGGTTGGCGCTCTCGAACCAATCCAGCAGTTGCAGGCTCTCGATCTCGCTGACCCGTTCGGCCAGCCGGTCGAAAACCTGACCCAGCACGACGTTTTCGAGCGGCGCATTCGGGAAGAGCTGGAACAGGATGGCGTTGGCGCCGCCGATGCGGGCCAGCCGGTCGTCTCGGTCCTGGGTGGCGACAGCCTCAGACGGCAGCACGTCCGACGCCCGCGCCTGATCCAGTTCCGCACCCTCGTAGAGGCCGCTCATGTCCTCGGGGAACGCCTTGCGCAATGCTTGGGCCTCCGCGCACTTCGCCAGCATCACGCGGGGCATCCGCCCCCAGTTGCCGCCCGTGTCCAGCGTCTTCTTGCCGGTAGGCTTGCGGCGGCCGGTCGCCGGGTCTTCGCCCCACTCGTCGGAGATCGGCGCAAACTCGTCCCAATAGGCGACGCCGGTCACCGGCTTGTCGTCGATATAGACCTTCACGACGGCCTTGATCAGACCGAGGGGGTTGGTCGGCGACTTCTCGGCCGGGTCATAGGACAGGCCGGGTTCGTTCTCGTCAGGGCGATACCGGCCCGACCGAGCTGCGATGACGCGCAGGCCGTCGATCGTGGTGATGATCGACATACGGCGCTTGTCGGGCTTGTTCTTGTTGAAGACGAGCGGGCTGATCTGCTTGCGGAACGGATCCAGCCCGGCCGAGCGCGCGGCGGCCATGAACAGGTCGAACTCAGCATCGTTGCAGTCGTTGGCGATGGTGCGGCGGATCAGCGTGATTTGCTGGGACGACAAGGCCGAGGTCGGCAGGACAGCGACGTTGGTCATTTGACCCTCACAGTTAGGGATGGGGCGGCGTTGGACAGCGTGGCGCCGGTGACGGCCTCGCCGTCTTTCAGCGCGGCGCTCAGAGCTTTGCGATCCAGCTTCGGATCGGCGGCGACCCAGAAGCGCGACGGAATGGCGGCCTCGTCGGACACGATCAGAGAGGCGGGCCGGTTGGTCAGGGAGAGCGTCGCGGCCGGGCGCTCCAGCTTCTTGATCTCCGCGATGACCATCGCCTGCTCGATCAAGCCCCGGCGTATTCTGATGCGGTCCTCGACGCGCCTGGCGCGTGCTTCCAGGTCAGCGACGACTTTCTCGGCGCCGGCGACGATCACTGCGTCCTGGGTGTTTGCTTCCAGAAGGGCGTCAACGCATTCGACCAGCGAGGTTTCGCCCTCGATCATGTCGAGCGCCAAGCCCTCGTCGTTCTCGATCAGCGCGGCGAGGCTTTCACGCAGTGCCTTGGCGGCCATGGCTTCACGTTCAATGTTCATCGGACGCGCTTCCACTTGATCACGCCCGTGGGCCGGTTTCGGCTTGAGTTTCTTGTGGCCCCTGCTCGCGGCCTCGGCACTGCCACGTGCGCCCACGATTTCCCCGTCAGAACCTTGCCGATCGTCTTCGCGTTGACGCCGTAGCGAGCCGCAATCTCCGTCCCAGACGCACCAGCCTGATAGGCCGCGCATATCGGGCCGATGTCGGCCTCAGTCAGGTTCGCATTCGCGTTTGCGCTTCCATGGGCGGCTGGGGGGCGGGTGCTCCGCCCCTTCCGGACCATGTCGGCATGGTTGTCTTTGGGCGTCCCCAAGAACAGATGGTCAGGATTGCAGCAGGCCGGTGTGTCGCACCGGTGGCAAACGAACATTCCTTTGGGTATCGGCCCGTGGTGATGTTCCCACGATGCCCGGTGAACCAGGACGGCTTTCTGTCGGAACCTGACGACGGGGTATCCGGACACGGTGTGCCCGTCGTACAGCCAGCACCCCGTCATGGCGTCGTGATAGACATTCTTGACCAGTCGCTCTGCGAAGGGAGACGTTTGCCTAAACGGCAGACGATGCCCGGCTGCACCGTGGAGGGTGCGCCGCGTCTCCCAAGAGCGTTGAACAGCGTCGCTTCTGGTCACGGCAGGCGGCTCCACAGCAGGGCCAGCGCGGCGACGGGCGCCATGCAGGCCAGCAGAGCGGGGACGAGGGCCAGAAGCCGAAAAGGCGTGGCGCGGGCGTCGAACGGCGCGGTGCGCGGGTCGCCCCAATGCCCGACCGGATCAGCGGACCCGACGACCGGCATGGAGCGGTCACGGTTGCCGGTGGCGCGGGCGGCAGGGAACAGCGGATCGGCCGGGATGATGCGGATGTCGATCACGCTGCGGCCCTCGCGAACGCACGGCCTTTGCCCTTCGGCTTGCGGGCCTTCTTGCGTTGGGCCTGATGCGGCGTCTTGGCGGGCACTGGCTCTTCACCCGCTACCGTCCAGTGGCAAAGAGCAAAGCCAACCGTGCCGATCTTGACCTCGTGCTTAGGGTCGAATGACGACAGCAGCGCCTTGATCGCGCGAGCCGCCTTGACGCGGTCTATTTCCGGCTTCCAGCGCCGGCCGGCCGGAAGGATGGGTCCGCCGTTGAAGAACAGGCCCTGAGCATGACGCGTGAAGTCGTTGCGGTCGCAGTAGAAGTCGTCGCCCATTTGCTCGCGGGTCAGGTAGGCGCCTTGGCTGGCCCCAAACGCGATCTGCACGTCGGAAAACTCAGGAACGGGAAAGGTGGTCGGTGTCGTCACGCTGCGGCTCCCATGCTCACCGGAACAGCCAGGGCCGAACCGGAAGGGTCTGTGTCAGGGGTGGTGGGGTCGGCGTCGTTCGCGGCGTTCAGGCGGCGGCTCATAGCCTCGCCCAGCCGGACGGCCTGGGTGACGGAGCGGACCTGAAGCTCGATCAGCGTCCCGAGGATTTCGCGGGTCAGCGCGTCCTCTTCAGGCTCGCAGGTCGGCCCCCAGCGTTCGCGGAAGTCTCGGATCGCCTCGATGGCGGCGTCAACGGCTGTAGGGCCCACGCTGTCCTTCAGGGCGGTGATGGCGCGGATGCGGTTCATGCCGATGCCTCCGCTTGACCGTGATCGCCTAGACCGGCGAGCACGGCTCCGACGCCGCCAGTAAGAGACCGAGCGCTTTCCTCGGGCGTCAGCGCGCGGACAAACCTCAGCTCGTAGAGGCCCGGTCCAACGACTGTCCGGCGCGGACAGGCAAAGGTCCACGTGATGCAAGTCTTGCCGGGACCGTACTCGCCACCGGCCGGATCGAAGTCGGCGCTGTCTGACACGGCGAAGACGCTCGTGACCGCGCCACCCTCATGGAACGCCGCAGTCAGTGGGGGCAGTTCGACTGTGACGAGTTCGCGAACCTTCAGATAGACATCGAGACCGATCTGCCCGGCGAAGTGCTCGGCTTCGGTGCCGCCGACGTTATAGTCAACGACCGCCACGATAGCCTCGCGCTGGTCATTCGACAGGTCATTCCATTCGGGGAGCCTCACGCTGCGATCCCCGTCGAGAACATCGCAGCCTTCGCCACGGTCAGCTCACGGCGCCATTCAGCGGCCTTGCGCTCTCCGATTTCCTTGCGGGCGAGATAGGCGGTCAGGGCGTCGCCCTTGGCCACCGAGATCAGATAGTCGAGGTCGGCGTTCGCCCTGCCCTCTTCCATCGCCTGCAGGTCGTAGAGGGCGGCGCGGATGGCGGCGTCACCGACCTGATTGTTGTGCGGGCCGAAGTCGCGCAGGGCGGCAGCCGACGATCCGGCATGCAGCGCCATCTTGCGGGCGGTCAGGACGGCGTCGGTGACCGGCACGTTCCAGATTTGATCGGCGATCTGTGCGCCTTCCGGCAGCAGGCGAAGCGCGGCTTCGTGCTTTCCGGGGCGGCGTTGGGTGGTGGCGGCCTTGAAGGACATGGGTCACTCCGTTTCAATGGAGTGACTGTATGTTTCATACATTTCCCACGCAAGCGAAAAATGTATGTTTTGTACATCTTCATGCTATTTGGTCGGTGCGACAGGAAAGGACGCACACCCATGACCGAATCAGAAGCCTGCGAGATCGTGGCGAAATACGAGGCGCTGGTGATCGAAGCCGCGAGGCATCGGCTTCGCCATTATGACGTCGCCTGGGCGCTAGACGACCATCGCCTAAGAGTCATCGGCGGGCGCCTAGAACTGCAAACGATCTGGCTTTACGAGGAATACGGTGAACTTGTGCACGAGTTTAAACCGAGCCTCATTGATGAGGGCTTTAGCTCGCGCATCGGTGCTTGGATACGCCCCGCCGACGTGACACCGGCAGGTGATACACAGTGATCATCGCCGCCATTCTTGCTGCCGCGTTAGCTCACCAGGAAGTCGGCAGTAGTCCGACGCGCAATCATGCTGACATTTTCGGGGAGGTTCGGCGCTCCGACGAGGATCGGTCCCTTCCAATCGGTAAGATTGAAGAACCCGCCAGTGTGATGGATGGTTTTCAAGCCGTCCACACCTTCAACCGGAGACCGATACAGCACCGCGTAGAAGACACGAGCTGTGAGGCCGGGCTTCTCGATTTCCCGCTTGGCCCAGGCTGCGTCCCGCTCCCGAAGCTGTCGCAGCGAAAACTGCAGGTGGTGGGTCACGATGTGGTCGTCACCGGGAAAGACGACCTCGCCCCCCTTATGACTTCGCATCCTGCTCTGGATGAATTGGCTGTACGATTCCTCAATGGGCGTGAAACTGTAGTCATCAACGTCCATGTCGAAAATTACGGCGACGTCAAAGGCCGGCGAAGCGCCGACGTTCTCGAAGTGGGTCTTAAAGGCGAACTCAAAGTTATCGTGGGGCACTACAGGCTCCAGCGTCCGCTGAGCCATCCAAGGTCTCCGCTCAGTGAAGAACTGTTCCTGGGAGGCAATCACCATCGCGGCGGCAACCTCATTCCCTCTCTGCGCCTCTTGCACAGCGAGGTTGTTCGCCCTGAGTGTGTTCCGGATGTAAAGAAGCCCGAACGCGGTCAGGGCGAGTTGGAGGCCCGCGCAAATCGCCATGATCCACTGGGCTTTAAGGTCCGACTGCTCCACCTGGCTAGTGCGGTCATGGGCTTCATTCTGGTCTGCGCTGCCTTGCCCGCTGCCTTTCGGTGTCGCAATAGCGACGCTGGCGCCGTCGTGCTCTTGTGCTTTCTCGTTAGCGGCATGGCGCTGTTCTACTGGGGCGTGATCGGCGAGGTCTTCAGAGGGCTGGCCGGCGGCTCCTAGGCCGATTGCTGCAACAACCGCAATGCAGGCTACGCAAATAGCCTTCACCGGACGTGCAGCCGTTCAAGAGGAAGCACCCATTCGAGCTTCGCGTCCTCGATCGGATCATAGGCCGAGTTCAAGCTGTAGAGATCGTAGGTGCCGGCCTTTCTGCCAGGCCGCAGAATCTTGAAGAGCTTCCGGCCATCAGACAGCCGCGCCATAACGCGGCGGTTCACCAAGTCTTGGGGATTGTCCCTCTTGGCTCCGAAGACAGCAATGTCGCCGTCGTGAGCGAGAGGAACCATGCTGTCGCCCTCGACCCTGAGTGCAATCATCACATCGACCCCGGCGTCCTCAAGCCAATCGTCCGCATCGCCCATTGCGAAGTCATCCGCAAACTCGCCTTCGAACCCTGCCGCGACCTTGCCAAGAATCGGAATGCGGGTGGGCCGCCCATGCACCATTGGCCCTTTTCCGCTGTAGAGCCATTCGGCGCTTACTCTGTAGGCCTCCGCATATTCTTGGGCGTTGTCAAAACTAAATGTCGCGTTGCCGTTCTCATGGGCAGGGTAGCTGTTCTTCTGAAATCCAAACCGACGTACGGCTTCGGCAGCGCTGGGCACTCCAGCCAGCTTGCGCGACTTTCGTAGACGAGCGGCGCGCTCCTTAATTTTCTTGTCGGCGTCCATGTAGGAAAAGTACGGGAAAGCGTCTGTATGAAGGCTACAGTTTTGCCTTGCGGACGAACTGTATCTTTCATACAGTCGCTTCCCATGAGGACCTTCACAAAGATCATCGACGACGCTGGCGGACCGACGATATTGGCGCGAGCCATTGGTGATGAGCCGAACACCGCTCATGCTTGGAGGCGGGGAGAAAGCATCCCGGCGACCCGCTGGAACGCTTTAGCGCGAGCTGGACTGGCGACCCTCCAGGAACTTGCCAACGCGGCGGAGGCTAAAAGGCGAAACCCTATAGCCGCCAATGATGCCGACACCCCTCCCCAAGAGGAGGCGGCGTGATCCGAACCATTGGACGCATCGCCATCGTCTCGCTGGGTGTCGCCGCCATGCGCGCCGGGGCCGAGCTGCCCTGGTGGGCAGACGTCGCTCTGATCGTGATCGGCGTCACTCTGATCGGCCTTGCCGACCGCGACCGGCGCGAGGGCTGAGCCATGCTGACGCCCATCCTGACGCCCGACGATCTCCAGATGATCCGCGCCGTCGTCCGCCAGGAACTGACGGGCTTGCTCCACCCGAGCGTCCAGCGCCCGGCGCCCGCCCCTCTCCCCGTCGCCAACGATCTCCAACCCGAACCACCTCCGCCTGACGCCGCCTGAGTACGTGCCCGAAGCGTCACCGTCAGCCGAAACCGAAGCGAGAACATTCAGTGGAACGCCTCACCCCCATCGAACATGCGAACCTGGCCCGGCGGCTGATCGAAGCCGTGGGCGGGCTTGAGCGGGCCTCGCGCCTGTGCCGGGTCAACGCGACCGTCCTGTCCAACTACCAGAACCCGAACATGCCCGGCGTCAGCATGCCCGCGGACGTGATGTCCGACCTTCAGGTGGCGGCTGGCACGGCGCTCTATTCGGACGCCCAGGCCGCCGAGGTCGACCGGCCCCAGACGATGGTGGCGGATCCGATGCATCACGCCTGCGGGCTGGTGAAGGAGGCGGCCGACGTTCTGGGCGCCGTCCAGACCTCGCTCTCGGACGGCAACGTATCCGCCGCCGACTTCTCCAACTGCGACCGTGAACTGGCGGACCTTGAGGAACGCATCGCGATCCTGCGGGCCGGCCTTCGCGGCGCTCACCTGCGGGCGGTCGGCTGATGGCTACGATCCGTACCTACGTCGAGGTCGACGCCGACGAAGTCCTAGACGAGCTCAGCGACGATGACCTGCTGAACGAACTGAAGTCCCGCAAAATCGACATTCCTCTGTTTGGCGATCGTGAGCACCTGATGCGGGACATCGAGGATGCAGCCCGAGCGGGCCGCGCCTTCGATCTGCTGCTTCTCGTCCAGTCGGCAATCCTTCCCTCCACGTCGCCGTGCAAGGCCACTCCGTACGAGAGTTTGCCGCGCGACCCCATCACTGGAAGGCCGGTGATCCAATGATCCTCTCCGCCTTCACCCGCTGGACCAACCGCGCCCGTCTGGCGAAAGCCCGCCGCGCCTACGACCACGCCCGAGCCGAATATCGAGCTGCTGAGGACCGGCAAGATACGAGGCGAATGGGCGAGGCGACCCGCCCCCTCCAGGTCGCACACTATGAGCTGATGGCGGCCGAAGCAGCCTGTCTGCCCAAGCCCGAGCCGATGCCGCGCGGAGTGGCGCGATGAACCGCCAGCGCACCCATACGGTCATCAACGCCTATCGCGGCCGAGACGGACAGTCCCGCGTCTACGTCAAAGACCATCCCCTGCCCCTGCTCTGTGACGAACTTCTGAACGAGGGCGACTCCGTCGTGATCGTCGGGGACCGTGCGGAGCGGCCCAATCACCATCAACAAGGAGCCGCCTGACATGGCCGGCAGCGTCAACAAGGTCATCTTGGTCGGCAACCTCGGGCGCGACCCCGAAATCCGCACGATGCAGAACGGCGACCGCGTCGCCAACCTCAGCCTCGCCACCTCCGAGAGCTGGCGGGACAAGTCCTCCGGCGAGCGCAAGGAGAAGACCGAGTGGCACCGCGTCACGGTCTTCAACGAGGGCATCGTCAAGGTCTGCGAGAATTACCTGAAGAAGGGCTCGACCATCTACGTCGAGGGCCAGCTTCAGACCCGCAAATGGACTGATCAGCAGGGCGTCGAGAAGTACTCGACGGAGATCGTGCTGAAGCCGTTCAACGGCGTCCTGACCATGCTCGGCGGCGCGCCCTCCGGTGAGGGCCAGCGGTCTGCCGCCACTTCCGACAACCAGTCCTCAGGTCCGCGCGACAGCTACGACCTGAACGACGACATTCCGTTCTGAGGGAGGCGCGCCATGATGCCGACCTATGACGACCTGTTGGACGAGGTGCAGGTTCTCCGCCAGCGACTGGCCGAACTGGCCGAACCCGACACGGCGGCCAAGCTCGCCGCGTCCCTACGTCTCTCGCCTGCAGAGGCGCGGGTTCTGGCCATTATCCTGTCGCGCGACATCGCCCTCAAGGACGCGATCTATACGCTCGCCTTCCAGCACGACAACGGCGACGGCCCCGTCGAGAAGATCATCGACGTCTTCATCTGCAAGATCCGCAAGAAGGCGCGCCTTGGCGGCTGGCCCGGCCAGATCACCACGATCTGGGGCAAGGGCTATCAGATGTCGCCCGAGATGCGGTCTTGGCTGGAAGGCCTGATGAACCCGCAACCGGAGGCCATGGCGGCATGATCGCGGCCTCGTACATCACCCACTCTGGCGATGACCTTCTGGTCGTGAACGCCGCGCGCGTCAGCTTCGCGAAGCGCTCGACGATCCTGTCGCAGGACGACCGCCGACTGATCCGCTATCTGGCCTCTCATGGCCACTGGAGCCCATTTGCACACCCCCAGGTGACGATACACTGCCGCGCCCCGATCTTTGTTCGGACGCAGTGCTTCAAGCACAAGGTCGGCTTCGTCGAGAACGAAGTCAGTCGCCGGTACGTCGACGATGATCCCGACTTCTTCACGCCCGCCGAATGGCGCGGACGGCCGGTCAAGTCGAAGCAGGGCAGCAGCGGCGTCGTCCACCTGGTGGACCTCGGCGAGGGCGCATCCGCTTCGCCATCGCTGCTGCTGGAAGACCTGCACCGGACGGCGCTGGAAACCTACCAGACCCTGATCGATGGCGGCGTGGCCCCTGAACAGGCCCGCATGTGCTTGCCGCAATCCATGCTGACCGAGTGGTTCTGGACCGGCTCGCTGGCCGGATGGGCGCGGTTCTGCAGCCTGCGCCTGAAGCCGGATGCGCAGCAGGAGACGGCTCTGCTGGCTGGCATGTGCGACGACATCCTCGCGGGGCTGTTCCCTGCCTCTTGGGAAGCCCTGGCGGAGACTTCGGCCTGGGAGAAAGCGGCATGATTGGCGCCCCTTCTATGCACGACGTCATCCACGCCCGCGCCCGGCTGGGACAACGCGCGGGCGCTCAGGCCATCGCGCGCTTCCTGGGGTGCAGCATCGAGGGCGTGCAGCGCATCCTCGGCCCCCGCGATGAGCCCGAGGTCGAAGGCCAACGGTCGAAAGCCGAACTGGAGCGCGCGCTGTGCAACGCCTGGAACCGCGGCGACACCATCGAGACGATTCAGGACCAGCTCGGTTTGAGCCTCGATCAGGTCAAATACATGCGCCGGCGGCTCGGTTTGGCTCCGCGCGCGGTTCGCGATGGGGCCGCCGCATGAACGCCATCGTCCAGTTCCCCGAACGCGCCGGGCGTGACCTGACCAAGGACACCGCCGTCGGCATCTCGGCAATCGACCGCAAAGTCAATCGCATCATCGAGGATCACGAGCCTCACGGTCAGGCCGCGCGCCTGGTCATCCGATACGCCGTGCTTGCTGCCCGCATCCACATTTCAAAGACCGAGCTGGCGAACGCCCTCCGCGACCTGGCTGGGGAAGTCGAAGGAGCCTCGTCATGAGCCGCTTGGATTGGCACCCGCGTTACCATCGCGACGCGCTTGAGGGCATGCGCGGCCTGACGCTTGAGGACAGGGGCGCGTACACGACGCTGCTGGATCTGATGTACGATCGAGCGGGCGGCGTTCCCGACGATGAACGCTTTATCGCCGGATGGCTGGGATGCTCCGTTCGCCTCTGGCGATCGATCCGCGACCGCTTGATCCAGGCCGGAAAACTCACCGTCGAAAAGGGCCTTTCCGGCGACGTCCTGATGAACGCTCGGGTTCGGTTGGAGCTCGACTCGCAGGCGAACCGAAGCCGAGTCAACGCTGAGTCGGGCGCGAACGGAGGCCGAAAGAGCGCTCAAAAACGAGCGAAACCCAAAGAAAACAACGACAATCACGAAGCGGTCGCTCAAGCCCCGCTCAACCTAAAGACAGAGACAGAGACAGAAGGTTCCGAAGATAAATCTTCGGACGCGGTTCGCGTCGTGGTCGATCATGACAAGGCCGCGTGGGACCAGGCGGTTGACGTCCTGACCCGACAGGGCGGGATACCGGAAAAGCAGGCGCGTTCGGCGTTCGGCAAAATGCTGGGGGCCAACGGGTTGCGGGCGAAAGACATGCTCCCGTCCGTCGCTGCGGCGGCAGTCAGCGAGACCCAAGACCCCCTGGCCTACCTGACCCGATGCGCCCAGGCGATCGCCAAGCGAGGCGTTGAGGCGGCCAAGCCCAAGCGGGTGGCGTGGGTCTGATGGCGACAAAGCTCGACAAGGCCCGACTAGCGGGCATTCCGACGGGTAAAGGCGCCGACTACCGCTGTCCCTGCCCCAAGTGCTCCCCGCACCGGAAAAAGAAGAAAGACCCCTGTTTGCACGTCACCGTGCGCTCGGACGTCCTGCTGGCGAAGTGCTGGCACTGTGATTTTGAGGAAGGCTTTTTCGATGACCGCGATGGAAGTTCTGGACGCGCGTGGACTGGACGTCGAGCTGGCGTCCCGGCTCGGCCTGAACGGAGTGCGGCGCGATGGTGGTGACGTTCTTCAGATCGACTTCCGGCGCGGCGACGAGGTTCTGAGGCGCAAGTTCAAGCGTCTCGGCGAAGTGGCGGACGGAGCGCCTCGATATTGGCAAGAGCCCAAGGGCGGAGAGAAGATCGCCTGGAACGAGGACGCGTTGCGGGACGAAACCCTCTTGGGCTCTCCGCTGGTCATCACCGAGGGCGAGCTGGACGCCGCGACGGCCATCCAGTGCGGGTTCCTCCGGACAATCAGCGTCCCCGACGGCGCTCCGCCTCCCGGCAACAGGTCGGCTGAAGATCTTGAAGAAGGATCGAAATACGACTGGCTGAAGGCCCTCCGCCCGCTGCTGACGCGGGAGCGGGCGCCCGAGATCATCCTGGCGACAGATGGCGACGAGAATGGCGCCGCGCTCTTGCAGGACCTTTCGATCCTGCTGGGTCGGTTCCGGTGCAAGTTCCTCACCTATCCGAAGGCGAAAGACCCGGCCCGCCGAGGGCGTGACCGGCTAAAGGATTTGAACGAAGTCCTCCAGGACTACGGCGCTAAGGGCGTGATCGAGACTCTGAACCGGGCGCAGTGGATTAAGGTCGATGGCGTCCACCGGATGAGCGAGCTTCCGCCGCTCGCCAAGTCGGTGATCTATGCCCCCCGCCCCTCGCAGTTCCCGCTGTTCGGGGAGAACTTCAAGGTTCGGCTGGGCGACTTTTCCGTCATCACCGGAACGCCGGGTTTCGGCAAGACCACCTTCGCGCATGACCTCTTCTGCGGCATCGCTCAGGACAACGATCTGACCATCGCCTGGGCGTCTTTCGAACAGGAGCCTCAGCGCGACCACAGGCGGAACCTGCGGACCTGGTTCTGCCAGACGCCCGAGCATCGGCTCGACGCCGAACAGCTAGGCGCGGCCGATCGGTGGATCGACGCCCGCCACGCCTTCTTGGTCCCGAGCGAGGATGATGATGCCGATCTGGAATGGCTTCTGGATCGTATGGAGGTCGCCGTTGTGCGGTTCGGCGCCACGATCTTCATCATCGACCCTTGGAACGAGCTCGAGCACAGCCGCAAGCATGGTGAGACAGAGACGGAATACACGGGCCGGGCCATCCGGGCATTGAAGAGGTTCGCGAAGGCGTTCCGGGTCCACGTCTGCGTTATCGCCCACCCGACCAAGTCGGTGAAAGACGGCGACGGCAACTACAAGATGCCGACCCTCTATGACATCGCGGGCTCCGCCAACTGGTACAACAAGGCGGACCTCGGGGTGATCGTCCACAAGGACACGCTGGAGTATCGGGACGACCCGTACACCCTGATCAAGGTTCAGAAGAGCCGGTATCACGAGGTCATCGGGACGCCCGGCGAGGTCTTCATGGACTTCACCAAGGACTCGCGCCGGTTCGAAGAAGTTCAGCGGGGGCCAAAGTGATGGCGGCCGATCCCACGTATCGGGTGCTGGCTGACGGTCTGATCGCCCGAGCCGAAACTCGCCCTAAGCACTCCGACAGCGCGCGCCATCTCCGTGACGCCGCCGCGTCCCTGCTCGACGCCGACATGGCGATAGAGCGCGAAGACCCCGCCAACACGAACGACCAGCACCACCACGGAGCCGCAGCATGACCCTGACCGCCAAAGACAATGCCCGCATCGCGCTCCAGTGGCGCAAGATCGAATCCCGCGCCGCGCTCCTTCGGGGTCGCGTAGAAGCAATGCCCAGGGCCGGCATGGACGGCGTGCTTCGCGCGGCGGACCAGCACATCAAGGCCCGCTTCATGGACAAGGCGCTGGACACCCTGGACCGCATCGACAGCGGTCTGATCTCATTCGCCGAGCGGGAAGCCGACCGTAGGGAGCGGGAGGCCGCTTCAGCCCACGACAAGGAGCTGGAGGTCACCGGCGTCGACACCCATCGCACCACGACCGGCGTAGGCCAGCGCCACGGCATGATCTGGCTGGTCGAGAAGAAGCGCCTGACCGGAGACCGGCGCCGTGCTGCCGAGGCGTGGGCCGCCGACTACAGCCTGGTTCGGTCGGATGGATTGAAGTCCTGCCTGAACGACAACGCCAAGGGCGGAAGCGATGGCCCCAGCCAGCAGTTCATCGAGCGCAAGGCGGCGGCCCGCTGGCGCCTAGACCGCGCGCACAAGCACCTGAACAGCGCCACCGGATCCAGCCGGTTGGCAAACCTGGTCGATGCGGTGTGCGGGCGTGGCGACAGCGTCCGATCGCTGGCCGGCGGGAACCAGACTGCGGCCGAGCGGATGGAAGCCGAGTTGATGGTCGCCCTCGACATGGCGTGCGTGAGCTACGGCATCTTGAGAGCGGCGGCTTAGGTTCACACAACCCCTTGCGTTTTATCTAGAACGCAGCGATAAAAGCGTAACGGCGCTTCGCGCGCCCGGACCAGCCCCGCCTCTCACGAGCGCGGGGTTTTCGCGTCGTCGGCTCCAGCCTGGGACAGCGACCATGGAACTCAAACGACAACGCCGCCGCCGTGATCTTCAGCGCATGAAGGCCAAGGCTCTCCGCGTCTATGCCCACGACGCCAAGGCCCGCGCTGCGGAACACCTCGCCGTATGTTCGTGCTGGATGTGTGGAAACCCCCGCCGCTATGCGAAGTCGGACGAGCGCCTGACGCTTGCCGAACGCAAGGCGCATGAGGGCGACCTCGGCTGAGGAGGCCAGATGCCCGAGAACGTCGGAGGCATCATCGCCTCTGCCCACGCCCGCAATCTGGACTGTCTGATCTGCGGACAGTCGTGCGAGCCCGAGATCATCTGTCGAGAGACCCGCAACGCTGACCACTTCGAATGGCTCCGCTGCGCTCAGGACGGCGAGACGTTCCGGCGGGTGTGGATCGGCGGGTATGTGAGATAGCCGGGAGGCCTGATGTCCAAGCCCCCCACTGATTGGGAAGCCATCGAGCGGGAATACCGCGCTGGTCAGCTCTCCCTCCGAGAGATTGCCCGCGTCCATGGCGTCAGCGACACCGCCATCCGTAAGAAGGCCAAGGAGAAGGCCTGGGAAAGAGACCTCACCAAACAGGTGCAGGAAGCGGTTCGCGCCAAGCTGGTTCGCGAGGATGGTTCGCAGGGTTCGCACCCTCAACGCGGGACAGACCGGGACATAGTGCAGGACACGGCGGCTCGGGCCGTCGAGGTGGTTCGTTCGCACCGGCGATCGCTGTCCCAGCTGAACGCCATCGGCGACATTCTTGCCGAGCGGCTAGCCCAACACCTGGAGGGCATCACGCCCGACGGTCCGGGTCTGGGTGAGAAGGAGAGCCCCAGCGACATGCTGGAGAAGCTGTCCAGGACGCGGCAACGAGCCATTCAGCTAGAGAGGCAGGCGTTCAATCTTGACTCTCAGCCCGACGATGACGGCGTTGCGCCAAGCGGCGGGGGCGCCCTTGAACGCCTCGCTAATAGACTGGCTCGCAGCCAACGACCCGAACCTGCTGAAGGGCCTGACCGAGGCTGAGGCTGATGAGCTTTGGCACGACTGGCGAGCTTGGGCTCGACCGGAGCAGACGGCTCCTGATGGGGATTGGCAGGTCTGGGCCTACATCGCGGGTCGTGGATCTGGAAAGACGCGCTCCGGCGCGGAGTGGATCAGGGAGAAGGTCAAAGGGGGATCGTCACGGATCGCCCTGATCGCGCCCACGGCGGCGGACGTCCGCGACGTTATGGTCGAGGGCGAGAGCGGCATCCTGAACGTCTGCTGGGCGGGCGACAGGGACCATCGAGGCGCGATTACCGGCCGGCCGATCTACGAGCCATCCAAGCGGCGGCTGACATGGGCTAACGGCGCGGTCGCAACGGCATTCTCTGCGGATGAGCCGGATCGCCTTCGCGGGCCTCAGTTCGACACTGGGTGGTGCGACGAGCTCGCTGCTTGGAACTACGCCCAAGAGGCGTGGGACATGTTCATGTTCGGCCTGCGTCTCGGGGAAAGCCCCCAGGCCATGGTCACGACGACGCCGCGTCCGATTCCTCTGGTACGCCAGATCGTCGGCGCATCAACCACGGTAGTGACGCGAGGGTCGACCTTCGCCAACCGGGCCAACCTGGCGGCGTCGTACCTCGACAAGATTGTCACTCGGTATCAGGGGACGCGTCTTGGTCGGCAGGAGTTGGACGGAGAAATCCTCGACGACTTCCCCGGCGCGCTCTGGACACGCGCCATGATCGACGACGCGCTGAAGGATGCAGCGCCGCCGAACATGCAGCGGATCGTAGTGGCGATCGACCCGTCAGGCACCGGCGGTGACGACGAAGGCGACAGCATCGGCATCGTGGTTGCGGGCAAGGGCGTGGATGGCCGGGCCTACGTGCTGGCAGATCGGACATGCAAGCTCTCCCCAGACGGATGGGGTAGGCGAGCAGTCGCCGCCTACCATGAGTTCGGGGCTGACAGGATCGTCGCCGAGCGGAACTATGGCGGGGCCATGGTTGAGCATGTGATCCGCACTGTGGATCGCCGGGTCCCGTACAGGGAGGTCACGGCGTCCAGAGGCAAGATCCTCCGCGCCGAGCCGATTGCCGCTCTCTACGAGCAGGGCAAGGTCAAGCACGTCGCGGGCCTGAGAGATTTGGAGGACCAGATGTGCGCCATGACCTCCGAGGGCTTCATGGGTGATGCTTCGCCCGACCGTGTCGACGCCCTGGTCTGGGCGCTGACCGAGCTGATGGTGACCGGCAAGGGTCCCGCGACCGTGATCAAGCAGAGCACGTTCGGTGCCCGTTAACGATCGAGATCCCGCCTGGGCGGAGCACCAGGGCGACCGCAAGAAGGTCGCTGACATCTTCGCCGGCCGCGAATGCGCCGTCGGCTACATCCGCGGCCTGCCGGGCTGGGACGTGGCGACGCTGCAGAACATCCAGGAGGGCGCATACTTCCTGCCGATGGTCGCGCGCACCGTGGAGACCTTTGGCGGCCTCGTGTTCATGAAGGCCCCCAGCCGTACGCTTCCCGCCGGTCTCGAGCCCTACCTCAAGGACGTGACGCAGTCGGGCCAGGAAGTGGACCGCTTCGCCGAGCAGACCCTCGACGCGGTGATGCTTTCGGGCGCCGTGATGGTGCTGGTGGACTATCCGTCGAGCAGCGAGCGTGTGACCCGCGCACGGGCTGAGGAAATGGGCCGTCGTCCGGTCCTGCGCCTGTATGACGGCAACGCCATATTGGCCGCGCGCACCATGCAGGTCGGCGCAGCCCGCAAGCTGTCCCACGTCCGCCTGCTGGAGCAGGTCCAGGAGGAGGATCCGCAGGACCGGTTCAAGCTGGTCGAGATCGAACAGGTGCGCGTCCTCGATCTGGTGGACGGCTCCTATGTGCAGACCGTCTGGCGGGCCAAGGACGGGCAGTGGTCCGCGATTGAAACCGTCACGCCGACCATGAACGCCAAGGCGCTGGACGCCATCCCCGCCTTCTTCTCGAACACACGCGACGGCGAACCCGTCCCCGCCAAGCCACCGTTGACCGACCTGGCGGACATCAACGTCGCCCACCTGAACAACGCTGCTCAGTACGAATGGGCGCTGGCCTGGCTCGGCGCTCCGGTGCTGTTCGGGGCAGGCATCAGCCTGAACGAAGGCGAGACCATCCAGATGGGCGCTTCTTCGGCGGTCATCACGGGTGAGGCGAACGCCAAGCTGGAGATCGTCCAGGCGGACGCCGCCAAGTTCTCCGGCCTAAAGACGGCCATGGACGACAAGCGCCGGGATGCTGCCGCATTGGGCGCCCGGATGCTGATGGAGAGCCCGCGGGCCGCCATCGCCGCCGAAACAGCTCGCATCGAGCGCGCCGGCGAGACTTCCGTCGTTGGCGCCATGGCCAATGCGGTGAGCCAATGCCTGACGAACGCCCTGACCTTCATGGCGCAGTGGGCGGGCGTGTCGGGCGACGTGCTGTATTGGCTGAACACCGACCTCCTGCCCGCGGGCATGGACCCGCAGCAGTTGGAAGCGCTGCTGAAGGCCTGGCAGTCCGGCGCGATCAGCAAGCGCGAACTGTTCGCCAAGCTCCAGCAGGGCGAGATCGTGGATCCCGCCAAGAGCTACGAGGACCACGAGGAAGAGGTCGCCGAGGAAGGCGCCGCTCCCGGCCTGGTCGAAGAGGACGAAGCCCCGCCTGAGGCCGCGTGATGGCCACAGCCGAGGACATCCACAATCAGGCGGTCCTCCATCGGATCGCCCTCAACCGCTACAGCACGTCGCTGGTTCGCAAGGTGCTGGCGCAGCTGAACCGCGTGGACGCCGATCTGGTGGCCCGCATCCTCCGTGCTGACAACGAGGGCCGTGACCCGCGCCAGTTGGAGCGGATGCTGGAGGAGATCAGAGCGCTTCAGGCCGATGGCTGGACGGTGCTCCGGTCCAGGCTGAACACCGACCTTGATGCGCTGGCCGGCGCTGAGTTGGATTTCGCCGAGCGTCTGGTGCGGCTGGGATCGACTGCCGCAAGCGTCGACGCCATCGCCACGGCGCCCAGCGCGGCCCAGGTGATCGCCGCGGTGAACTCGCGTCCGTTCCAGGGTCGGTTCCTGCGGGAATGGCTGTCGGAGGCGGAGGAAGGCGCGGCCAAGCGGGTTCGCGAGACGGTACGGCAGGGCTTCATCGAGGGCCGGTCAGTCACGGAGATCGCCCGTCTGATCAGGGGCACGAGAGCGCTTCAGTACCGGGACGGCATTCTGGAGATCAGCCGCCGCGGCGCGGAGGCCATGGTTCGCACGGCAGTGACGCATGTGTCAGCGGTGGCGTCGCAAGAGACATACGCCGCGATGGGCGATCTGGTCGTCGGGGTTGAGTGGGTCTCGACGCTGGACAGCCGCACGACGGTTATCTGCGCAGGGCGAGACGGCAAGGTCTACCCGCTGGACAGCGGACCTCGCCCGCCAGCGCATGTGAACTGCCGATCGACCACCATCCCCCGCATCCGGGGCCTGGCCCCTGTTGAGCGGCAGACCTATGCGGAGTGGCTGAGAATGCAGCCCCCCGAGGTGCAGGACGACATCCTCGGCGTCGCGAAAGCCAAGCTGTTCCGGGCCGGGAAGCTGACGCTGGACCGGTTCACCGACCGCACTGGCCGCGTGCTGACGCTGGACCAGCTGAAGAAGCGTGACGCGGAGGCGTTACCGTAGGATAACGGGGCCGTGGAGAGCCCCTTTCGCGTCATTGACGGCGGCAAGCCCGACAAGCCGAAGCGGCCTCGGAGGGCTCGACGCCTCACGCCGTGGGAATGCCGGATATGCGAGGCGGACATCGGTGTCCGCAGCCGGTCCCTGATGAAGGTCAGGGATCAGGCGTTCCAGGATGAGCGGCTGAGGATCACCGGCGGGACGGACAAGTGGGTCTGCGCCATGTGCATGGCCCGCGGGAAAGTGACCCCCGTCACAGCATAAGAGCTTCGCCCTTCCGTAGGGCAAGGCGCTGGGTATGTGCCCGGCGTGCATCGTGGGCCGGTTAGAGCCAGCCCCAGAACGGAAACCCCAAAATGGCAGACGACAACAACACCCCTCCGGTGGACGAAGATTCGCGCCCGGACGACGTGGCGGAGAAGCTGAAGGCCAACAACGCCAAGCTCCTGAAGGAGGCCGCCGAGGCCCGCAAGCGCGCCGCCGAGGCCGAGGCCAAGATCGCGGAGCGCGAGGAAGCTGATGCCCGCGCCGCAGAGGAGCAGGAAAAGGCCAAGGGCGAGTTCGCCAAGGTCGAGGGCCGGCTCACCGCCGAGCGCGACGACTGGAAGGCCAAGTACGAGAACCTGGTCGGCACGAATGCGCTCACCACGGCCCTGATCGAGGCCAAGGTCGACGACATTTACAAGCCGGCCGTGACCGCCCTGCTCAAGGAGAAGGGCATCAAGATCACCAAGGACGGCGAGCCCCAGATCGAGGGCCGCTCTCTGACCGACTACGTGAAGGAGTGGGCCGCGTCGGACGCTGGCAAGCCCTTCATCCTGGACGGCAACTCAGGCGGAGGCGCTCCTGGCGGCGGCAGCCCCGGGGTCAAGCCGCTCTCCGAGCTTGGCGAAGCAGAGCGCCTCGCCCTGGCCCGCAAGGGCAAACTTCGCCCCCTGACCGGGGCGTAACCCCGTCCCCCTGATCGGGGGCGTTTCTAACCCCCGACTAAGGAACTAATCACATGGCTATGACTACCCTCGGCGATGTGTTCGCCACTGACCGGACGGCCGCCTATGAGGTCATCCAGTCCTACATGGATACCGACCCCGTCACCTCCACCCCGTTCTTTGAGAGCGGGCTGATCGTGACCAACCCGATCATTGCCGAGATGGCAGGTTCGGGCACCGGTATCGTGGAACTGCCCTTCTGGGCGCGCATCGACTCCAGCGTCGAGCCGAACTACTCGAACGATGTGTACGAGGACGTTGCTGTTCCGCGTGCGATCGGCACCGGCTCCATGCGTGCGCGCAACGCCTACCTGAACGAGGGCTTCGGCTCTATGGATCTGGTGAGCGTCATTACCGGTCGAGACCCGCTCCAGCGCATCGCCGGGCGCCTCCAGCAGTTCTGGCAGGAGCAGGCCGAGCGCCGGATCGTGGCTACTCTCCGCGGCATCTACAACGACGCCGTGGCCGCTGACACCGGCATGGTCTTCGAAGCTGAGGCCGCTGACGGTTTTACTTTCTCGGGACTGATCGACGCTCAACTGACCCTGGGCGACGCCTTCGGCACCATCGGCGGCTATGTGATGAGTTCGGCTGTGTTCGGCGGCTTCGTGAAGGAAGGTCTGGCCACTGTGGCTCGCACTCCCGACACGAACGTGCTGACGCGCACGCTCAACGGCATGCCCGTCATCGTCAACGATGCCGCAATGGTTGTCGGCGGGCGTTCCATCGTGGCGCTGATCGGTCCCGGCGCCTTCGGCTACGGAATGGCCGAGCCTGCCAACTCTCTGGAGTACGAGCGTGAGGCGGCCCGCGGCAACGGCGGCGGTGCCGAAACCCTCTGGACCCGCCGGAACATGATCGTGCACCCGCTGGGCTTCGACTTCCTCAGCACCTCGATCACCGGCAACGGCACGGAGACGACCCCGCGCTCGGCCGGCTGGACCGATCTGGCCAACGCCGCGAACTGGGAGCTGGTGGCTGACCGCAAGCAGGTCCCCATCGCCTTCCTGAGCGTCGCCGCCGCCTAACCCTGACGGCCGGGCTCGATCGGCTCGGCCATTATCTCTGAGATGAAGGAGGCCGACATGGCCAATCACTCCCCCGAAAAGGACAACTACGTCGCCAAGAAGACGTGGGATGCGGCTCTGGACGGCAAGAAGCCGGACGTGAAGCCGGAAGGAACCGTGAAGAAGGTGCAGGCCCAGGCCAAGGCGGAAGATGCTGTCCGCGTCGCGCGCAACGAGGCTCGCGGCAACGGCGGAAGTTCCGCTGACGGCGAGGCCTGAGCAATGGGCGTCGGTCTGTACGCATGGACCAGCGATCCGCTGGCCACGGTCGAGCAGGCCGACGCCTACGCCCTGGCGCGCGGCTGGACGGATTGGTTAGCGCTCACTGAGGAGCGTCGATCCTCCGCCCTGCTGGACGCCTCAACCTACATCAAGGCCACATACTCGGCCCCCTACCCTGTCACGGCGTCGATGGAACTGGCGATCCAGTCCGCGGCGATCGAGGCGGCCCGGCTGTCCCTAACCTCCCCGCTGATCGGCGGAGACGTGGATCCAGCCATCAAGTCGGTGAAGGCCGGCTCGGCGGCTGTCGAGTTCGAGGCGAGCGCCAAGGCCCGGTCGTCCCGTCTGGCTCTGGTTGCGGCCCTGCTGCGCTCGGTCGGCATTCAGGGCGGCTCGACCATCAACGTCCCGCTGAGGAAGGCATGAGCATCCTCGACCGGGTTCCTGGCATCATGGCCAAAGCCATGGGCGAGACCGTCTTCCGCGCTGGCGTCCTGAAGGTGCCAGGAGAACGGGTGTCGAATGGTCAGGGCGGCTGGATACCTGGCCCGCCCACGCCCCACCCCTGCCGCGCTCTGGTGGACGACTTCAGCGCGTACCGCCGAGCCGCTGGCGACATCGCCGGAAACGACCGCAAAATCATCATCCTGGCTGCGACGCTCGATGTAGAGCCGAAGGTCGGGCACACCATCAACGCCGAGGGGCGGGACTGGCAGATCATCGCCCTGACCCGTGACCCCGCCGGCGCAACCTACGAGGTTCAGGGCCGCTGATGGCGAAGGTCACGCTCGACCTCGCCAGGATTGACGCCATGAGCGACCGCGGCGCGGAGCAAGGGTTGAAGTCCGCGCTCCTTCAGGGCGAGGCGCTGGTGAAGGCGGACCTCTCGCAGCCGGGCACGGGCCGCATCTACGGCAAGCACCAGGCGTCAGCGCCGGGCCAGCCGCCCGCACCGGATACGGGCGAACTGCGCAACAAGACCGCCGCCGATCCTCAGATCAGGCGCGACGGCGACGACCTGGTCGGGCGCATCGTCTCGAACACCGAGAAATCCTCGGCGCTGGAACTGGGCACGGAGCGCATGGCCGCCCGCCCGTTCCTGGGACCGCTCGGAACCGATCACCGAACAGAGTTGCAGCGAGCGTTCATCGAGGGAGCCAAGCGATGAACACGTTGGCCGCCATCTTCACGCGCCTGGGTTCGGCCCCATCGATCATCGAGCGGTTGGACCGCTACCAAGGCCAGCCGGCGATTTTCAACGACACCGCGCCGGACGACTTCACCTTTGGCAGCCTGATCGCCGCCGTCATCGCCGCGCCCTCCTCTGACAGTCCAGACGACACCTTCACTGAGGACGGCCGGGCCATCATGCAGGATGTCCGGCTCTATGCCCGACACACCGGCAGCACGGCCGTGATCGACCGATTGGCCCGCGATGTCCGCGACCTCTTCCACCAGCAGCCGGAAGCCCTTGCCGCCGACGGCGCCACCTTCATCACCGCGATCGCCACGGGGCCGGTCGCGTCGCCGACCACTGACCCCAGCCTGGTCGGTCGCCGCATCACGCTCCGCTTCGAACTGCAAAGGATCTGACCATGGCTATCCGCACCAAAGGCAACGTCTTCCTCGAAATGGACACCGCTTCTTCCGGCGGCCCGACCTTCACGAAGGTTCCCGGCGTCTTCTCCAACGACGGCGGCGGTACCACGAACGAGCGGATCGACACGACCGACTTCGACACCGTCGGCAACAGCCGCGAATACATCGGCGGCCTGAGCGAAGAGCAGCCGCTGTCGTTCGAACTGCACTATCAGCCCGGCAACACCGTGCAGGAAGCCATCCGGGCCGCCAACGCCGCCGGCACGACCAAGACCTTCCGCCTCGTCTTCGGCGACGCGACCGAAACATCAGAGACCTACACCTTCTCGGCCCTGGTCAGCAGCTACGGCATGCCGCGCGGCCCCATTGAGGGCAAACTGTCGGTGCCGTTCGAACTGCAGCCGACCGCCGCCGGCGTCTGGGCTGACGCCGCCTGATGGCAGACGCCTATCTCGGGATCGTGCGCCTGCCCTGGGCGGGCGACACGGTCCCTTTGCAGTTCACCCTACGGCGCGTCGCCGAGTGGGGCCGCGCCGCTCTCATTGAGAAGCTGACCCTAATCGCTGAGGGTGGACCTGGCGACGGAGAAGCTCTTGCCGATCTGCTGGAGCTGGCCTCGGGCGGTGAGATCGTTGCAGCCGAGGTCATCGACACCACAATCGGTTTCGATCGCGCCGTCGTCGCCTTGCACTCGGCATGGGCGCTGGCTCGGTTCGGCCCATCCGGCAAGCCAGAGGATGAGCGTGCCGAAAACCCTCTTCAGCGCCTTCAGACTTCATTCGTGACGCTCTGGAGGCGGGTGCGCGGGCGGGGCTAAGCTTCGACGCCATTCTCGACAGCACATTCTGGCAGCTGAAGATCGCAATCACTGGCCGCGCCCAGCGCGACGCCGAGCTCGCCGCCGCGTCAGGTTGGTGGGCTGAGCGTTTCGCGAGGGAAAAGGCGTTGTCGCCCCTCTCGCATTACCTCTCAGTCGATAGCGAAAGCGACGTCGACGAAGCCGAAGCGCTACGAAGCTGGGCGCAAGGCATCGACGCGAGGTTCAAGCGGACGTAGCCTGTTCCGATGAAAACCATCGGAATCATCGTCGGCATAGCGGTCGCCCTCATAGCTGGTGTCTCGGTCTGGTATGCCACCCTCGGCCCTGGCGGCGCGCCCGGCAGGATCGAAGCCGGTAATGCCAAGCCGGCCGACTTCTTGGAGCTCTGCGCCAGCGCTGTGGCAATCAAGGCCGGACACGAGCCGTCCTGGTCTGGCGCGAGGGCTGTGAAATCGCCGCCAGTCACTGTGCAGCGCTCGCAGCAGCCGCAAGAGATCACCTGCCAAGCGGTCCTTCGAAATGGCACGCCGATCGCCTTCCAAGCTCGCATCTTCTGCGCTGCCGGCAAGGACTGCGTGAACGTCATGTAGCCCGACACGCCAGTCGGAAATCTGTAGGGCGGCTCCAAGCGGGTCGCCCTTTTTCGTGGGGTGATGATGACTGATGCCCCCGTAATCGGCTCAGCTGCGTTTGAGCTGCGCGCAACCCGCGACAAGCTTGCTCGTGACGTTCGTGGCGCCGAGACCGACCTCAAGAAGTCCGTTGAGCGCATCGAAAAGGACTATGGAAAGTCGGGGCAGCGCAGCGCCGACGCCTTCGCGGGCGGCACGCGCAAAATGGCGGGCCATGCCGACGACGCCGCCAAGGCGGTCACTCGCTCGTCTGGACTGATGACAGCCGCCCTCGGCGGGGTCGCGACAGCAGCAGCAAGCATCGGCTTTGCAGCCATCGTCCAAGGGGCGCGTGACGTCGCAGCCGCCGGCGCGGAAATCCAGAAGACAGCCGACAGTCTGAATATCGGCACCACCCGGTTACAGGAACTGCGCTACGCCGCTTCGGAGACGAAAGTATCGGTCGCCGATCTTGAAGGCGGACTTGATCGCCTCAACACCCTGCTCGGCGAGTTCCGGGCCGGCATCGCAAGTCGCGACATCGAGCCGGTGTTCGAACGCCTTCGAATCAAGCCGGAAGACCTGCAGTCCATCCAGAACGCCGACCAGTTCCTCGGCCTCATCGCCGATCGGCTCCAGTTGGTCGGCGACAAGGCAGAACAGGCCGCCATCCTCGACAAGCTGCAGATCGAAGACCTGCTACCGCTCGCTGCCCTCGGCTCGACTGGCATAAACAACCTGGCGGACGCCGCTTCAAATCTCGGCACCGTTTTGGACCAGGAGATGATCCAGAAGCTGGCGGACGCTGATGCGCAGATGCAGCGGTCGGCCGGGCAGTTGGACAATCTGCGGATTGCTGCCCTCTCGCCACTCGCTGTCGCGTTTGGTGCCGCAGCCGAGGCAGCCACCGGCTTCATTCTGGAGATGAACCAGATTGAGCAGCGGTCGAGCGGTTGGCAGCGCGCGATCATGGGTGCTCTCCGCGCGCTTCCTGGCGGCACGGCGACCTCCCTGCTCTATCAAAAGATC